>JAKFCH010000121.1:0-34801 GCA_036676765.1 Deltaproteobacteria bacterium
CCGCCCCTGCCGCCAAGGCACCCGCCGAGGCCGCCGCGCCCCCCGCCGCCCCCGTCGGTGGCGGACCGCGCGAGTCCGAGCAGCCCGCGCCCGCCGAGGCGAAGCTCCCCGAGACCGCACCGCCGCAGAAGGCCGATGCCAGGCCCGTCGCCGAGGGCGCCCCCGCCGCCCCCTCCGGAGGGCCCGCGCCGAGCGCGCCGCAGGACGTGCCGATGAAGGCCGGCGAGGTACCGACGCTCACCTGGATGGGCCGCCCCATCCCCGACGCGATCATGGAGCCCCTCGGCGCCTACGTCGCGGCCGGCCCGCGCGTCGTCGCCAGCCCGCTCGCCAAGGCCATGGCGGCCGACAAGGGCGTACCGCTCGCCCGCATCAAGGGCTCCGGGCCCGGCGGGCGCGTCGTCGCCGCGGATGTCGAGGCCGCGGCCACCGCCCCCCCGCCGACCGCCGCCGCCGCCCCGACGATGGGGCGTCGCGAGGACGTGACCGTTCGCGCCACGCAGATGCGCAAGACCATCGCGCGCCGCCTCACCGAGGTGCACCAGGCGGTGCCGGTGTTCTACCTGACGGCGACCTTCGACGGCGCCGGCCTCGTCGCGCTCAAGGAGGCCGCCGGCAAGCGCGGCATCAAGGTCAGCTACAACGACCTCGTGCTCAAGGCCGTGGCCCAGGCGCTGGTGGACGTGCCCGAGTGCAACGCCGCGTGGAACGGGGACTCGATCGTGCGTCGCGGCAGCGTCGATCTCGGCGTGGCCGTCGCGCTCCCCGAGGGCCTCATCACCCCCGTGATCCGCGACGCCGACAAGAAGGGCGTGCGCGCGATCGGCACGGAGGTTCGCGAGCTCGCGGGCCGCGCCAAGGAAGGGAAGCTGGCCGCCGAGGAGTACACCGGCGGGAGCTTCTCCATCTCCAACCTCGGCATGTTCGACATCGACCACTTCACCGCCATCCTCAACCCCCCCGAGGCCGGCATCCTCGCCGTCGGGAGCCTCCAGGAGGTCCCCGTCGTGGAGGGTGGCACGCTCGCCGTCGGGTGGCGTTTGAAGGCCACGATGACGTGTGATCACCGCGTCATCGACGGCGCGCTCGGCGCCCGCTTCCTGCAAGCGCTCCGCGGCTACATCGAGCTGCCCGCCCTGCTGGTGCTCTGATGGCCACCTTCGACGTGCTCGTCATCGGCTCGGGCCCCGGCGGCTACGTCGCGGCGATCCGCGCGCAGCAGCTCGGGCTTTCGGCGGCGTGCGTCGAGAAGGAGAAGCTCGGCGGCGTCTGCCTGAACTGGGGATGCATCCCCAGCAAGGCCCTGCTCAAGTCGGCCGAGCACTACCTGTTCCTGAAGGACGAGACCACGGCGTTCGGCCTCGCCTGCGACAACCCCCGCCACGACTTCGCGGCGGTGGTCAAGCGCTCCCGCCGCGTGGCGGACCAGTCCGAGCGCGGCGTCAAGTTCCTCTTCCAGAAGTACGGCGTCACCTCGATCACCGGCACCGCCACGATCGAGGGGCCGGGCCCTTCCGGGACGAACCGGGTGCGGGTCAAGACGAAGGACGGCGAGGAGGTCCACGAGGCGAAGCACATCGTCATCGCGACCGGCGCGCGCGCTCGCACGTTCCCCGGGATCGTGCCCGACGGCGAGAAGATCCTCACCTACCGCGAGGCGATCACCGGCACGACCCAGCCGAAGTCGGCCATCGTCCTCGGCTCGGGCGCCATCGGCCTCGAGTTCGCGTACTTCTGGAACGCGTTCGGCACCGACGTCACCGTCGTCGAGGGGCTCGCGCGCCTCTGTCCGCTCGAGGATCACGAGGTCTCCGCGGAGCTCGCCAAGGCGTACAAGAAGCTCGGGATCAAGACCGAGGTCGGCACGTTCTGCAAGAGCGTGACCCGCGACGGGGACGGCGTGCTCGTCACCCTCCAGGACGGCCGCGAGCTCCGCGCCGAGGTGTGCCTCATCTCGGTCGGCATCGCGCCCAACACCGAGAACCTCGGCCTCGAGAAGGTCGGCATCAAGCTCGAGAAGGGCTTCATCGCCCACGACTCGTCGTATCGCACGAACGTCCCCGGCTTCTACGCCATCGGGGACGTGTGCGGCGGTCCCGCGCTCGCGCACACGGCCTACGCCGAGGCGCACACCTGCATCGACCGCATCGCCGGCAAGCACGCCCCGGACGTGGACTACGGCAACATGCCCGCCGCCACGTACTGCCAGCCGCAGATCGCCAGCGTCGGCCTCACCGAGGAGGCCGCCAAGGCCAGGGGCCTCGACTTCAGCGTCGGGAGCTACCCCTTCTCGGCGAACGGAAAGGCGCGCGGCACCGCCCACACCGAGGGCTTCGTGAAGGTGCTCGTCGACAAGAAGTACGGCGAAATCCTCGGCGCGCACATCATCGGTCACGACGCGAGCGAGCTGCTCTCCACGTTCGTGATGGCCCGCGCCGCCGAGATGACCGCCGAGGGCTTCCTTCACGTCGTGTTCGCCCACCCCACGATGGGCGAGGCCATGTACGAGGCCGTGGCCGTCGCGCTCGGGAAGAGCGCGCACATCTAGGCTTCCGACGGAATCCCCACGGCGGGGCGCGACCCCGGGCGAGGCGCCCGGGGTCGGTCCGTTCCGGGGTCGCCCGTTCGGGCTCCGTCGGCGCAGAGCCGCCGACCGGCCGCCCTCGGAGTGCGGCCGCCCTCCACGCACCTCGCGCGGAACCCCCTTCCGGTAGCCTCTGGGCATGCTATTCGGGATCCCCCGTCGCGGGCGCGCGCCTGCTCGTCGATCGTGCCCCCCTCCCCTCGCCCGGCCCGCCCGTCCCCGGAGTCGCCATGCCCCGCTCGCCCTGCCGCTTGCTCGCCCTCCTCGTCGCCGCCGGGTGCGTCGACGCCTCCGGGCCCGCCGCGGGACCCGACGGCGCCCCCGTCGAGCCCGTCGGCCTCGCGCCGTTCGGCGGCACGCCGCTCTCCGCCGAGGAGGCCGCGAGCGAGACCCGGGTGCCCGTGTCCGGTACGAGCTGCGAGACCGAGGTCACGGGCACGACCACCGTGTCCGGCATCACCGCGACCGTCACGTCGAGCCGCGGCGCGATCACGCTCCTCACCTACAGCGGCCTCAGCGGGCCGTGGATCGGCTCGTCGACCTCCGACGACGAGACGCTCACCCTCACCTTCTCGGCCCCGATCGCGGCGCCGCGGGTGCGCTTCAACGCGATGTCGCGCGTGTCCAGCGCGTCGGAGCACCTCGAGTTCCTGGTCGACGGCGTCCCCTACCCGATCGACGCGAGCATGCTCACGACGCCGGACACCACCACGGTCCCCGCGGAGGTCGACGGCAGCGGCTACGTCACCCAGGCGTTCGGCACGGACAACGCGAGCGGGATCGTCACCATCCCCGAGACCTACGTGAGCTCGTTCGCCATCGTGAACGACCACGATGTCGGGTCCGGCAACGGGACGGTCCTCGAGGTCTTCGTCGACTTCTGCGGCGGCGAGGTCCCCGATCCCGACACCGACGGGGACGGGGTCACCGACTCGGTCGAGGTCGAGTACGGCTCCGACCCCGCGGACCCCGACACCGACAAGGACGGCCTCTCCGACGGGGACGAGAACGCCGACCACGACGCCGTGTTCGACCCGGGCGAGACCAGCGCCGTCGACTCCGACACGGACGACGGCGGCGTGGGGGACGGCGTGGAGGTCGGCAGCGGCACCGACCCGCTCGACGCCACCGACGACGATCCCGACGGGGACGGCCTCGATAACGGCGAGGAGGCGGAGCTCGGCACCGACCCGGACTACGCCGACACCGACGACGACGGTCTCGACGACGGGGAGGAGGTCCTCACCACCGGCACCGACCCGCTGGATGGCGACACCGACGACGACGATCTCGAGGACGGCCTCGAGGTCGACGAGACGGGCACCGATCCGCTCGACGCGGACACGGACGACGGCGGCTCGGAGGACGGCTGGGAGCTCGGCGGCGGCTTCGACCCGTTCGACCCGACCGACGACGACCCCGACGGGGACAACGTCGACAACGGCGAGGAGGCGGAGCTCGGCACCGATCCGCTCGACGCCGACACCGACGACGACGGCCTCTCCGACGGCGTGGAGGTCGACTTCGTCGGCACGGACCCGCTCGATCCCGACACCGACGGGGACGGCCTGGGCGACGGCCGGGAGGTCGACGAGACCCGCACGAACCCGCTCGAGGTCGACACCGACGTGGACGGGCTCGCCGACGGCGCCGAGCTCGACCTCGGCACGGACCCCACCGACGCCGACAGCGACGACGACACCCTCGGGGACGGCGTCGAGCACACCGGCCTCGGCACCGATCCGCTCGACACCGACTCGGACGACGACGGCCTGCCCGACGGCGACGAGGTGAGCGACACGAGCACCGACCCGCTCGACGCCGACACCGACCACGACGGCCTCTCCGACGCCACCGAGGTCGGGGAGTCCGGCACCGACCCCCTCGACGCCGACACCGACAACGGCGGCACGACGGACGGCGCCGAGGTCGCCGCGGGCACGGACCCGTCCGACCCGACCGACGATGTGGCGGGCACGGACGACGACGGCGACGGCCTCGACGCCGCCGAGGAGGCCGCGGCCGGCACCGACCCCTCCCTCGCGGACAGCGACGGCGACGGCCTCTCCGACAGCGAGGAGCTCGGCGTCACCTTCACCGATCCCACCGAGGGCGACAGCGACGGGGACAGCCTCTCGGACGGTGAGGAGCTCGATGCGGGCACCGACCCGCGCAACGCCGACACCGACCACGACGGCCTCTCCGACGCCCTGGAGGTCGGCGGCACCGGCACCGATCCGCGCGACGCCGACTCGGACGACGGCGGTACGCTGGACGGGGCCGAAGTGGCCGCGGGCGCCGATCCCCTCGACGCCGCCGACGACGCGGGCGAGTCCGGCGTCGACGACGACGCCGACGGGCTCACCGACGCCGAGGACGGCGCCATCGGCGCCGAGCCCGACCTCGCCGACACCGACGACGACGGCATCGACGACGCGACCGAGGTGGCCGCGGGCACCGACCCCGCCGACCCCGACTCCGATCACGACGGCCTCACCGACGGCGACGAGGTCACCTGGGGCACCGATCCGAACGACCGTGACACCGACAGCGACGGCCTCACCGACGGCGCGGAGGTGCACGACCACGGCTCCGTGCCGACGGACGCCGACACCGACGACGGCGGCATCGACGACGGCACGGAGATCGGCGACAGCACCGACGTCCTCGACCCGAGCGACGACGGGGAGGACTACGACAACGACGGTGACGGCCTGACCAACGGCGAAGAGGCGGTCATCCACACGGACCCGAACGATCCCGACACGGACGACGACGGCCTCGGGGACGGCGAGGAGGTCGACACCACCCTCACCGATCCGCTCGATCCCGACACGGACGACGACGGCCTCGAGGACGGCGAGGAGGTCGACACCACCCTCACCGATCCGCTCGATCCCGACACGGACGACGGCAGCGTGAACGACGGCGACGAGGTCGAGAACGGGACCGACCCGCTCGATCCCGCGGACGACGTGCCCGAGGAGGAGGAGGAAGAGGAGGTCCCGGACGCGGTGCGCACCGGACGCTACCTCGGCGGGTGCGGCTGCTCTACGACCGGCGACGGCACCTTGCCGGCCGCCGGGCTGCTGCTCGCGGCCGCGCTCCTCGCGCGGCGGCGGCGGTAGGCGGGTGGGGCGGTACACGTCTTGCAAATCGGATTGCCATGAGGTCCCCATGCGCCTGATCATCGCCGCCCTGCTCCTCTCCCCCGAGGCCGCGCTCGCCTGCTCGATGGTGGCGTGGCCGCCGAACCTCGGCCTGCCGGGCGCCTCCGCGGGCGCGGACGCGGTGTTCACCAGCGCCACGCCCGGCAGCGTCCTCCTCGGGCCCGGTGACATCGAGATCGCGGTGACGCGCACGCCCTACTTCATCGCCGGCGATCGCGGCGAAGTGCTCACGCCGGTCGAGCCCCTCCCGCCCGGCGACTACCGGATCGAGCCCTGTGATTTTGGCGTCGAGTGCAGGGTGACCGTCACCGAGGGCGAGGGCGATCCGGGGGTGTCCCCGGAGGCCCCGACGCTCGAATTCGAGCCCATCCGGATCTCCACCGGGCGCTGGGCCAACTGTGGCCCGACGGTGCCGGGCACCGAGGTCCGGGCCGCGAGCGCCGCGCCGGTGGTCGTGTTCGCGGCGGAGCCCGTCGACACGCTGGACGACGCCGCGCTGCTCGGCATCGCGCCCTTCGAGGAGCGACACGGCCCCCGGTGGATCACCGCGCACGAGGGCGACGTGTACGCCGCCGCCGTCGACGCCGAGGGCGAGCTCTCGGAGTGGACGGGCCCGCACTCGCTCGACCCCGGGTGCTCGACCACCGGGCGGGGCCCCGTGGGCCTCGGCGCCTTGATCGCGGCGGCGGCGGCGGTGCGGCGGCAGCGCCGCTGAGGCGGGCTCCAGCGTATCGACGACCGCGTCGGCATCGGAGCTGTGGTGAGGCGCGGAACCATGCGAGAGCGGCTCTGCGGAGGGTAGAGCCCGCTCCAACGTCCGAAAATCGGAGCAGAGCCGGGTCGGACGTCCACAATCCGCCCGCGCGGACGCCCGAGCAGGCGCTCGCCCGGGTGGCCCTTCGAAATAAACGTGCTTCGTCCGTGGAGGAGCCAGCCTACCGCCCCGCACATTGCGCCCGCGCGGACACTCGAGGCGGCTCTGCCCAGGAAAGCGGACACTCGGGGCGGCTCTGCAGGCGGCAGCGTCGACCGCCCCGTGGAGCGCCGCCTACTTCGGCGCCGCCGCCTTCTTCGGAGCGGGTGTCGCCTTCGGCGCCGCCGCCTTCTTCGGAGCCGCCGCCGCCTTCTTCTCCGCCTTCGTCGGCAGCCGCGCCGTGTGCTCGAGCGCCTCGCGCGCGAGCGCGACGACCTCGGCGTCGGGCAGGACGTCCGCCGCCACCTGCACGTACTCCTTCCAGGGGCGCCCCTCCATCGGCTCGAAGAGCCGCACGGTGTCGGTCACGAGCGTGGCCGCCCGCTCCGCGCCGACGCGGATCACCACCGACTGCCCGAACGTGCCGAGGAACATGTTGCCGTTCACGTAGGCGCACGGGTGGCCGAACATCTGGCCGCGCACGGCGCGCGTGTCGGCGGGGACGAGGCTCTCGTACCAGGCAGTCGTGAGCGAGTTGGGCTTTTCCATGGCATAGGGCTCCGCCGGAGCCTCTATCGCCTCCGGACCGCGCGAGGGACGCGGAGGGCCGCCGGCCCCGCCGGCGGGTCGGCCGCGCGCTCGGGCGCGGCCGACGGAGGCCGGAGGCCGACCCCGTAGCCGGCCCGGCCCCGAGCGGAGCGAGGGGACGCGCCCCCGCCCGTCAGGCCCGCCGACGCCGCAGGAGCGCGAGCGCGCCCAGGGCCGCCGCCCACACTCCGACGCCGCCACCCGTCGTGGTGCTGGTGCAGCCACAGTCACCGGTCGCGCCGTCGGTGCCCGTGTCGCTGATGTCGACGGCCGTGTCGGCGCCGCTGTCGATCGCGGTGTCCGTATCGGTGTCGGTGTCGGTGTCGGTGTCGGTGTCGGTGTCCGTATCGGTGTCGGTGTCGGTATCGGTATCGGTATCGGTGTCGGTATCGGTGTCCGTATCGGCGTCGGTCTCGCACGACCGCCCGTCCGGCGTGCCCCATGTCGTCGCGGTCACGCCGAGGCCGATGGCCTTGAGCCCGGAGGCGGGGTCGGTCATCCCGTAGTACACGAGGAAGTCCGGGCCGGCGGGCATCACGTCGAGGTGGCTCAGGCTCGCGAAGGGCACGCCGTCCGTCGCGAGCGCCTCGTCGAGGGTCCACTCGACGAGATCGGTCGAGGTGGCGAAGCCGGCGCCGCGGGTGGCGTAGGCCGAGTCGGTGTAGCCGCCGATGAGGAGGCCGATGCCGGCGGCATCGCAGAAGACCGACGGCGAGAACACGCCGTAGTGCGCCCAGGTCGTGTCGCTGACCCACACATCGGAGACCGCCTGGTCCCAGAGGCTCCACGTGCTCGTCGCGAGGTCGTACTTCGCGGCGTGCAGCCACGTGGAGGAGAGGTAGACGAGGTGGATGGTGCCGTCGACGAGCGTGACGCTCGGCATGCCGATCGTCAGGATCTGCGCACCGCCGTCGGGCGCGTGCCACTCGTAGACGGGGGTGCCGGTGTCGGTCGTTTCGCCGGAGGGGGTGTCATCGCGGTCACCGAGCGGGGTGGGCGCCTGCACGACGGTGAACGCGACGCCGTCGGTGCTCGTCGCGTAGCCGATGCCGGCCTGGTAGTTGGCGATGCCGCCGTCCGGCTTCTCGTCGCCCATGGTGAAGAACAGGTGGAACGTGCCGCCTTCGTAGACGACCGCGGGCTGCGACACCGCGCAGGAAAACGCGCTGGCGGAGTCGGCGCGGTCGGGCCCGAGCACCGGGGCCTCGTCGAGCGTCCAGGCGAGGCCATCCGCCGAGGTGGCGCGCCCGATCGTATAGGTGCTGCCGCAGTCGGATGGCACGTCCGCCGCGGGCGCGGGGGCCTCGAAGTACATGACGTACTGGCTGCCGTCCCACGCCACCGTGGGGGCGTTGACCCCCTGCGCGAAGCTGCCGGTTGCCGGCGGGGTGACGACGAAGCCGAGGTCGGTGAACGTGGGGACAGCGGCAGCGGAGGCGGCGAGGAGGAGCAGCATGGGGGTTCCTTTTCCGCACACAGGGTACCGGCGAACCAGCGCGCTGCCTACCCCCCGTTCGTCGAGCGGTCGCTCCGGTTACCCGAAGCGCTACTGGCCCGCCTCCCCCACGTCGATCCTGCCTTCCTCCAGGAAGGTCAAGATCTGGCGCAAGCCGCGCGCGCCCTCCTCGCCGCCCCACGGGAGGAACGCGTGCCCCTCGTCGAACTGCGCGAGGCCCGCGGTGACGGTGGCGCCCCCGGCGCCCGCGAGGTTGTCGGAGACCGGCATCTCCACGCTCGCGAGCCCGGAGATCGCCTCGAGCGAGGGGGTGAGCAGCGGCAGGCCCATGGAGCGCGCCATCACCTCGGTGGTCTGGTTGGCCACGGTGTCGTCGTGGATGGCCTCCTGCACGAGCACGGGGCGCGCCGGCGCGCTGGACAGGATGCGGGGGGCGACGACCGCGGGATCGCCGGGGTCGACCACGATCTGGGCCATGGCGCTGAAGAGCTCGATCGCGGCGGCGTCGTCTGAGCGGTCGAAGTAGATGTTCATCAACGTGGCGTAGGCGACGTTCGCGCGCACGATCTCGATGAGGCGCCCGCCCGGCACGTTCAGCACGCACCGATCGAGGCCGGTGTCGGTGGCGCACGCGCTCGCGCCGATGATGCCGCCGAGGGACTGGCCGACGTAGCTCGCGTCCTCCGCGTCGATCGTGAAGCCGAGGTCGGTGAACCCGCCCGCCGCCACGCGCGCGGCGAGCAGCGTGCGGAGCGCGAGGTGATCGGCCGCGGTCTGCCGGATGTTGTCGCGGGCGAGCGCCACCAGCCACTGCTCGAAGTCGATGCCGAAGAATGCCATCGTCGTGTCGCCCTCGCGCGGGCGATCGCCGTGGGCCACGGCGTCGATCGCCACCACAGCGTGCCCCGCGGCGACGAGCATCTGGCCGAGGCCGTCCATGTCCTCGCGGGATCCGCCGAGCCCGTGCTGGAGCACGAGGAGCGGCGCGGCCTCCGTGCGGGCGCGCTCGGGCACCATCAGCCAGAACGGCACCGGCTCGGCCCCCTGGGGCGCCGGCACCCCGTCCGCGTCGGTCACGAACGTGCCCGCGGGGCCCTGCCACGTCGGCAGCGACGCCACGCCGCGCACCACGAAGGCCACGCCTTCGGTGCAGAAGTCGTCGGCCCCCGCGGCGCAGTCGACGACGGTGTCGAAGACGAGATCGTCGTCCGCCACCAGCCCGGGCACGAGCCCGGCGAGGCGGGTCATGGTCACGGACTCGCTCTCGGCCGAGCGCGTGGTGAACGGGACGACGGCGGCGACGTCTACCAGGCCGGCGGTCTCCGCGGCGGCGCGCGCGGCCGCCATCTCGTCGGCGAGGGCATCGCCCGCCTGCTCGGCGCCGAGGATCGCGGGGCCGGCGGAGAAGCACGTCTGCGTCGGGAGGTCCGACCGCAGCACGATGGCGTGCAGGGCGCCGGGGCGGAGGGCCACGTCGGGCCACACGGTGAGGGTCGTGCCGTCCGCGGTGATCGCGAGGCGCCCGGGCACGACGGCGGCGGCCTCCACGTCGAGGATCCCGATGGGCGCGGCCGCGTCGGAGACGACGCCGAACGCGGCGGGATCGACGCCGGTGTCGAGCTGCACGACCACCGGCGCGAGGCGCGAGAAGCCGTCGAGCCCGGCGAGGTGGGTGGCATCGAGCGCCACGCCGCCGTTGCGGGTGAGCGGGATCAGCGCCTCGTCGAGGGTGAGCGACACGCCGGTGGGCGAGGTGGGGTCCCGCGTGACGAGCCGGTTCGACGGGAAGGGCCAGGCGCCCTCCCACATCGGGTGGATGCAACCGTCGTCGACGATGGCGGCGGCGGTGTCGTCGGCGCCATCGTCATCGGGGGCGGAACAGGCAAACAGCGCGAGCAGGAGCATGGCCGGCCCTTATCGGACCGGCTGCCCCTCCGCCCGGGGCTACGTGGGGTTCGGCACCGACGGCGCGTCCAGCAGGGCCCCGAGCCCCCGGATCGCCGCCACGTGCGCGGTGAGCGGCGCCCAGTCGTCCTTGTAGGCGATGGCGTCCCAGAGCGCCTCGACGGTCTCGATCCGCAGGTCCACCGGCCGCTCGCGCGCCCAGTACGGATCGGCGAGGCGCTCGGCGGCCGCGGGAACGTAGGCGTCGAGCACGTCCCGGACGGGGGCGAAGCGGGGATCCTCGTAGTGCCGCGCGTTCGGCGAGCGGCGGGCGCGGGCCTCGCCGGCGGCGCCGCCGTACCAGTCGAAGTGGAGCTGATCGAACGGCGCCCGGCTCGACTCGGCGAAGGCGAACCACGCCTGGACGAGGGCGGTGTCGGCGGCCTCCCCCGCGGAGGCGAGCCCGAGGCGGCGCAAGAGCCCCGTGCGCATGCCCTCGAACAGGGCCGCGCCGTAGCCGTCGAGCGCGCCGTCGAGCGGCTCCCCGAGGATGGAGAGCGCGTGCGCGAGCTGGTCGAGGTTCCAGCGCACCGCGGCCGGCTGGCGCCCGTAGGCGTAGAGGCCCCCGGAGTCGAAGTACGCGGCGGTGAACAGCGGGTCGGCCTCGGGGAGGAAGCGCCAGGGCCCGTAGTCGAAGCTCTCGCCGGTGATGTTCATGTTGTCGGTGTTGAGCACCCCGTGCACGAACCCGGCGGTCATCCACCGCCCGCACGTGAACGCGATCTTCGCGCAGACGGCGCGCAGGAAGGCGGCGGGGCCGGCGTCTCCGGAGGCGAGGAGGGCGGGGTGGTAGTTCGTGATCGCGTAGGCGAGGAGCCGCTCCAGACCGGCCCGATCGCGCAGCGCGGCGAGGCGCTGGAACGAGCCGAAGCGGAGGTGGGAGTGCGAGAGGCGCACGAGCACGGACGCGCGGGTGGGCGAGGGTTCGTCCCCGCGCCAGAGGTCCTCGCCGGTCTCGTAGAGGCTGAACGTCTTGGACGTATCTACCCCCAACGCTTCGAGAAGCTCGGTCGCGAGGATCTCGCGCACGCCGCCCTTGAGGGTGAGCCGCCCGTCCCCGCCGCGGGACCACGGGGTCGTGCCGCTCCCCTTCGTGCCGAGGTCGAGGAGCCGCCCGCGGTCGTCGCGGAGCTGCGCGTAGAGGAAGCCGCGGCCGTCGCCCAGATAGGGGTTGTAGCTGTGGAACTGGTACCCGTGATAGCGAAGGGCGAGTGGTTTCGACAGGTTGCCAGGCAAGGGCTCGAACCGGGCGAAGGCCGCCTCCCACTCGTCGTTCGTGAGGGTGTCGAGCCCGACGTGCGCGGCGTGGCGGTCGTTGCGGAAGCGGAGGACACGCTTCGGGAAGCGCGCCGGGGCCACCGGATCGGCGAAGCCCTCGCCGAGGGTGGAGTAGCGCGGATCGGGGGTGTAGCGGTCGGACGGCGGCATCCGACGGCCTATCGGGGCGCGTCGGCTCGCGAGCGAGATGTTCGCTACGCGATCGCCCACTCCCTCGCGCTCGCACCGGCGTCCCCGCGATAGACGGCGCCGTGCCCCAGGTCCCCTCCCCCGCGACCGACCCCGTCGGGGCCTCGCCGCCCGGGGCCTCCCCCGTGCCGACGCCCGCCCTCGCGCCGGCAACATCGCGTGCTAGCCTACGGGGGCAACCCACCCCGCCCGTCACCCGCATGGCGCTGTTCCGCCTCGCCGCCCCGGCGGCGGCCTCCGCCGTGCTCAACAACGCGTTCCGGGTCATCGACCAGTACGCGGCCGGCGAGATCAGCACCTCGGCACAGGCCGCCATCGGCTCGTGCACGTTCGTGCTCGTGGGGGCGTGGGCGGTCTACGCGCTGGTGAGCGGCGGGGCCGGCCCGCTCATGGCGCGGGCGACCGGCGCGGGGGACGAGGCGCTCCGCCGCCGCGTGTTCGGCAGCTCGCTCGCCGGATCGGCGCTCCTCGGCGTGATCCTCGGGGTCGTCGGGTTCGTCGGCGCGCCGGCGATCGCGGCGGGGCTCGGCCTCGAGGGTGCGGTCGCCGCGGACGCCACGATCTTCCTCCGCACCCTCGCCATCGGCGGCATCCCCCTCGCCCTCCACCCGCTCCTCGACGCCTTCTTCGTCGCCATGGGCCGGCCGGGCACGATGATGGGCCTCCAGGTGGCGGCGGCGCTGCTCAACGCCGCGTTCAACCCCCTGTTCATCCACACCTTCGGCCTCGGTATCGCGGGCACCGGCATCGCGACCAGCCTCTCCCGCGCGCTCACCGTCGGCGTCGGCGTGTACGTGCTCTACCGCGAGTTCCGCCCGCGCCTCTCCGACTTCGCCTTCGACGAGACGCTCCTCCGCGTGATGCGCATCGGCGCGCCCATCACGGTCAACACGTTGATGTACGCGGGCGTGTACGCCGCGCTCCTGCGCACCACGATCTCCCCGCTCGGGCCCGAGGTCAACGCCGCCCTCGGGATCGGGTTCTCGGCGCTCGAGGGGCTCACCTACCCGATGTTCCTCGGCGTCTCGCTCGGCGTGGCGAGCCTCGTCGGGCGGCAGCTCGGCGCCGGCCACCCCGAGGAGGCTCTCCGCGCGGCCCGGCTCGGCTTCCCCATGGCGACCGGGCTCGGCCTCGGCGCCGGCGCCCTCTTCTGGTTCGGCGCGGAGCCGCTGTGCGCGCCGTTCACCCACGATCCCGTCGTGCTCGACGCCGCGATCACCTATGCGCGCATCCTCGCGCTCACCCAGGTCTTCGTGGCCTGGGAGTCCCTCGCCGAGGGCGTGCTCGCGGGCGCGGGCGCCACCCGCGCGATCTTCTGGCTCTCCGCGCCGATCAACCTCCTGCGCGTGCCGCTCGGTTTTGCCCTCGCCTTCCCGCTCGGCTGGGGGGCCGCCGGGGTGTGGTGGGCCATCAACGCCACGAGCGTGGTGAAGGCCCTGGCGAAGGGGATCGTGGCGGCGCGCGGGAAGTGGACCCAGCAGATCGTCTGACGACCGGTCTTGTGACGACCGGGCGGCCTACTCGGTGGGCCCCTCGATCTCGTGGTGCAGGTGGACCGGCGCCTGGTTCTTCCGCACCCGCATGTTGATCAGCTCGACCCCGAGCGCGAACGACATCGCGAAGTAGATGTAGCCCTTCGACACGTGCTCTCCGAAGCCCTCGGCCACGAGCAGGACGCCGATGAGGAGCAGGAAGGAGAGCGCGAGGATCTTCATCGAGGGGTGGCGCTCGACGAAGTCCCCGATGGGCTTGGCGAAGCGCAACATCACGATCACCGAGACGATCATCGCGGTGGCCATGACCCAGAGCTGGTTGGCCATGCCGACGGCGGTGATGACCGAGTCGAGCGAGAACACGACGTCGAGCACGAGGATCTGCGCGAGCACCGCGCCGGCCGAGGCCGCGCCCTTCGCCGGCCCGCCCACGTGCTCGGCCGAGACCTCGAGCTTCTCGAACATCTCGTGGGCGCTCTTTCCGACGAGGAAGAGCCCGCCGAAGAGCAGGATGAGATCGCGGCCCGAGAAGTCCTTCCCGAGGACGGCGAACAGGGGCTCGGTGAGGCCCATGATCCACGAGAGCGCGAACAGGAGCCCGAGCCGCAGGACCAGGGCGAGGCCGATGCCGATCGAGCGGATCTGCTCCCGACGCTCGGGCGACACCCGCGCGACCAGGATCGCGATGAAGATGATGTTGTCGATCCCGAGCACGATCTCCATCGCGCAGAGGGTCGCCAACGCGATCCAGGTGTCGGGGGAAGAAAGCGACTCGAGCACAGGTTCTCCGGGCCGCGCGGGTGTAGCGCATCCGCGGGCCCCCAGCGACGCGAGCGGCCGAGCAGTGACCTCCGATGACGCTTGACGTTCAATCAAACGATTGATTAGTATCGCTCCACCCCGGAGGCCCCATGTCCCAGCCCGCCGCCCAGACGAGCGCCCTCCCCGAAGGCACGGGGCTCCCGGCCCCCCGGAACCCGCCCCGCTGGGACGAAGCCGACGTGCCGCCCGCCGTGTTCGACGAGGACACCCTGCTCGCCCTCGCGCCGACCGAGGCCACCCGCGTCGCGTCCACGCTCCCGCTCGGCGTGCGGTTCCGCCTCCGCGACGCCCTCACCCCCGTGCAGCTCGCGTTCCTCGACCGCCACGGGTACCTCGTGTTCGACCGCGTGGCCGCCCGCCCCGAGGTCGACGGCATCCTCGCCGAGGTCGACCGCATCGAGGCCGAGCTCCTCGCCGCGGGCAAGCGCAAGGTCTACGGCGTGCCGGTGTGGTTCGGCCTCGACCCCGACGGGAACCAATTCCTCTACCGCATGGGGTTCACCTCGGTCTACAGCCCGTTCCTCGCGGCGTTCGTGCGCGATGCGCGCTTCGAGCCCATCCGCCGCCTCATCGGGGAGGACGCCCGCATCGGCGACGAGGAGAAGGACGGCGTGGTGTTCAACCGCTACGTCCGCGCCGAGGGGAGCCTCCGCCCCAACCTCGCGTGGCACACCGACGCCCTGCGCGACGTGTTCTACAACCGCAAGATGCCCGGCCCCATGCTCAACGTGGGCCTGCACTTCGATCGCATCCGCCCCGAGGATGGCGGCCTGCGCCTGCTCCCCGGCACGCACACCCAGGGTGTCTGGTCGACGCTGTTCTCGAAGATCCACTTCGTCACGCAGACGCCCGACCGCCGCGAGGTGGCCGTCGAGACCTGGCCCGGCGATCTCACCGTGCACGACGGCCGCATGTGGCACCGCGTGGAGGGCTCCCCCGCGACCGGTTGGGCGAGCCTGCGCCGGAGCATGTACGTGCCCTACGTGTGCGACACCTACCAACCCAAGTCGGAGGCGAGCGCCACCCCGGCCTACATGCGCCTGTTCGACGCGATCATGCGGTGGCGGAGCGCGCGGGCGAAGAAGCAGATCGGAGGGTGAAGGCCTCGGGGAAGGGTCGGCGGCGGGGCTACCGAGATTCATCCCGAGGGCGCGATCTCTCCGGACGGGACGGGTCGGCTACCCGCGGCGCATCCGCGCCTCGCGCGCCGCGTCCTCGATCTCCCGCATGACCGCTCGGGTGTCGGCCTTCCGGGTGGAGCCGCGGAAGCGCCCGGTGAGGACGGAGTCCGGGGTGAGCTGCGCGCGCTCGTAGAGGCCCCAGATCTCCTGGCCGAAGCGGGACTCGAGGAGCTCGGGCGCGAAGCGGCCGAGGAACGCGGTGAGGTTGTCGATGTCGCGGATGAGCAGGGCGCGGGCCTGCTGGTTGTGCGCGGCGTCGATCGCCTGGGGCAGATCGATGATGACCGGGCCGTCGGCCGCGAGGAGCACGTTGTACTCGGACAGATCGCCGTGGATGAGCCCGGCGCAGAGCATCCGCACGACCTGGCGCACGACGAACTGGTGGGTGTTCCAGGCCTGCTCGGGGGAGAACGCGCAGTCACACAAGCGGGGCGCGGGCTGCCCCTCGGGGTCGAGCATGATCTCCATGAGCAGCACGCCCTCGGAGAACGCCAACACCTTCGGCACGCGCACGCCGGCGGCGCCGAGCTTCTCGAGCGCGTCGACCTCGGCGGTCTGCCAGGCGGCCTCCTGCTGCTCCTTTCCGTACTTGGAGCCCTTCTCCATCGCGCGGCGCTGGCGGCTGTTGCGCACCTGCCGCCCCTCCGTGTAGGCGGTGCGCTGGCGGAAGCTCCGGTTGTTGGCCTCTTTGTACACCTTGGCCACGAGGTAGGCATCCCCGTTGTGCACGATGTAGACAGCGGCTTCCTTGCCGCTCATCAACGGGCGCACGACCTCGTGGATGAGCCCTTGCTCGAGCAACGGGAGGAGGCGATCGGGGATCTTCATCGGTACCGCGGCTTTATCGCGAGCGCCCCGAATACGTCGACATCGCCTCGCCACTTCCTGACCGACGCGTGCCGACCGTCCCCCCGGGTGCAGTCACCGCCGGATGCGCTTAGGGAGATTTTGGAGGTCACCATGGTGAACCGCGCGAAGGATCCGGGGATCGCCGCCGTCTTGTCCGTCGTCGTGCCCGGCATCGGCCAGTTCTACGCGGGCCATTGGGGCTGGGGCATTTTCTGGTTGATCATCACGCCGGGCTTCTGGATCGGGACCGGTGGGCTCCTCGGTTGGGTCTGTCACATCGCGTCCGCGATCCAGGCCCACAAGCAGGTCAAGAGCACGTAGGCGGGGGCGGAGGGCGAGCGGGGCGCCGGCGCCCCGCTCCCCGACGGACTAGAACGCCTGGGCGGCCGCAGCGGCCTCGCGGACGGCCTGCGCGAGGAGCGGGTCGGACACCGCCGGCCCGTACGCCGTGCAGTCCATCACCACCGTCCGCACGTCGGTGAGGCCGATGAAGCCGAGCACGCCCTCGAGGTACGGGCGCTGGAACTCGAGGTGGTTGAACGGCGCCCCGGGCGCGAAGCTCCCGCCGCGCGTGAGCACGAGCTGCACCGGGCGGTTCGGCACCAGGCCGAAGAACCCCTTGGCGGGATCGAAGCCGTAGGTGAGGCCGGGCTGTACGAGCACGTCGATGTAGTGCTTCAGCGGGTAGGGCACGCCGAAATTCCACATCGGGCAGGTGACGAGGTACGCGTCCGCCGCGAGGAACCGGTCGGCCACGCCGCGGATCCGCTCGAACGCGGCCTGTGTCTCGGGGGTGGTGGAGAAGCCCGCCAGGGTGTTGAGCTTCCACGTGGCCGCCTCGGCGTCGAAGGCGGGGAGCGTCTCCTTCCAGAGGTTGAGGTCATCGACGACCCCACCCGGGTTGGACTCCTGCCACGCGGCAATGAAGGCATCCCCGATGCGGGCGGAGAAGGAGTTGTCGCTGAGGGGGCTGGCGGAGACGTGCAGGAGGGTCGGCATGAAATTCCGGGTTGGCCCGGATCTAGGAGTCAATCCCGGGAAGTCAACCGCGTCAGTGAAGCTTGCCCTCCTCGGCCTCGAGCGATCGGAGGGAGGTTTCCAGCTCCATGAACCACGGGTCGGCCGTCGTCTTGCGGTGAAAATAGAGCATCACCTCGCGATCGTCGATGCGGCCGTCGACGAGCAGCTTCACCTTCAGACGCGTCTTGACGCGGGCGCGCAGGTCGGTGCTGTCCACGTCGGCGAGCACGACCTCCATCTCCATGATGTCGAGGAATTCGGGCTTGACACCGAACAATCGCTCGAGGAGGTACGGGATGTCGACCGTGCCCTGGATGTCGGGCGCGTGGTAGGACGCCGCGCGGACGAAGTCCTTGAACTGGATGTCCTCCCAGAACGACAGCGCGGTGCGGCGCAGGAGGCCGCGCTCCCCGCCGAGGGCGAGGCCGAGCGTGGGGAACGCGCCGCCGGAGAGGTGCGCGGCGGCGACGTAGCCGCCCCCGAGCACGAGGAGGAGGCCGAGGGTCCAGAGCGCCTTCTTCATACGACCGATCGCCTCCTCGTGAGCGCCCCCATCGTAGCGAGCGCGGTGGCGCCGGTCATGCCCGCGAGGGCGAGCAGGGCGATCGCCACCTGCCCCCACTCGGTCTCCGCGGCCGCGAGCTGCTCGAACACCTCGTAGGCCCAGTGCACCGGCATGCCCTTCTCGACGGCGCGCACCACGGTGCTGAACTGGTCCTCGGGGATGGCGAAGGACGAGAACAGGATCTGGGGCAGCAGGAGGAGCGGCACCACCCCGACGGCGCGCTCCTGGCTCGTCGAGACGGCCGACACGAACAGGCCGATGCCGGTGCCGGCGAGCGCCGCGAGCCAGAGGGCAAGCAGCTCGAGGGCCATGTTGCCGCGCAGCGCCAGGGTCCACTCCACCGCGCCCTGCATCAGCACCACCTGGGCGAGCGCGAGCACCGCGAGCACCTGGAGGCGCGAGGCGACGTACGCGGCGAGGGAGAGGCCGAGGAGGCGCTCCCGCTCGACGATGGCGCGCTCCTTCACGATCTCGCGGCACGCGTTTACGCACCCGAACCACACCGCCGCGAGCGCGAGCACGAAGCGGAGCGAGGGGGTGTCGGTCTCGACGGAGCCCCACACGATGGTGCACAGCCACCCGATGAACGGGGCCTGGGCCACGAGGACCACGACGGTGGGCCAGTCGCCGAGCAGCGTCGCGCGGTAGCGGGCGGCGAGGACGCGGCGCTGCACGGAGGGCGGGGCGAAGCCCGTGCGCGTCGAGGGCGACGGGGCGCGGGCCGCCGGGGCGCTCAACCCTTGCCCCGGGCGCGTTCGGCCTTCATCCGCTCCAGCTCGGCGACGAGCGCCGCGCGCGGGGGCGGCGAGGCGGCGGCGGCGGCGTTGGTGGTCGACACCCCGCCCCGATCCGGCAACGTGGGGTGCGGCCGCGCGGCGAACGCCGTCACGATGCCGCTCTGCCGGTACCGCGCCGCCCAGGCCTCCGGCCGCTCGGCGGCGAGCCGCGAGAAGAGATCGACCAGATCGCGGGCGCCGAAGAAGGCGGGGGCCTCCGCCGGGGGGCCGAAGTAGGCGAGCAGGCCGCCGACGAGCACGGCGAGGGCGTCGCAGCAGGCCAGGGACTGCATGGCGTGCGTGGAGACGATGACGACGCGCCCGGTGCGCGCGACGCCCGCGAAGAGCTCCATCATCTTCGCCTCGAGGCCCGGGTCGAGGCCGCTCGTGGGCTCGTCGAGGATGAGGAGCTCGGGGCGGGAGAGCAGCTCCATCGCGACGCTCACCCGCTTGCGCTGGCCGCCGCTCAGCCGCGCGATCCGCACGTCCACCCGCTCGGAGAGGCCCACCTGGCCGATCACCTCGCGCACCCGCGCCGCGCGCGAGGCGGCGGGCGCCCCGTGCATGCGCAGCTCCGCGGCGAACCCGAGGGCCTCCCCCACGCGCAGCGAGGTGTGGAGCGCGTCGTCCTGGGGCACGTAGCCGACGGGGCCGCGCGATCCGACCGGGGCGCCCGCGAGCGAGACCTCGCCCCGGGCCGGGGTGGTCAAGCCGAGGAGCACCCGGATGAGCGTGCTCTTGCCGGCGCCGGAGGGCCCGATGAGGCCGCAGAGCTCGCCCGCGCGCAGCCGCAGGTCGACCCCCGCGAGGATCGCGCGCCCGCCCGCGGTGACCTCTACGTTGCGGGCGACGAGCTCCATCCAAGGCCTCCTACCGCGTCAGAAGCGGAAGCTCCCCGCGAGCCCGAACGAGAGGGCGTCGCTCTCGGCGGGCCCCGGCGCGTTCAGGAACGAGTAGCCGTAGGCGGCCTCCGTCTGGAGCCAGAATTGGTCGGTGACCCCCCACGCGATCCCCAGCGGGAGCCGCGCGTTCTGGAAGGAGTCGACCCGCACGCCCGGGCTGCTGTAGAGCCAGAGGTCGTCCACGAGGCGCACGGAGACGGGGAGGCCGACGCCCGCCCAGAGGAAGCCGCCCTCGAGGTCGGTGCCGAAGCGGAAGCGGTCGAGCTCGACCCAGTGGAGGCGGGCCTGCACGCCGGCGCCGATACCGCTCGCCTGCCCGACGAACGCGGCGCCGCCGAGGCTGAAGCGCTCGTTGAACCGGTGCTGGTACCAGAGCTGGGCGTGCGGTCCGGAGCAGGCGAGGTAGCCGTTCCAGCACGCCTCGGGGTGGTCGACCGGCATCACCCCGGCCGCGCCGAGGCCGAACTCGTTCGGGCGGTCGAGATCGAGGGTCATCGCGCGAAAGGTCGACGGCGGCGCGCACGCCCACAGCGCGTAGTACGCCGACACCACCACGGTGAGCGCCTGGACGACACGACGGAGGGTGGGGCGGCGCAGCATGGGTTCGGGCACACTACCACGCGTGCATCCGGTCCTCCTCTCCCTCGGCGCCCTCGACGTGCCCAGCTACGCGGTGTTCGTGGCGCTCGGCATCGCGCTCGCCGCGCTGGTCCGCCGGCGGGAGGTCGCGCGCCTCGGCTACGACCGGACGCCCGGCCACGCGATCATCGGCTTCGCCGCGTTGTTCGGGGGTCTCTTCGGCTCGAAGGTCGGCATGGCGCTGTTCGTGCCGCCGACCGAGCTCGCGCGACTCGGGATGGCGGCGCTCGCCTTCGACTTCACCGGAAAGACCGTCGTGGGCGGCATCGCCGGGGGCTACCTCGGCGTGGAGCTGGCCAAGCGGCTCGTCGGCGTGCGCCACTCCACCGGCGACGCCTTCGCCGTTGCCCTCCCGCTCGCGCAAGGCGTCGGCCGCATCGGGTGCCTCCTGCACGGCTGCTGCGTCGGCGCGGAGACGGCGGGGCCGCTTGGGGTGGTGATCGCCGGGGTGTCCCGGCACCCGGCGCAGCTCTACGAGGCCGCGCTCGATCTCGGGCTCGCCGGTTGGATCTGGTCCATCCGCGACCGGCCGCGCCCCGCCGGCCACCTCTTCAAGTGGACGCTCATCGGCTACGCGACGATCCGGTTCGTGCTCGAGCCGCTCCGGGGCGACACCGGCTGGCGGGTCGGCCCGCTCACCGCGGTCCAGGTCGTGTGCGCGCTCGCGATCGTCGCCCTCGTCGGGTCGCTCGTCCGCGCGCGTGCGCCGCTCGGATACGATGCCCCCCGCCCCGAGACCACGCCTTGACCACCCCGATCGGGCCACCCCGCGTCCGCCCCTACCTCTTCTACGACGTCGCCGTGTCCGTGTGCAGCACGTGCCTGCGCCGCGTGGAGGGAAAGGTCGTGATCGACGACCTCACGGTGGTGCTCGACAAGTGGTGCCCGGTCCACGGGCGCGAGCGCGTGCTCCTTTCCGACGATCCCGCGTACTACCGCCTCTGTCGCGAGGTGTACGTCAAGCCCCCGGAGCTGCCCCGGCGCTTCAACACCCCCGTGAAGTACGGCTGCCCCTACGATTGCGGCTTGTGCCCCGAGCACATGCAGCACTCCTGCCTCTCGCTGATCGAGGTGACGGACCGCTGCAACCTCACCTGCCCCATCTGCTACGCGGAGAGCGGCACCCACCGCACCACCGAGCGCAGCCTCGCGGAGATCGAGCGCATGCTCGACGCCGTGGTGGCCAACGAGGGCGAGCCCGACGTCGTGCAGATCTCCGGGGGCGAGCCCACCCTGCACCCCGACTTCTTCGCCATCCTCGACGCCGCCCGCGCGCGCCCGATCAAGCACCTGATGGTGAACACCAACGGCATCCGCATCGCCAGGGAGCCCGATTTCGCCCGGCGCCTCGCGGCCTACCAACCCGGCTTCGAGGTGTACCTCCAATTCGACTCGCTCCGGGGCGAGGTGCACAAGGAGCTCCGCGGCGCCGACCTGCGCGAGGTGCGGGCCCGCGCCCTCGATCGCCTCGACGAGGCCGGGGTCTCCACGACCCTGGTGGTGACGGTCAAGCGCGGCCTCAATGACGACGAGCTGGGCGCCATCATCGACTACGCCCTCACCCGGCCGTGCGTGCGGGGTGTCACCTTCCAACCGGTCCAGGTCGCCGGCCGCCACGACAACTTCGACCCGCTGACCGATCGCATCACGCTCTCCGAGGTGCGGCGGCGCATCGCGGAGCAGTCCCCCGTGTTCGCGCTCGACGACATCGTCCCCGTGCCGTGCAACCCCGATTGCCTCGCGATGGCCTACGCCGTCAAGGTGGGTGACACGGTGCAGCCCCTCACCGGCCTGTTCGACCCGTCGGTGTACATCGAGGGCACCCGCAACACCATCATCCTCGAGCGCGATCCGAAGATCCGCGAGCACCTGTTCAAGCTCTTCGCGACCAACCACTCCCCCGAGTCCCAAGCGGGCTGCCTCTCCGACCTGTTGTGTTGCCTCCCCCAGGTCCAGGCCCCCGCGGACCTCGGCTACCAGAACGTGTTCCGCGTGCTGATCATGCAATTCGTCGACGCCCACAGCTTCGATCTGCGCGCGGTCAAGAAGTCCTGCGTCCACATGGCGCAACCCGACGGCACGCTCATCCCCTTCGACACGTTCAACCTGTTCTACCGGGGCGAGAACGCCAAGAAGCTCGCCCGCATCCGCGGCGAGTTGGAAGCGGGCTACGTGCGGATGCGCGAACCGGACTAGGGACAGGGGGGGCGCGCCTGCCGCACCCGACCGGGGCCTCGTGATCCCACGCGGCGGCCCGGAACCCTGGCGGATCGCCCTCCAGGCCGATCCCAGCGCTGGCACACCGCTTGCTGAACAACCGCCCGATGCTCGCGCTCCTGGCCCTCGCGCTCTCGCCGTCGGCCGACGCCGCCGACAGCTGGTCCACGCCCAACCCGGGCGTCCGGTACCTGTACCGCACGGCCTCCGGTATGCGCATCCACGCGCTGTTCGTCGACCTCTGCGAGCCCGGCATCTCCATGCGCGCCACGACGAGCGGCGAGCGGCGCCGCAGCGTGCCGTCGTTCGGCGCGCACACCGGCGCGGTCGCCGCCATCAACGGCGACTTCTTCTCGTACGACACCTACGGCACGAGCGGGCTCTCGGTGGGGAACGGGACCGCGTGGTCCGACACCAGCGACAACGGCTGGTCGGCGGTCGTGGCCTTCGGCGACGGGCGCGCTTCCGTCGAGCGCGAGGATGCGGACCTCTCGCCCGTGCCCGACTGGGTCGACCAGGCGGTGAGCGGCCACCCGGGGCTCCTCGACGACGGCGTCGACACGTCCTCGGTGTGGGACGAGCGGCACCCCCGATCCGCCGCGGGGATCAGCGAGGACGGCGAGACCCTGATCCTCGTCGTCGTCGACGGGCGCTCGTCGTCGAGCGTCGGCGCCACGGTGGCCGAGCTGCGCGACCTGATGCGCGATCTGGGCGCGTGGAACGCCGTGAACCTCGACGGCGGCGGGTCGAGCACGCTCTGGACCGAGGCGTACGGCACGGTCAACGACCCCTCGGACGGCTCGCCGCGCACGGTCGCCAACCACCTCGGGGTCCTCTACGACCCCGCCGGCACCGAGGGCCGGCACTGCGGCGATTTCGACGGCGACGGGTGGACCACCAACGAGGGGGACTGCGACGACGAGGACCCGGACATCCACCCCGGCGCGTTCGAGCTCTGCAACGACATCGACGACGACTGCCAGGGCGGCGTCGACGAGGGCTACGACCGCGACGCCGACGGGTTCCGCACCTGCGACGGCGACTGCGCCGACACCGACGCGGCCCGGCACCCCGGCGCCTCCGAGACCGAGGACGGCGTCGACGACGACTGTGACTTCGTGGTGGACGAGGGCACCGCCGCGTTCGACGACGACGGCGACGGCTGGACCGAGCACGCGGGTGACTGCGACGACGCGGACACCGCCCGCTACCCCGGCGCCCCCGAGCGCCCCGACGGCCGCGACGAGGACTGCGACGGCACCGCCGACGAGGGCACCGAGGCGTACGACGACGACGGGGACGGCCTCTCCGAGCGGGCGGGGGACTGCGATGACGCCGACGCCACCACCTTCCCGGGCGCGGACGAGGCCCCGGACGGACGCGACGACGACTGTGACGGCCGCGTCGACGAGGGGACCGAGCGCCACGACGACGACCGCGACGGCTGGACGGAGCTCGCCGGGGACTGCGACGACGCCGCGCGCCTCGTGTACCCAGGCGCCCGCGAGGTCGAGGACGGCCGGGACGACGACTGCAACACGCTCGTGGACGACCGGACCGCGGCCTTCGACGACGACGGCGACGGCTGGATCGAGCACGACGGCGACTGCGACGACACCGACGCCTTCGTGTTCCCCGGCGCGCCCGAGGTGGCCGACCTCCGCGACGAGGACTGCGACGGCCTCGCGGACGACCACACCGAGGCCTTCGACGACGACGCCGACGGCTGGACCGAGCGGGACGGCGACTGCGACGACGCCGCCCCCGGGCGGTTCCCCGGCGCGATCGAGGTCGTGAACGGCGCCGACGACGACTGCGACGGGGTGACCGACGAGGGCACCCGGGTCTTCGACGACGACCAGGACGGCCTGACCGAGGACGACGGGGACTGCCACGACGGAGATGCCACCACGTTTCCCGGCGCGCCCGAGCTCGTGGACGGCCACGACCAGGACTGCGACGGCCTCGCGGACGACGAGACCGACCGCTTCGACGACGATGGCGACGGATGGACCGAGGACGACGGCGACTGCGACGACGGCGATGCCCACACCTTCCCCGGCGCGTCCGAGCGTGTCGACGGGTGGGACGCCGACTGCGACGGGACGCGGGAGACGCCGGAGGGGTGGTTCGGGTGCCGCGTGGCGCCCGGCGCGCCGATCGGGAGCCTGCCCGCCGTCGCGTGGTTCGCGGCCGCGCTCCTTGCGACGCGACGACGGGCGGGCGCCCCGCGGGCGCTTCCCCTGCCGGCTCACCGGCCAACGGTGCTACGGTAGAGGCGAGGACCCTCTCCATGACGCTGCTGCTCGTCCTGTCGCTCCCCGCCCTCGCCGCCGAGATCGTGGTCGATCCCGCCGGCGGCGGTAACGCCACCACCATCCAGGGCGGCATCGAGCTCGCCGCCTCCGGGGACACCGTCTCCGTCCTCCCGGGCACCTACACCGAGAACATCGACTTCCAGGCGCGCACGATCAGCGTGGTGGGCTGGGGCGGCTCCGCGGTCACGATCCTCCAGGGCGTCGGCGGCGGGCCGGTCGTTCGCATCGAGTCGGGCGAGGGCGTCGGGACCCGGCTCGCGGGCTTCACCATCTCGGGCGGCGACGCGAGCGTGTCGGCCGACACCACGTTCGCGGGCGGCGGGCTCTACGTGCAGGCCGTCCCCGTGGCGCTCTCCGACCTCGTGTTCCACGACAACGTCGCCAGCTTCGGCGGCGGCGCCATGTTGTCCTCGGCCATCGGCGCCGAGATCGACGACTGCCGCTTCGAGGGCAACACCTCGCCGGTCGCGGGCGGCCTCTACATTTATGGCGGCGAGGCGACGATCACCGACACCTCGTTCGCCGACAACGCGTCCGACGACGGCACCACCGGCTACGGCGGCGGGCTCGTCGTCTACGGCGCGCAGGTGCAGGCCAGCGACCTCTCCTTCTCCGGCAACGCCTCCCGCGAGGGCGGCGGCCACGTCTACTCCTCCGCCTCCGTGTTCGACTGCGCGCGGTGCACCTTCGCGGGCGGCACCTCCGACGTCGGCGGCGGCCTCTACCTGCTCGAGTCGATGTCCACGTTGTCGGCCGCCACGCTCAGCGACAACGCCGCGGTCACCAACGGCGGCGGGCTCTACGCCGGCCGCGCCTCCACGGTCACCCTCGCGAGCGTCGAGCTCGTCGGCAACAGCGCGGCCTTCGGGGGCGGCGCCCTCGTGAGCGGCGTGAGCACGCTCGACGGGCACCACGCCACCATCTCGGGCAACGTGGCGCAGGGCGGCGGCGGCCTCTACGTCGACGAGTCCACCCTCACCCTCCGCAACACCCTCGTGGCCGGGAACACCGCCACCAGCAGCAACGGCGGCGGCCTCGCCGTCGACGGCGGCAACGCCATCGTGAGCGCCTCGGTGTTCGCAGCCAACGTCGGGTTCTCCGGCGGGGCCGCCCACGTCAACGACGGGTCGACCGCCACGTTCACGAACCTCACCCTCACCGAGAACGGGAGCAGCAACTCCGCGGGTGGCATCCGTGTCACCGCGCTCGGCTCGCTCACGCTCACCAACACCATCATCGCGTGGTCGTCGGACGGCTCGGGCATCTCGGGCGCCGCCGGCTCGGTGATCGCCACCACCTATGGCGACCTCTACACCAACGAGGGCGGCGCCACGTCGAGCGGCTACGTCGATCCGACGGGCACCAACGGCAACATGGCCGTGGACCCCGCGTTCGTCTCCTTCGCGGACGACGGCACCTACACCGACGATCTCCACCTGCTCTCGACGAGCACCCTGGTGGACGCCGGCGATCCGACCATCCTCGACGCCGACGGGAGCCGCAGCGACATGGGCGCGTACGGCGGGCCCTACGGGGCCGCCTGGGCCGACGGGGACGCCGACGCGGACGGCTACACCGTGGCCGACGGCGACTGCGACGATGCCGACCCCGACAAGTACCCCGGCCTCCTCGTCGACGACTGTGGAAGCGGCGACGAGGACTGTGACGGCACGGTCGACGAGGACTGCATCGACGACACCGGCGGGCCCGACGACACCGGGGACGCCGACACGGACACGGACACCGACGCCGACACCGATGCGGACACCGACACCGACACGGACCTCGACACCCAGGCGCCGGACGGCGACCCCGACGCGGACACCGACGCCGGGGAGTGTGGGTGTGCCACCGGTGGCAGCTCCGGCGCGCTCTGGCTCGGGCTGGTCGCGGTGGCGGCGGCGCGGCGGCGCCGGGCCTGATCCCCTCGGGGCGCGACCGGGGGGAGACCCTCGGTAGCGCCGGCTCACTCGCGCAGGAAGGGCCTCACCTGCTTGATCACGAGCCGCCCGTCGGCGAGCACCTTGCACTCGGTGTCGAGCAGCAGGGTCGCGCCGGTAGGCACCGGGTCGTCGACCGGGAACACGTCGCGCACGTCCCAGAGGAGCGCGCCGAGGGCCTCCAATTGGGCGTCGGAGAGCACCTCGGCGGCCTCGCTGGAGATGCCCACCCGGTCGATGGCGGTCACCTCCCCGCTCGCGAGGGTGAGGAGCACCTGCTCGGGCCACACGCCGGGCTCCGCGGCGACGACGTCGAGATCGCCGAGCTGCGCCTCCACGAGCCACCGCGGATCGTCGAGCGTGGGGTGCCCGGTGAAGCCGACGATGTTGGCCTGCTCGTCCTCGCTCTGGGTGTTGGCGAGCACCGCCATCCGGACGAGCCGCTGGTCGATGCCGTACCAGTCGCGCTCCTCGTAGGCGCCGCCGAGCCAGGTGGACGCCCAGACGCCGCGCAGCGCGTCGGAGAGCGTGCGCTCGTCGTCCTTGTCGGGGTCGCAGCGGGAGGGGCCGACCGTGTCGGCGTCGGTCTCGTCGGCGACACAGGCGCTGACGGAGTCGTAGAGGCCGGCACCCGAGAACACGAGGCCGTCCTCGGCGTTGCTGCTCGATCGCAGGCGCACCATCGTCGTGTCGTCGCCCCAGGTGGCGACGAGCGCGGCCGCGAGGGCGTCGAGGTGGGCGGGCTCCACCGGCGCGCGCGACATGGCCGACCGGAGCGCGGCGAGGCGCTCGGCACGCACGGCGCCGTCACTCGTGAACACGGGATCGGCGAGCCAACGGTCGAGGGTCTCGGCGAAGGTGAGGACCTCCCCGTCGACCGACCAGGAGTTGGTCGTGACGAACGTTTCGTACCAGGCGAACGGGATCACCAGGCCGTCGAGCTGCCACGCCGGGTCGATGCGTTGGTAGAGCGTGGCGAGGTTGGCCCCCTTGGCGCCGTAACGGGCGAGTGCTTCGTCCCGCTCCACGACGGTGGCGGTGGGGATGTCCAGCAGATCGAGCGGCTCGGTCACGGAGAGGTCGACCGCGGGGATGTCGACGGGATCGGGCCGGAGCGCCTCCCAGAACGCCGTGGCCTCCTCGGGCGTGGCGGCGGCGACGGACCAGGACGCAGCGCCGCACTCGAAGCGCACGAGCGCGCCCTCCCAGGCGGCGAGCGCCGCGAAGGGATCCTCCAGGTAGCAGTTGGGCGTGCCACGCGCCGCCGAGCGCACGTTGAGGTGGGAGAGCGTGCCCTGGCGCGATCCGGTGACGATGCCGCTGACGACGCGCTCCACGTCGAAGGGCGCCTCGTCGAGCACGAGGATGTCCTGGTAGCCGAAGCGGGCCTCGAAGGAGGCCGCCTCCAGCTCGGTGAGCGGCACGCGGCGCACCGTGCCGTACCCCACCCCCTCGTTGTAGACCTCGTAGGCGAGGTTGTCCTCGCCCCGGATGGCGAACGGGGCGTCCTCCCAATCGGCGACGGCGGTCCGCTGGGCGGAGGAGTTGGGGGCGAACATCAGCGCGCCGAGCCGGAAGCGCGCCTGGAGGTCGTTCCAGACGGTGAGCGCCTCGTCGTATGTGATCGTCGAGGTGGCGTCGGCGGGGTCGTCCCACACGATGAACCCGAAGCGGCGCGTGCCGTCGGCCTCGATGTACTCGGAGACATCCCCGCCGAAGTACCGCCGCGCGCCGCGGTCGACGATCATCGCGACATACCGATCCCAGGACAGCGTGCCGAACGTGTCGGGGAACGCCTCGCGCAGGAAGTCGTAGTGCAGCCAATAGCGGTTGGCGTTGACGAACACGGTCGGCAGCACCTCGGCCGCCGACACCGGCACGAGGTACTTGGTCGTGCGATCCTGGTCGACGACGCCCGCGGGCACGGCGACCGCCTCCCAATTGGCGCGGTCCTCGATCCGGTGGAGGCACGCCAGCGCGCCCACCCGCTCGGAGGCGTCGGCGCAGGCGCGCTCGTCGAGCACCGGCGGCAACGTCGTGTCGCAGCCGGCGAGCCCGAGGAGGAACGCCAGGATCACCGACGGCTACGGCGTAGGAGGCCCGCCGCGAGGAGGAGCCCGCCGAGCGCGGGTGTGGTGCTCTCCCGCGAGCCGCCGCCGAAGCAGCCTCCGCCGGGGCTCGCGATCACCTCGGGCGCGACGCAGTCCTCGTCCGACACGGTCCAGCGGCCCGCGAGATCGCGCTGGCGCGCCGTCAGGCACACCTTGGCGGGCGCGCTGCCGTCGGACCGGCTCCCCTGGAGCAGCACGGTCGTCGGGCCGGTCGCGGAGGTCCAGGCGAGGTCGCCCTCGTCCCGCCCCCCGAACGCCACGATCGAGGCGCCCTCGGCCGCGGGGGCCACGTCGATCTCCACCTGCACGGTGGTGACCGCGACGTCTTCCGACCACGAGGCGGCGGACGAGAGGATCGCCGGCGCGCCGTCGAGGCCCACGGTCGTGCCCGTGCCGGTGGTGAAGCCGATCTCCGCGAGCTCGCCGACGCCGTCGAGCGGCTCGATCCGGAAGGTGTACGTGGTCTCGGGCGCGAGATCGCCCCCGAGCTCGAGCTCGATGAGCTTCCCGTCGCTCTCGGCGTGGGCGGCCGTGGCCACGGTCGCGCCCGTGGAGGCGTCCACGAGGGTGACCTGCCAGCTCTGGGAACCGCAGCCCCCCGCGCTCAACAGGGCCGCCGGCATCACGTCGACCGGCACGCCGGTGGCGAGCGGCGCGGGCGAGGTGACGGACACCTGGACGACGGCGCACTGCTCGGGGGCCATCAACGCGTCGGAGGACGACGGTTCGGCAAAGGAGAGGGAGACGAGCGGCCAGTAGAACATCGAGTGGAACATCGGGGCCTCCGGAGGCGGCGCGCGAGGCAGTGTAGCCCCGGTAGCGCTCGCCCATCTCGGAAAGCAAGGCGCGTGCCACGCCTCCGGGGCCCGCGCGCCCGACGGCTAGGCCAGCTCGAGGTGGACCGGCCACACGTACGGCAGATCCGTCGGCACGCCCGGGAACAGCGGCCCGTAGTGCTCGGGGTCCTTGCGCATCAGCGCCGAGCGGTGCGAGAGGTGGAAGGCGGGATCGCCCAACCAGGGAGGCAGGGTGCGGGGCCGCCGCTGGTCGGGCGGCGCGAACGACAAGATCTTGGCGAGGCAGCTGTCGGCGTGGCCCCGGCGGGTCCATTCCCGCGTGATCTGGAGGCCGTAGAGCACCAGGACGTCCTCGTAGCCACGCCACATCGCCACCACGGGGTGGGCCTGCCACCCCTTGGACGTGCCCGCGAGCGCGTTCAGGATCTGGAACACCTCGACGCGCTGCTTCCCGAGGCGCTTGTCGTCGAGTACGCGCGCGCTGCGACGAAAGCTCGGGTAGGGCAGGAAGGTCTGCATCCCAGCCGATGGGCACGCCACGGGCGCGGGTCAAGCGCGGGCTCCGGTCCGTACGGCGCCGCGATCGACGCCGCCACGGGCGATTCCGGGCTTAAGCCCGACCCAACCGGCGCTCGGCCGACAACACGGTGTTCGACATCAACATCGCGATGGTCATCGGGCCGACCCCGCCCGGGACCGGGGTGATCCAGGCGGCGCGCTCGGCGGCGGGCGCGAACTCGACATCCCCCACGAGGCGGCCGTCGGGCAGGCGGTTGACGCCGACGTCGATGACCACGGCGCCCTCGCGGATCCATTCCCCCTTCACCATGCCGGGCACGCCCACGGCGGCCACCACGATCTCGGCGCGGCGCACGTGCTCCGCGAGATCGCGGGTGCGGCTGTGCGCGACCGTGACGGTGCAGTCGGCGTGCTCGAGCAGGCGGGCCACCGGGCGGCCGACGAGATCGGAGCGGCCGATGACCAGCGCCTCGGCGCCGCGGAGGGACATGCCGGTGCGCCCGAGCAGCACCATCACGCCAGCGGGCGTGCACGAGACGAAGCCCGGGCGCTTCTGCGAGAGGAGGCCCGCGCTCACGACGTGGAGGCCGTCGACGTCCTTCGAGGGGTCGATGGTGTCGAGCACCTTCAGCCGGTCGATGTGCTTGGGGACGGGGAACTGGACCAGGATGCCGTCGACCGTGGGGTCGGCGTTGAGCCGCACGATCTCGGCGAGGAGCTCGGCCTCGGAGAGGGTGGCGGGGTGGGTGATCTGCTGGTGGGAGAAGCCGAGGCGCTCCGCCATCTTGGTCTTGTAGCGGACGTAGACGGCGCTCGCGGGATCCTCCCCCACGAGGACGACCGCGAGCCCCGGCGGCCGGGGCAACGCGGCGATCCGGGGCACGAGGGCGGCCACGACCTCGGCCGAGATGGCCTTCCCGACGAGGATGCTTGCCGCGCCGCTCACTTGGCCGGCGCCGCGGGTGCGGAGCCGCTCGACCCACCGGCCGAGCCGGACGACGCCGGTGCGCTCGGCGCGGCGGGGGTGGCGCCGCCCGAGCCGGACGACGCACCGCCCTCCGAGGACGACGCGGACGACGAGGCCGCCGGGGTGGCGCCCGACCCGCCGGACGCGCCCTCCGAGGCGCCCCCGCTCTTGAGCCCGTAGTGGTCCTTGTACCAGCCGCCACCCTTGAGCACGAAGCTCGTGGCGCTGATGCGTTTCTTGACGTTGCCCGCCTTGCAGACGGGACACTCGGTGATCGGATCGTCGGAGAACTTCTGCAGGGCCTCGAAGTCGTGCCCGCAGTCGGCGCACCGGTACTCGTAGATGGGCATCGGAATCTCCCCTTGCGACCGGACGCGTGGCCAGCCTTCGGCGCGCAGGTAAACACCTCGCCGGCTGGCGGCAAGGGCGCCGACCCACCGTGACCCGGCGAGGGGCGGGGGCGCACCCCGATGACCCGCGATAGGGGCGCGCCATGACTCTCCTGGACCGCCGCGTGGTGCTCGTCACCGGCAAGGGCGGCGTCGGCAAGACCACGGTGAGCGCGCTGATCGCGCTGCGCGCGGCGCGCGCGGGCAAGCGGGTGCTCCTCTGCGAAACCAGCGGTGCGACCCAGGTCCCCCCGCTCTTCGGCGTCACCGGGCGCGGCTACACGGCGGTGGAGGTGGCGCCCGGGCTCCACACCCTCTCGATCACGTCCGACGCGGCCATCGAGGACTACGTCGTGATGCAGCTCCGCTTCAGGAAGCTGTACCAGATGGTGTTCCGCAACCGGGTGGTCGGCCCCTTCGTCGCCGCGGTGCCGGGCCTCCACGACCTCATCCAGCTCGGCAAGGTGTTCGACCTCGAGCGCACGCGGTCGGGCGGCCGCCCCGCGTGGGATCTCATCGTGGTGGACGCGCCGGCCACCGGCCACGGCCTCACCATGCTCGCGTCGCCGCGCGCGATGATGGAGCTCACGGTCACGGGGCCGTTCCACGACAACGCGCGCGACATCGCCACGCTGTTCGAGGATCCCGCGCGCACCGCGCTCGTGCTGGTGAGCCTCCCGGAGGACATGCCGCTGAAGGAGACGGAGGAGCTCTACGAGCGCCTCGGCGCGCTCCGCGAGTCGGTCCGCGGGCTCGTCCTCAACGAGATCCACCCCCGGCCGGTGCCCGACGCCGCGCTCTACGCCTCGGTGCGCGCCGCGATGCGCGAGGCCGCCGACCCCGCCGGGCGCGAGGCCCTCGACATCGCGGATGCGGGCCTGCTCCGGTGCGAGCGGCAGGACGACGCCCGGCGCCGCCTCTCCGCCCTCGGGCCCCCGGTGGTGGACGTGCCGTTTCTCTACCACCGGGATCTCGCGCCCGCGGATCTCGTCACGCTCCTCCCCGCGTTGGAGTCGTTGTGAGCACCGCGCGTGTCGTCATCTGCTGCGGATCCGGCGGCGTCGGCAAGACGACCACCTCGGCCGCGCTCGCCATCCGGTTCGCGTACTCGGGCGCCCGCGTCGCCGTGCTCACCATCGACCCCGCCCGCCGGCTCGCGGACTCGTTGTCGGTCGGGGAGATCGGCAACACGGCGTTCCCCGTGCCCCTGACCGACCTCCCGCCGGGCGCCACGCTGCACGCGATGATGCTCGACAGCAAGCGGACCTTCGACGACGTGGTGCAGCGCTTCGCCGGCGGCCCCGACGCGCGCGATCGCATCCTGCGGAACCACTACTACCGCTTCGTCTCCACCCGCCTCGCCGGCTCCCACGAGTACATGGCGATGGAGAAGCTCTACGAGCTCTCCGTGTCGGGCGACTACGACGTGGTCGTGCTCGACACGCCCCCGAGCCGGCACGCCCTCGACTTTCTCGCGGCGCCCGAGAAGATGGCGAACCTGATGGACGAGGGCGTCATGCGCTGGCTCGTGCTCCCCGCCTCGCGAGGCGGGTGGCGCATGATCGAGAAGGGCAGCGAGATCCTCGCCAAGGTGCTCCGCGGGATGCTCGGGGAGCGGACCATCACCGACATCGCGGAGTTCTTCTCGGCGTTCCAATCGTTGTGGGAGGGGTTCCGGCAGCGCTCCATCGACGTGCGTGCGCTCCTGCGCTCCCCCGACACCCGCTTCCTCCTCGTGACGACCCCCGCCCCCGGCGCGCGCGCCGAGGCCCTCCACTTCCTGGAGGTCCTCCAACGCTCGCGCATGCCGTTCGGTGGCTTCCTCATCAACCGGTGCGCCGTCGCGCCGACCCACCGTGGCCCGCCCCAATTCGGTCCGCGCCCCCCCGGCATGTCGGAGGCCGCGTTCGAGGCGCTCGTGCGCGCGTTGGCGGAGGTGCCCGACCGGCGCCGTCGGTTGGTCGCCGCCCAGGACGCCGCCATCGCCGAGCTGCGCGCCCACGCCCCCGGCGCGGCCCCCATCTGGCGCATCCCCGAGATGGACGTGGAGGTGCACGACCTCGAGGCCCTCACGCTCGTCGCCCGCCACCTGCCCGATCCCGCCGCGCTCGCCGAGGTCCGCCCGTGAACACTCCCTCCCGGCCGGGCATGCTGGCCCACCGCGTCGTGCGCTCCGTCGAAGACTCACCCGTCGGCCCCGACGCGGGCGTCGACCCCGGGTCCGCGGCGCGAATCGTGTGGTACGTCTCGGGCCGGGGCGTATGCCGGCCCGCGATCTACCACCTGGACGAGCGCGCCGGGGTTTGGGTGCGCGGCGCCGCGTGCGAGAGCGTGGTCGACGGGGGGGTGGTGGTGCAGGCCACCTACGGGGGCCGCGTGGAGGTCCGACTCGTGCACCTGAAGTTCGACGGCGACGAGGAAGATCGCCCGTGGACCATCGATTATCGCCTGCTCCCCACGTGACGCGCGGGCGTTCCGAGAGGCCCGCGTAGGAGGGGCTTGACGGTGGAGCATGACGTGAGTAGATGACCCGAGTTCACTCCCTTTCGTTTGGCAGATTTGGCCCGTTGCCTTCGGAAGGACTCAGGCGAACGAAAGCGAGTAAAAATGGCAGCGAAACTGTACGTCGGCAATCTCTCCTACAACACCACCGAAGATTCCCTCCGTGAGGCGTTCTCCAGCGCCGGTCAAGTGGTCAAGGTCAGCATCATGCAGGACCGTGACACCGGCCAATCCCGCGGCTTCGCCTTCGTCGAGATGGGCAGCGCGGAAGACGCCAACAAGGCGGTCGAGATGTTTCACAACAAGGAATTCCAAGGTCGGGCCTTGACCGTCAATATCGCTCGTCCGCGCGAAGATCGTCCGCCCCGCAGCGGTGGCGGAGGAGGCGGTGGTGGCGGCGGCTACCGGGGTGACCGCGGGGATCGCGGCGACCGGGGTGGCCATCGCGGCCGTTGATTGACTCTGCTTTTCAAGACGGGCCGGAAGCATCATATGCTCCGGCCCATTTTTCGTATCAAGACCCCCTCCAAAGCCAGTTAGGATTTGACACCTGCGAGGGCCGATTCTAGCTTCGCCACAACAAGCAACGACTTCAACTTTGGCGGTTCCGACACAAACTTCTCCTGGTCAATTTGCTCCATCACTTCCCAACATCGCCTTGAGCACCGCAGT
>JAKFCH010000122.1:0-13710 GCA_036676765.1 Deltaproteobacteria bacterium
CAGGCCGTCCGATGGAGCGCGGGGTCGGCCTCCTCGTCGACCGGAGCGCGGCGGGTGGCCTGCGGGGGCGCGGCCTCGACTGCGCCGACGCGCCGGCGCCCACCGGCGAGCGCTTCACGCTTCGCCTCGACGCGCGCGGCGGCGAGATCACGGTAGCGGTGGACGGCCAGCCCGCGACGCGGTGCCGCGGCCAGTGGAGCCCCGGCGCCGTCGTGTTCGGGAGCGGCGTTCGTCGCGTGCAGATCGAATCGGTGTCGGTCACCCCCACCGGGGGCGCCCCCCTCCACGAGTCCTTCGGCGGCCTCCTGGAGAGCCCCGTGCTCGGCGCGCTCCTGACGCTCCTCGGCGGCGCCCTCGGCCTCGTCGTCGGGGGCCGGCTCGCGCGGCTCCGCGCCGTGGCCCTCGCCGCCCTGCCGCTGCTCGCGGTCCCGCTCCTCGGCCGGGTCGAGCTCCGCGGCGTGCTCGACGAGATGCGGCTCCTGGAGGTGCCCGAGGCCTGGGGGCCGCTCCTGTTCGCGGGCCTGCCGGCTGGTGCTCTGCTCCTGCTCGTGGCGGGCGCGGCGGCGTCCTCGATCCGGGGGGCGGCCGCGCGTGGGCTCGCGCCGCTCGGGTTCGTCGGCGTGGCGGGCATCGTCACCGTCGCGACGGGCGGCGATCGCTCCGGCTACGCCGGCCTCGCGACGCTCGCCGCGCTTGGCATCCCGTGGGCCGCGCTCGCCTGGGTCAACACCCACCCGTTCGCGCGCCGCGTCGCGACGTCCTACGCGCTCACCGCCCTGCTCGTCCTCGGCGGCGAGGCGGGCTTGCGCCTCACGACCCTCGACACGACGTGGACCCGCACCGCCGGCTGGACGCGCGCCAGCGAAGAATTCGCCGAGCTCCTAGAGATCCGCCGCTACCGCGCCTACCCCGACGAGGGGTTCCCCGCGCGGCCGCCCGAGCCCGACCCGTCGCGGCGCCGCATCGTGGCGCTCGGCGGGTCGAGCACCGGCGGCGCCTTCCAGATGGACGACCTCGACCAATTCTGGCCACGCCGCTTGCAGGACACCCTCGCCGGCACCGATTGGGAGGTGGTCAACCAGGGCGTCGGCGGCTGGAACACGCTCCACGTGCGGCTCTACGTCGAGAGCCAGATCGAGCGGCTCGACGCCGACATCCTCGTGCTCTACGTCGGCCACAACGACATCCTCTCGCCCGCGAGCGTGCCGTACAGCCAACTCTACGCGCGCTGGCGGGCCCCTTCGGCGCTGTTCGGCACGATCTCCGACACCCTGAACGCGTCGCGCCTCTACGTGGGCCTCAAGCACGCGCTCTTCGCGGTCCGTGGCAGCGGGTCGGGGGTGGCCGTGCCGGTGTCCGACGCGCGGGACAACGTGCGCGCCATCGTCGACGCGGCCCAGGCCCACGACGCGCGCGTGCTGCTCGTCACCGAGGGCCTGAACCCCGACCCCGTGCCGATGCGCGCCTACGGGGAGATGCTCGCCGCCGTCGCCGCCGAGACCGACGGCGCCTGGCTCGACGCCGCCGAGGCGCTGCGGGCCACGGGCGATCCCGAGCTGTTCCTCGACGACTGTCACCTCTCGGTCGAGGGACACACCCGGCTCGCGGGGTGGGTGAAGGACGTGTTGGTTCGGGAGGGCTGGTTGTAGAGGAGGGGGGGCTCGTGGGTGCCGGCGAGCGGTCCCCCTACCGAACGACCCCGGTCTTCCCCGCTTTTCCCTCGTCCGCGAGCACGCCCCGCCGCGCCGGCTTGCCCCACGCCTGGGCGCCGCCGGCCAGGAACCGCGCCACCGCCACGACGAACACGCCGAGCAGGAACCAGGGCCAGACGAGCTGTCGGAGCGGCACGTGGGCGATCTCGCGGAGGTCCTCGCCGTCGACGACGTAGGCGCCGACGGCCAACCCGAGCTCCACTACGAACAAGCTTGCCAGGCCCGCCACCAACGCGGGCCCACCCACCGACGTGGCAACGGCGTAGAGCCCGGGGAGGGAGAGCGGGACGAGCGCGTAGGCGAGCACGTTGACGAAGAGGAGGTCCGGCATGCCGAACCAACCGAGCACGCCCCCGCGGAGGAACGAGCGGCGGTGCTTCACCAGGCACTGGAGGTAGCCCCGGGCCCAGCGGGTGCGCTGGCGGAACAACCCGGCGACGGTGTCGGGGGACTCGGTGTAGGCGACCGCGGCGGGCTGGAAGACGACGCGCTTTCCGGCCTCCAGGAGCGCGAGCGTGAGGTCGGTGTCCTCCACCACGGTGTCCGAGGAGAAGCCGCCCACGTCGGCGAGGGCCGCCTTCCGGAACGCGCACGCCGCGCCCGGAATCGTCGTGATGCAGCCGAGCGCGGCCTGGGCGCGCCGGTTCAGGTTCAGCCCCACCACGTACTCGAGGCTCTGCCACGTGTTGATCCAACGCAGGCGGTTGCCCACCTTCACGTTGCTCGCCACCGCGTCGATCCCCGGGTGGAGGAGCGGCGCGCAGAGGCGGCGGAGGGCGGTGGGGTGGAGGAGGGTGTCGGCGTCGACGGTCACGACGTGCGCGCCGGTGGCGACGGCGATGCCGGCGTTGAGCGCGGCGGACTTGCCGCCGTTCCGGGGCTGGATCAGGGCCCGGACGGCGGGGTGCCGCGCGGCGAGCGCGCGGGCGAGGTCGGCGGTGGCGTCGGTGGAGCCGTCGTCGACGAGGAGGATCTCGAAGTCGGGGTGGTCACTGGCGAGCAGGCTCGCCACGGTGCCCTCCAGCACGCGCTCCTCGTTGAACGCGGGCACGATGACCGAGGCGCGGGGCAGCTCCCCGTCGATGGGCAACGGATCGCGCCGCCGCCGGGCGAGCTCCAGGCCCGCCGCGACGAGGAGCACCCCGAGGCGCAGCGTGACGAGCGCGGAGATCCCGACGAGCAGCCACACCCAGGGGGCGGCGCCTACTTGCACTCCAGGCCCGGCGGACACGCCGTCGCGCCGAGCGCCACGACGAGGTCGGCCACGGCCGCGGGATCGTGGCGCACGGGCACGTCGGCGCCGAGGGTGGCGGCCACGCGGGAGGCGAGGGGACCGTCGTGGTCGTGCTTGTGAACCACGGCGGTGGTCACGCCCTCGGTGGCCGGGAGGACGGCGGGCTCGGACACGGCGAAGTTCGTCCCGAAGCGCTGGGTCTCGGACGCCCACACGGTCGCCATCGCGTCGGTGAGGGCCGCCTGCCGCTCGGGCGCCATCGCCGCGGCGGAGAGCTGCACGGTCATCGCGCCGGGGAGGAAGCGCTGGCGGCGCGGCGGGGCCTCGACGTAGGTGGCGGGCGGCCACGCCGCGAGCGAGTCGTCGAGCACGAAGCCGAAGATCCGGCAGCCGGACCGGGTGGAGTCGCACGGCTCGATCTTCTTGCCCCAGAGGCCCACGATCACGTCGGCCACGTCGGGCCCGACCTCGGCGGAGAACGTGAACGCCTCGTCCAGGCGGTCGGGGAAGACCGTCTGCACCGCCATGTCGATCTCCTCACCCTTCGACGTGAGCACGGTGGCGCCGAGCCACGTGTCGCCGACGCGGGGGGTGTCGATCTTTCCGTGGCCACCCGGCGTGTGCTCGACCTGCACGCTCATCGTGACCACGCCCTCGTCGTAGCGGAGCAGCGAGGGGTTCACGACCCAGGATTCCTCCCGCGCGGCGCACTGATCGGCACGGCAGGCGGCGAACAGCTCCTCGGACGCCGACGCGGCGCACGCGGCCTGGAGGCACTCGGCCTCCGCCCCGGTCCACGCGGAGAGGTCGGGGGTGTAGGCGGGCGGCGGGGATTCGCAGGCGAGCAGGGCGAGGAGGGGGAGAGCGAGCATGGCCGGATCGCTAACCCCTCGTGGAACGATGGGCGGGCCCGCGCGGATGCGGACATGCGCCGCTATAGTTCCGCACGAGGCTCCGTATGCTCCTGCTCCTCGCGCTCGCCGCCTGCTCCTCCCCGTCCGACGATGGGAAGGCGACCGACGACACGGGCCCGGTCGACACCGACGCGGACACAGACACCGAGGACTCGGACACGAACGCGCCCAACGAGGCCCCGAGCGCCGCGGAAATCGCGATCCTGCCCGCCGTGCCCTCCGAGGGCGTCGACATCACCGTGGTCATCGTGACGCCATCCACCGATCCCGACGGCGATCCGGTGACCTACGGCTACGCCTGGACCGTCGACGGCGCCCCCACCGGGCTCGACGGCGCCACGGTGCCCGGCGCGTCCGTCGGCGCGGCGCAGACGTGGCAGGTCACCGTCACGCCCACCGACGGGATCGACGCCGGCCCGGCCACCACCGCCTCGGTGATCGTCGGGAACACGGCCCCGTCCGCGCCCGGCCTGTCGTTCGATCCGGCCGAACCGCTCGAGGGGGACGACATCACGCTCGTGTTCGACCCGCCCGCGATCGACGCCGACGGGGATCCGATCACCACCACCATCACCTGGTACGACGACGGCTCGCTCGACGCCCGGCTCGACGGCGTCACCGTGGTGGACGGGCGCTACGTGGCCAACAACGAGACCTTTCGCGCCGTCGTGACGGTGACCGACGGCTACCACGCCCCCGTCGTGACCGAGGCGAGCGTCACGGTGACCTACCGGTGCGACGCCCCGCCGCCCTACAACCTGGGGGACAAGACGCTGCCCGAGGCCCGGGCCTACCACGGCCTCGCGTTCGACGAGGCCGATGGCACCCTCATCGGCTACGACGGCCGCGGCGCGCTGGTCAAGACCGACTACGGCGGCGATCGGACCGTCTTCCTCCCCGGCATCGGCACGATCCAACAGATGGATCGCCTCCCCGACGGCGACTGGGTGATGGGGGACAGCGACAACAACCGGCTCCTCCGGGTCACCCCCGCCGGCGGCTACGAGACCCTCGCCTCCGGCGTCGGGTACGTCTACGGGGTGACCGTGGGTCCGGACGGGATGGTGTACGTCAGCAACGGAGGGGTCCTCCGCGTCGATCCCGCCACCGGCGCGTCGACCACGCTCGTCGACTCGGGCTCCGGGTGGACCGCGCACGTGGTCAACTTCAACCTCGACAGCACCGTGATGTACATCGGCACCATCGGGCGCGGCGACCTCTACTACATGGACCTCGACGCCGACCTCGAGCCGATCACCGAGCCCTTGTTGTTCGCCTCCGACGTGGGCCGCGGCTGGCACGACGGGATCGAGCTCGACAACTGCGGGAACCTCTACGTGGCCGACTACTCCAGCAGCGGGCTGTACCGCGTGACGCCGGAGGGGACGGTCACCAGCTTCGTCGCGACCGACTCCGCCGCGTACGGCCACGGCACGGTCTGGGGCAACGGGGTGGGCGGGTGGCGCTCCGACGCGATCTACCAACCCCAGCCGTACAACGGGAACACCGTGCGCGAGGTCGTCATCGGGTTCTCGAGCGGGGACACCGTGCGGACGTGGAAGGGGGAGCCGGTCCCATGGTGAGGCGCATCGACGGGCAAGGGATGCTCCGCGTCCTCGTCCTCTCGGCGCTGCTCCCGGCGTGCTCCGGCGCGGACGAGGAGGCGTGCAAGGACGCCGCGGGCTGCGAGGAAGCCGACACGGACGGCGACACCGACGCGGACACCGACGCCGATACCGACGCGGACACGGACAGCGACACCGACATCGACGACACGGACGAGGCCGACGCCGACACGGACGCCGACACCGATTCGGACGCCGACACCGATTCGGACACCGACACGGACACGCGGCCCTGCGACGCGGTGATCGAGTCGTCGGTGCCGACGGCGGGCGCCACCGACGCCGACTACCGGGCCGGCATCGAGTTCCACCTCTCGGACGCCGACCGCACCGCGGTCGTCACCAGCACGATCGTCGGCACCACGTCGACGCGCGACGACGGCGAGACGATCGTGTTCACCCCGAGCACGCCGCTGCTCCCGTCCACCGCCTACCGCGTCACCCTCGACTACTGCGGCGGCTCGGCCGACCTCGACTTCCGCACCTCGTCGCTCGGCACGCCGCTGGCGGACGTGTCGACCCTGGTCGGCCGGACCTGGCGGGTGGACACGTCCGGTGCGCGCGCCCTCTCCCCCGCGGGGCTGGGCTCGGTGCTCCTCTCCTACCTCCCCGAGGGGCCGCTCCTGGGGGTCGCCGCGGTGTCGTCCACCGAGCTGGAGCTGGTCGCCGCGGCGGTGAAGGAGGATGGCCGGGGGCAGGACTACTGCGTCGAGTCGATGCGGCTGCCGACGGCCGACTTCTCCGCGCAACCGTGGTTCGAGACCGCGCCCGTGACCGAGACCTTCCGGATGGACGGCGGCGCCGTCGTCGTGGAGGACCTCGTCCTCGGCGGCACCTTCTCCGCCGACGGTCGCACCCTCTCGGGGGGCACCCTCACCGGCACGGTCGACACCCGCCCCCTCGCCCCCCTCCTGGACAGCAGCGGGGATCCGGGCGCCATCTGCGACCTCGCCGTGAGCTTCGGCGCGATCTGCACGCCGTGCGCGTCCGACGGCGAGCCCTTCTGCCTCGCGGTCGCGCTCGACCAGATCGAGGCGACGGAGGAGCGCGAGCCGATCGTCGAGGTCGCGGGCGTGGAGTGCGCGGCCTGCGAGGACGGTCCGCCCGCGCCCGACGCGGTGTGCGACGATTCGGGGGTGGTGTGCGGGTGCACGGCGGGGCCAGGAAACGGCGCCCCGCTCGTGGTCGGGGCGCTCGTCGGGCTCCTGCTCCTCGGGTACCGGCGGCGGTAGTCCGGGCCCCCGAGCACCAATCCCATCCGATCCTTGCCACGTGGAGGCGCGCGCGTGAGACTGGTGGCGATGCGTCTGGGTCGCCCGTTCCTGATCTTCGTCCTGCTGCTCGTGGCGGCGTTCGGGATCGTGCGGGGCGCGGCGCAGACGGCGGACGCGCTGCATACCCACGTGGTGTGCGTCGAGCACGGCGATCTCGTGCACATGTCCGCCGGGGCGTCCTATTCGAGCCGGAGCGAGCTGCGGGCGCTCGCCTCGGACCACCACGACGGCTGTGCCTTGGCGGCCTTCGCCACGCCGCCCTCTTCCCCGCTCCCCGCCCCGCCCTTCGCGCGCCTCGATGCGCCGGCACCGCTCACCGCCGACGCGCGTGCGCCGCCGTCCGCCACGGCCTCCACGTCCGTCCCCCTCCTCTCGAACGCTCCCAAGACGTCGCCGCCGGTCTGATTCACGCGCATTTCGTCGTGAGTCGATCCCTACGTTCTCGGAGCCTCCATGCCCGTTCTCCTTGCCCTCGCGGGGCTCGGGGTGTCACCCGCCTTCGCGGGGGATCCCCCCGTGCCGGCGACGTCGCCCCCCGCCACCGCCCCGTCCGCGCCCGCCCCAACGCCTCCGCCTGACGACTCCCCCCCCGATCCTGCCGCGCGGATCGCCGCCCTCGAGGCCCGCCTCGCGGCGATCGAGGCGCAGCGCGCCGCCGAGGCGGAGGCCGCCTTCCTGAAGGAGGCCGAGGCCCTCGCCGCCCCGCCCGGGCCCCCGCCCCCCCAGGCCGCGGCGCGGGCGGCGTTCAACGCGATGAACCCGGGGATCACCGCCTTCGGCGATGTCGTCGGGCAGCTCGGCGTCGGCCCCGACGGCGTCATGCCCGGCTCGACGATGTATCTCCGGTCGCTCGAGCTGGAGCTCCGCGCCGATGTCGATCCCTTCGCCAAGGCGACCGCCGTCATCGCCTTCGAGCAGGAGGCCCCGCCGCTCGACGGGGGCCCCTCCGAGGGCTTTGGGGCCGAGCCCGAGGAGGCCTACGTCGACCTCGTGGCGCTCCCGTGGCGCCTGTCCGCGCGGCTCGGCAAGTTCAAGGCGCCGTTCGGACTCGTCAACCGCACGCACCCCCACGATCTGCCCTGGACCGACGTCCCCGAGGCGCTCTCCCTGGTGGGGGACGAGGGCTACAACGACACCGGCGGCACGCTCGCCTGGCTCCTCCCGCTCGGGCACACCGCGGTGACCTTCACCGGGGGCATGTTCTCGGGCGAGCCCTTCGATCCCGAGGGAGAGCGCGCCGCGCCGACGGGCCTCGGCCGCGTCGAGGTGTTCACCGGCGGGGGCAACGTCGATGTCGGCGTCGGCGGCAGCGTGCTCCACGACTTCGGCACCGCCGATCCCGTGGCCGGCGCGGACCTCACGTTCCGGTGGCGGCCGAACCAGCGCAACAGCGTGGTCGTGCTCGCCGAGGGCTTCCGCGCCCCCGACGGCGCCATGGGGGGCTACGCCGCGCTCCAGGTGCAGCCGGGCCGGAGCGTCTACCTCGGCCTCCGCGAGGACCTCCTCCCCACCGGGGATCCCGAGGCCCCGACGGCCCTGAAACACAACGTCTTCCTCACGTACTACACGAGCGAGTTCCTCCGGGTCCGCGTCGGCGGCGGCTACACGCCCGCGTCGCAGCAGGTGGACGCGCTCGCCCAACTGACCTTCGTCTGGGGCTCGCATCCCGTCGAGCCCTGGTGGGTGAACCGATGATCTCCCTCTTCTCCTGCCTCCTCCTCCTCTGTTCGCAGGCGTTCGCGGTCGACGTCGTCTGCACGCTGCCCTGGCTCGGGGACATCGCCCACCGCGTCGCACCCGAGGCCACGATCACCACGCTCGCGCGCGGCACGGACGATCCCCACTTCCTCTCGCCCACGCCCTCGCTCATGGCGCGGGTGGCGAAGGCCGACCTCTACGTGGAGAACGGGCTGAACCTCGAGCTCTGGTCCGAGCGCCTGCTCGACAGCGCGGGCAACCCGAAGATCCGCCCCGGCCAGCCCGGCTACGTCCGGGCCACCGACAACATGGTCCGGCTCGAGATCCCCACCAATCTCACCCGCGCCAAGGGCGATCTCCATCCCGAGGGCAACCCCCACGTGTGGACCGACCCGCTCAACGCGCCGGTCGCCGCCGACAACATCGCCGCCGGCCTCGCCCGCGTCGACCCCGCCAACGCGGCGAAGTACGCGGCCAACGCCAAGGCGTTCCGCGCGAAGATCCACGAGGCGATGTTCGGCGCCGACCTCGTCGGGTTCATGGGCGGCGATCTCCTCGCGCGCCTCGCCCAGAGCAACAAGCTCGACGAATTCCTGGCCAGCAAGGGGCTCACCGCACGGCTGGGCGGGTGGGCGAAGCAAGGGGCGTCGCTGCGCGGCAAGCCCATCGTCTTCTACCACCAGAGCTGGGCGTACTTCATCAACCGCTTCGGCGTGAAGGCCGTGGGCTTCGTGGAGGATCGACCGGGCATCCCGCCGACCGCGGCGCACCGTGACGAGCTCATCGGGCTCATCGAGGCGCAGGGCGTGAAGGTCATCGAGGTCACGAGCTTCTACGACCCGAAGATCCCGAACCTCCTCGCGAGCCAGACCGGCGCGCGGGTGGCGGTCGTGGCGGGGGATGTCGGCGGCACGCCCGAGGCCACCGACTACTTCGCCTACATCGACTCGCTCGTGAAGGCGTTCTCCCGATGACCGAGCTGTCCTGGATGATCCTGCCGGTCGCGGCGTGCGTCTGCATCGTGCTCACGCTCGGTTGGTTCGGCCTCCACGTGCTCGAGCGCGGCGTCATCTTCGTCGACCTCGCGCTCGCCCAGGTGGCCGCCCTCGGCACCACCTACGCCGTCTTCCTCGGGCACGAGCCCGAGGGGGTCACCGCGTTCGCCATGGCGCTCGCGTTCACGTTCATCGGCGCCGCGGCGTTCTCGGCGGCGCGGCTCTTCGAGGAGCGCGTGCCGCAGGAGGCGATCATCGGCATCGCCTACGCGGTCAGCGCCGCGACCGGCATCCTGATGATCCACTTCGCCGATGATCCGCACGGCGGCGAGAAGCTGGAGCACCTGCTCGTCGGCAACATCGTGTGGGTGCAGCCGGGTGACCTGGCGCTGCTCGCCGGGGTGTGTGGCGCGGTCGGCCTCGTCCACGTCCTGTTCCGGAGGCCGTTCCTCCAGATCAGCTACCACCCGGAGGAGGCGGTGAAGGTGCGCCGAGTGGCGCTCTGGGACCTGTTGTTCTACGCCACCTTCGGCCTCGCGCTCACCGCGATCGTGTCGGTTTCCGGCGTGTTGCTGGTCTTCAGCTACCTCGTCATCCCGGCGGTCATCGCGCGCCTGCTCGTCCGCGGCGTGCTCCCGCGCCTGCTCGTGGCCTGGGCCGTCGGCACCGTCGTGAGCGTGCTCGGCGTGGCGGTGAGCTACGCGCACCCGACCGGGCCGATGATCGTGGCGTTCTTCGGCGTCGCGCTGCTGATCGTGCTGGTGTACTACGCGGTGCGGAAGGCGGCGCGCCCGGGGCTCGCGCTCGGGCAGGTGGCCGCCGTGGGGTCGGGGCTCGTGGCGGTGTTGTGGGGGTTCACCCTGCTCCCGGCCGCCGAGGCCCACCACCACGACGAGCACGCCCTGCTCGAGCCGATCGCGGCGGCGGGGGAGCCCCTGCTCGACCCCGATCCCGCCGTGCGGGACGCCACCGCGCGCGCCGCCGCGGGCAAACCCGAGCGCGCCGAGGCCCTCGCCACCGCGATCGCCGTCGAGACCGACCCCTCGGTGCGCCTCACCATGGCCGTGGCGCTCGCCCGGTGTGGCGATCCGCGCGCGCTCGCCGCGCTCGCCGCGCTCACGACGGCGGACATCCCCTTCGTCCGCATGGAGGCCGACAGCGCCCTCCGTCTGCTCGCGGGCCCCTCCGCGCCCGCCTACGATCCGCTCGCGGGGCCGGACTCCGCCGGTGCGTGGCAGGCGTGGGTGACGACGAATCCGGCGTTGCCGCCGGCGGCGGCGGGGCTGGCGTTGCCGTAGGGGAGGCCGCCCGGGCGACCGACGCGGGGCGCGGTTCCCGGCGCCCAGGGCGGCGCCGACCGCGCCCGGTGGGCGGGCTCCGCTCAGAGCTTCGTGTACACCTGCACGTTCGGCTCCGACGGATCGAACAGCCAGAGCTCGTTCCCCGACACGGTGTAGGGCAGGGCGCCGGAGGCCACGACGGGACACTCGATGTCGACCGCGAGGTTGGTGCCCTCGATCGTGAACCGGCCGCCCTGGATGGGGTCCAACACGCCGTCGTTCACGTTGATGCTCACGAGGGTGTCGCCCTCGATGACGAGGCGGCGCGCGCGCAGGTGCGCGTCGGCCGTGGCCGGGGCGTAGACCTCGAACCGGACGAGCTCGTAGGTCCCGTCGGTGACCGTGCCGCCCGCGGGGGTCGGGTAGGTCGTGTTGAGCTGGGTCTCGGAGACGTTGTTCGTGCTCGGGTCCTGCGGCGCGCAGAGGTCCGCCGCCGCGGTGTCGGTATCCGTGTCGGTGTCGGTGTCGGTGTCTGTGTCCGTGTCGGCGTCGGCGGCGGTGTCGCCGCTCGTGTCCTCGCCCTTCTCTCCGGTGCATCCGACCAGCAGCAGGGTGACCAACCAAACGTTCGCGTTCATGCGTCCTCCTCCGGCAGCCCGTGACGGGACTCGCCTGGCGGAGCAGGTAGCCACCGGAGCCCGGCGGTGCTTCTGACACCCGTCTGATCCCAGCGGATCACCCCTCGCCACCGAGGAGCCCTCCCGCAAGGAGTATGATTCCGCCGTGCCCCGCCGGTTGCTCCTCTTCCAGTCGTTCGCGCTCGCGTTCGTGTTGACGTTGCCGGCCGCCGGATCGCTCGACACCGCGCTGCTCGGCGCGCCCGGGGGAGATGTCGCCAAGCACGCCTGGAACCTCTGGTGGACCCGGGCTGAGGTGGCCGGCGGCGCCCCCGGCCTCGCCACGACGCTGGTGAACTGGCCGGCGGGCATGCGGCTCTACCCGATCGAGCCCCTCGACGGGCTGCTCGCGCTGATCGTGCCCCTCGGGCCCGTGGCGCTCGCGAACGTGCTCGCGGTCGCCCACGTGGCGCTGCTCGGGCTCTGCGCGGGCTGGCTCGGCTGGGTCGTCACCGGGTCCGCGCGCGGGTCGCTCGCGACGGCCGCGCTCGCCCAGGGCGCGTCGTTCGTGGCGTTCACGCTCCACGTCGGGGTGGGGGAGCTGCGGCAGGTGTGGTGGATCCCGCTCGGGCTCGTCTGCCTCCTGCGCGCGCAGGACACGCGGGCCCCGCGTTGGTTCGTCGCGTTGGGGGCGTGCCTCGCCGCGGCCACGCTCTCGTGCCTCTACCACGGCTTCTTCCTGGCCTCGGCGGTGAGCCTGCACGCCCTCGCCACCCTCCGTCGCGACGGGCGGCTCCTCCTCGGCTACGCCGGCGCCGCCACGCTCGCGCTCGTGATCCTCGCGCCGGTGGTGCGCACCTTCGCGGTGTCCTACGGGGCCGCGGACCCGAGCGCCGGCGTCGGCTTCCTCGCGTGGATGACGGCGCCGTTCTCGCCCGATCTGTTCCCGGGGGCCGCGCTCGATCTCCCCGACCTGGTGCGCTCCCGCGCCGCGATGCGGGGCGCCGATCCGCTCGTCGACGCCTACACGGGCGGTCGGTACATCGGCGGCGTGGCGCTCCTGCTCGCGGCCGCGGGGGCGGTCGCCGCGCCCCGGCGTTCGGCGCCGTGGGTGGTCGTGGCGGGCGGCGCGCTCGTCCTCGCGATGGGCACGGTGGTGTGGTGGGGTGGGGCGGTGGTGCCGCTGCCGATCGTCCTCCCGATGACCTGGCTCAACCGCGCGCTCGCCTGGGTCGCGGAGCCCCTCAATTTCCCCGTGCGCTTCGTGTCCGTCGCGATGATCGCCGTCGCCGTGCTCGGCGGCGCCGCCGTCGCGCGGTGGCGGTGGCTCGGCCTCCTCGTGCCGGTGGCCCTCGTGGACATCGCCACCAACGACATCGTGCCGTGGCCGCGCGACACGACCGCCCTCCCGCTCTACGCCGACGTGGAGGCGCCGCCGGGCGCGGTCGCCGACCTGACCGTCATCACCTACGGCAGCGGGCGTCCGCCGAATTTCGCCACGAAGGAGGGTGCGCTCGTGCCGTCGTGGCTCGACAACACGCTGCGCACGCGCGCCATCGCCGCGCAGATCGTGCTCGGCCGCCCCTTCCAGACCGTCCCCATCGAGCGGCAGGAGATGTGGGCGCTCGACGGCCTGTTGTGGACCGCGGTGCTCCCGCTGGCGGTGAACGCCGTGGTGATCGACCTCGGCCTGGAGGACCCCCGCCAGTCCCTCTGGCTCCTCCGCGAGCGCGGCTTCGGGTCCGTGGTGCTCACCCACGCGTGCGGGGCGGCCCCCGAGCCCACCGCGGCGTGGACCTTCGACGAGCGCATCGGGCCGCGGCGCGCTGGGCGCTGCTTTGCGCTCTGGCCGCTCCCCGAGGTGGAGGCGACCCCGGCCGAGGCCGCCGCCTGGACGGCCGCGCAGGCCCGCCGGGTGGCCGCGCTTCCCGCGCCCCGCCTCGAGCCCGCCCTCGCCCGGAAGGCGCCCTGAGCCGCCGCTCGCCGGGCGGAACGACGTGGCCCTGGACCGCCGCCGGTTGCCTGCTCCTCGCGCTGGTGGCGACGTTCCCCCTGGTCGCGACCCCGCTCGGTCGGCTCGTCGGCCACCCGGATGTCGACGTGACGAACCACGCGTGGGGGCCGTGGTGGTGGTGGATCACGCTCGGCCGGGGCCTCCTCCCGTGGGACACGACCCTGGTCGCCGCGCCCGAAGGCGGCGTGTTGTGGTTCATCGACCCGTTCCTCGCCGCGGTGGGCGCCACCCTGGTGGGGATCGTCGGCGCGGTGGGGGCCTACAACCTCGTCGTGCTGCTGTACGTCGCGCTCGCGGCGGCCGGCGGCCGGGCCCTCGCGCGCGCGTTCGGCGCCGGCGCCCCCGCC
>JAKFCH010000123.1:0-4934 GCA_036676765.1 Deltaproteobacteria bacterium
GGCGCCGCCGGCCCGCGCGAGCGGGCGGCCCGCGCCAACGGACCGGAGCGGAGCGACGGGGGCGAAAGCCACCCGCCGAGCGCAAGCCGGGGGGTGGATCGTACGGCGGCGGCCGCGACCCCGGGCGGGGACCGACCCCCGGCGCCTCGCCGGGGGACGCGCCCAGCGAGGCTACTCCTCGATCTCCGCGGTGCCCTCGAGCAACCGGAACTCGACGCGGCGGTTCTCGGCGCGGCCGGCGTCGCTGTTGTTGTCGGCGAGCGGCACGGTCTCGCCGAAGCCGACGGCGCGGAGGCGATCGGCGGCGGTGCCGTGGTCGATGAACCAGGCGATCACGGCGTCGGCGCGCGCCTGGGAGAGCTCGAGGTTGAACTGGTCGTTGCCGACGTCGTCGGTGTGGCCCTGCACCTCGAGCCGCACGTCCGGGTAGTCGTCGAGCACGTCGAGGGCGTCGAGCAGGGTGTCCTGCGAGGTGGTGCGGATGACCGCCTTGTTGGTCTCGAACGTGATGCCGCGGATGACGCCGGTGAACCGCGTGACCTCGACGGGGATCTCGTCGGGGCACCCGTCCTTGTCCTCGAAGTTGTTGCGCGTCTCGGGGTCGTCGGGGCACTTGTCGCGCTTGTCGACGATGCCGTCCTGGTCGTTGTCGCGCTCGGGGCAGCCGTCGCCGTCCTCGAAGCCGTCGTCGTCCTCGGGCACGTCGGGGCACTCGTCCTTCTTGTCGCGGATGCCGTCCCCGTCGTTGTCGGGCTCGGGGCAGCCGTCGCCGTCCTCGTAGCCGTCGCGATCCTCGGGATCGAGCGGGCACTCGTCGCGCGCGTCGCGGACGCCGTCCTTGTCGTTGTCGTCCTCGGGGCAACCGTCCTCGTCCTCGAAGCCGTCGAAGTCCTCGGCCTCCTCGGGGCAGTCGTCGAACCGGTTCTTGATGCCGTCCTTGTCCTTGTCGGGCGGATCCTCGTGGCGGAAGTCGAGGCCGAGCATCCACTCGAGGTTCTGGTAGGTGTCGGCGCGCGCGGCGGTCGAGTCGGAGCCGAACGTACCGAACCAACGGAGGTCGGTGCGGAGGTGCACCGGGCCGGCGAGGTGGAGGATGATCCCGGGGCCAGCGTTCATCACGAAGTCGGTGGAGGGGTTCACGTAGAGGGCACGGTCGTTGAAGTCGGGGTTCTGCGCCTCGGAGTCCCGCATGACCTTGACGTACTCGAGGCCCGCGCCGATGGCGAGGAACAGGTCGACACGCTTGTTGGGCGTGAGGTGGTACAGCGTGTCGAAGCGCGGATCGACGAGCCAATAGACGATGCGCAGGTCGCGGGTTTCACCCTCCATGCGCCCGACCGACACCTCCATGTCGAACACCGGCAGGATGGCGACACCGAGGCGCGCCACGACCCCGGGAGCGCGATCGAGGGGGCTTCCCTCCTCGGTGAGGAGGATCCCGCCCGCGATCCCGCCGGTGGGGCCGGCTTGCGCGAGGGCGGCGGGGAGGAGCAGGGACAGCAGCACGGGCGCCTGTAAGTTGGCGGCGATCGTACTTCACCTGCATGGGGTCGTGCCACCCTCTCCGGTCGGACGGCCACTTCGATGGGCCGGCCCGCCCCGTCGCCGCGCGGGACGTGTAAGAATCCCACCCGTCCGACCGTTGTCGCGTCGGGTGCAGCAAGGAGGCGCCCTGACTGACGAAGCAGAGCTCGCCCCCCTCACCGACGAACGGCACGTGGTCGCCCTCCTCAAGCAGGGGGATCGGCAGGCCGCCGGCACGCTCTACGCGTGGTACGGCGACTGCCTCTTCCGTGAGGTCATCCTTCCGCGCCTGCCCGTTCGCGAGCTGGCCGAGGACGTGCTCCGCGACAGCTTCCGTCTCGTGCTCGAGCGCATCGGGCAGTACCAACCGGAGGACGACAAGAGCATCTACTTCTGGATCCGTCGCATCGCGATCAACCGCGCCACCGACGTGTGGCGGGCCTGGCAGCGGAGCCGTCGCCTGGAGGAGGCCGTCGAGGCCGAGGCCAAGGTGCACGCCACGTCACAGGGCCCGGACGACGGGTTGGAGCGGGACGAGCGGCGCGCCGCGATCGAGGAGGCCCTGACCCAGATCAACCCCCGCTACGCCGAAGCCCTCCGGCTCCGCCTGCTCGACGACCTCGAGCGCGAGGAGTGCGCCACCCGCCTGGGTGTCACGGTGGGCAACTTCGACGTGATCCTCCACCGCGCCTGCGCCGCCTTCCGCAAGGTGTACACCCCCTGACCGAGGCCCCCTGAACCTCCGATGAACGACGAGATCAAAGCACAGCGCCTGGCCGCGTGGCTGTCCAGCCCGGCCGGCACCGATCCGCCGGAGGACCTCGATCCCGAGGTGCTCGGCGCGGTGTGGGCGCTCGTGCCGGACCGGGCGCCGACGGCGCGTGTGTCGCTCGACGACATCCTCGGGGCGGTGACGACGGGGCCGTTTGCAAGTGAAGCGCCTGGGGTGGAGGCTCCGACAACAGGGACCGTCGTCGAGTTCCCGATTGACGAGGCGCGGCCGCCGGTGCGGCTCGTGGCGCATGCGGGCGGGCGGGGCGAACGCGACGACGCGCCCGTGGTGCCGGTCTCCGAGCCGGTGGTGGCGCGGCGGCGGCCTCCATCGCAAGCGTGGATGCTGCCCGCGATCGGGCTCACCCTCGCGGCGGCCGCGGCCACGCTCCTCGTGATGCCGCAGATGGGGAAGCTCGACCGCCCCGATCTCGCCGAGCAGGAGGCCTGGCGGGACCAGATGGTGGCCGCGCCGCCCGCCCCGTCGGCGAGCATGGCGCCGTCTTCCTCCGAGGCGAAACCCGCGGCGGGCGAGGGGCCTGCCGACGTTCCGGCCCCATCCGCCATCGCCGAGATGGCGGCGCCCCCCGCGGGCGAGCCGGCGCTGGAGCGCCACGAGGCCGAGGCGCGCCTGGCGGCGCGCGGGCGAGGCACCGACGAGGCGGACCAGGAAGGGCCGGGGGGCTGGGGGCCGCCGGCGGTGAAGGATGTGGAGATGGGCGGCCTCTCCGACCGTGGCGATGGCGGCGGGGGCGGCGGCATCGCGAGCGGCAGCCTCGGCGGCGTGGGGACCGGCGAGGGCTACGGCACCGGGAGCGGGAGCGCGGCGGACAAGGGTGAAGCGGCCCGGACGCAAGCGCCCGCGAGCCCGGCGAAAGCGGCCTCGGCACCCTCGAGCGCGTCGGGCACGTCCAGCATGTCGAGGACGCCGATGCCGTCCGCCGCGCCTACGTCGTCGCAGGCGTCGTCGCCGCCGCCCGCCCCAGCGGCCCGCCCCGCCGAGATCGCCGAGGCCACCTCCGCGCCGCACCCGGGCGCCGGTGCGTCCTGGGCGCCCTCCGCGGCGGACGAGGCCCCCGTCGCCCAGCCCACGCCGGCGAACACCTCGGCGCCGAGAGGGCGCGCCCGCGACACGAAGCGGGACGACCGCGGCTTCCTCCCCGAGGCGGGCCCCGCCGTGGAGCGGGAGGCCGTCGACGACTCGATGGCGGACGGAGACGCCTACGGCGCCGAGGAGGAGCAGGGAGCCAAGGCGACCCAGGCCGTGGCGGAGAAGAAGGAGCGGTCGGCCTCGGCGTCGAAGCCGAAGGCCCCGTCGCGCACGGACGCGGGCAACGTCGCGACCCGCTCGGCGCGCGCCGCCGCCGCGCCGTTGGACTACGATCCCGACTGGTACCGGCCGTTCTCCGACGTGGCCGCCAGCTTCGACGCCGCCCGCGCGGACGAGGCCGCCGGACGCTGGGAGGAGGCCGCGGTCAAGTGGCGGGTCCTCACCGCGGACGGCCGCGTCAACGTGGCCCAGGACGCCGCCCTGCGGTGCGGCAAGGCGCTGCGCGCCCTCGGCCGCGCCGGGGATGCCCTCGCCGTCGTGGACAGCGGCCTGCGCCGGAGCGGCGCGAACACCACGTTCCGGGCGTCGCTGCTCGCCCAGCGGGGCGATCTGCTCGCCGCGCTCGGGCGGAACACGGAGGCCGAGGTGGCGTGGGCGGAGGCGGCGGCGCTCAACGCGTCCCGGTAGCCCCACCGGTAGCCCCTCCGTCGGCGCCCCTCCGTCGGCGCCCCTTCACCGGCGCAAGAAGGCGCCGGCGCGGCGGTTCGGGGGCGCCCTCCGGGGCGTCGTCTAGCGTAGACTACCGGCGTGCGTCCTCGTCGTCCTTCGCCCGTTTCCGCGACCGCCCGGTGGTCCTGGCCCCTCCTCGCGCTCCTCGTGGGCTGCGCCGAGGCCCAGGAGCCGCCCGCCCCGCCGCCGATCGTCCTCGTCTCGCTCGACACCTTCCGCGCCGATCGGCTCGGCAGCCTCGGCAACCCCGACGGGTTGACCCCCTCGCTCGATCGGCTCGCCGGCGAGTCCGTGACCTTCGCGCACGCCTACAGCCAGGCCACGGTCACGGCGCCCTCGCACGCCAGCCTCTTCACCAGCCGCTACCCCTCCGAGCAGAACGTCGGCGGGCACAAGCCGAACCTCACGGCCGGGCAGGCCACGCTCGCCGAGGTGCTCGGCGCCTACGGGTGGGGCAGCGCCGCGTTCGTCGCCGGCGGCGCGCTCGCACCGGAGATGGGCATCGGCCGCGGGTTCGACACCTGGGAGAGCGCCATCGACTTCGGCTCGTTGTGGCACACCGGCCCGATGGCCCTCGACTGGCTCGACGCGCACGGGGATGACACGCCGTGGCTCCTGTTCGTGCACGGGTACGACGCCCACGTGCCGTACCTCAAGCCCACGCCGTACGGGTACGCCCACGCGGACGCGGCCGCCGTGGGCGTCGGTCAGGACGCCGTGCGCACCAACACGGAGCGCATCCTCGACGGGCGGATGTACCCGGACATGAACGGGATGTCGTCGGCGCAGGACGACGAGGTGCGCCCGCGCGAGGCCGCGGCCCGGGCCCGCCTGGCAGCCGCCGCCGAGGCGCAGGGGC
>JAKFCH010000124.1:0-10865 GCA_036676765.1 Deltaproteobacteria bacterium
AGCGGCTGGCGGGCGCGCTGCGCGATCGAGGCCTCGCGCTCGGCGGCGCGCATCAGGGCGACCCGCGGGAGCACCCCGGTGACGCGCTCGACGGCGCGGAGCTCGCTGTCGTGACGGGCCCGTTCGAGCAGCGCGAGGCACTGCGCGCGCAGGCGCTCGACGGGAAGGCTGGCGGGGAGGGTGAGCTCCAGGAGTCCGAGCGGCGGATCGTCGGCGACGACCACCCGCGGCAGATCCCACCAGTCGGGGTGGCCGCGCAGGACCATCGCGAGCTCGGCCGCGCGCGCGTCGGCGAGCACCACGAGCGCGGGATCGGTCTCCTCGAGCGTCGTGAGCAGCGCCTCCCGTGCCCGCACGACGGTGACCTCGACCGGCAGCCCCGTGAGCGCCCGCAACCAGGCGGCGGCGACGGCCTCGGACGGCCCGACGAGCACGAGCCGATCGGGCTCGCGGGAGGACACGGCCCGCGCGCGGACCCGCGCCGCGAGCGTCCGGAGGTCGACGGGGCCGGCGAAGTAGGCCCGGGCCCCCGCCCGCGCGGCGGCGAGGCGACAGGCGACATCGTCGCCCTCGCCCCAGGCGTACAGCGTCATCTCCCCGAACGTGGCGGCCGCGCCGGTCTCGAACGCCCCGATGGGCAGCACCACGGCGAGCGGCGCCTCCCGCTGGGCCTCCGCGAGCGCGCCCTCCAGGGTCGGGAACACGCGCACGAGCGGATCCCCTCCGCCGGCGGCCGCGGGCACGCCCACCACGAAGACGCGCCGCAGGGCCTCGGCGGTCGGATCGATGGCCCGGCACGCCTCCAGCAGCGGCAGCAGCGCCTCGCCGCCCGCCCCGGCCTCCATCGAACGCGCGGCGTCCGCCGCCACCTGCTCCACCACGTCGAGGTTCAGCGCCTGCGCGGTCCGCTGGACCCGCTCGAGCATCTGGCTCACGGCGTCGCGCAGATCGGGATCCTGGCCGGCGAGCCCGGCGAGGTGGCTGGCTTCCAGCGCCTGCGTGCGGAGCACGTCCGCGAAGCTCTCGCGGAGTCGCTCGCTTTCCGCTCGTTGCATCATCGTCATCGCCTCTCCGCCGGCCCCTACGGATAGCACCGACACAACCAGAACGCGCGTATCCCACGCTTACGTCCCCTTACGCGGATGCGACGCCCTTACCGGAACCCCCTTCGCGCGGTAGACCGTCGCACCCATGCTCGGACACCGCCAGGAAGAAACGCCGTGACGCGCGGTGGACGCGTGGGGCTCGTGGTCGGGCCGGCCGTCTTCCTGGCGCTCGCCTTCGGGCCCGTCCCGGTCGAGCTCGCCGGGCCGCCGCAGCGCGCCCTCGCGGTCATGGCGCTCTGCATGGTGTGGTGGCTCACGTCGCCGGTGGCGCTGCCCATCACCTCGCTCCTCGGCATGGCGCTGCTGCCGGTGCTCGGCGTGCTCGACAAGAACGAGGCCGTGGCCCTGTTCGGCAACCAGTCCGTCTTCTTCGTCATCGCCGCGTTCATCATCGCCGCGGTCACCATCCGCACCGGGCTCTCCACGCGCGTCACGCTCTGGGCACTGCGCCACCTCGCGCGCTCCGAGGACGTCCTCGCTGGCGCCGTGCTGTTCGTCGCCACGGCGCTCACCGCGATCGTCGTGAGCCACGCCGTGGCCGCGCTCCTCCTCCCGATCATGATGGAGACCCTCCGCGCCCTCGGCCTCGAGCCCGGCTCGCGGTTCGCCCGCCGCCTGATGCTCTCGATGGCGTGGGGCACGATCTGCGGCTCGAACCTCACCCTCCTCTCGAGCGCCCGCGCCTCCCTCGCGCTCGGGATGTACGACTCGTGGAACGCCGCCCACGGCATCGTCTCCGAGCCCATCGGCTTCTTCGAGTACTCCAGCGCCACCGTCTGGATCGCGGTGCTCACGTCCGTGCTCGCGTACGGGTTGTTGCGGGCCTTCCACCGTCCGGAGGGCCTCGACATGACCCCCGCCGTCCGGCAGCTCGGCGAGAAGGCGGCCGCCATGGGCCGCGTCAGCGCGCGCGAGTGGTTCACGGCGGCGGTGATCGGCGGCATGGTCGTGGCGCTGGTCCTGTTCGGGCCCACCTACGGCCTCGGCACCATCGCGCTGTGCGCGGCGGCGGTGCTGTTCGTCGCCCAGGTGATCCGCTGGGAGGACGCCGAGAGCTTCGTGAACTGGGGCGTCGCCCTGCTCTACGGGGGTGCGATCGCCGTGGCCGCCGGCCTCGAGGAGACCCGCGCCGTCGAGATCATCGTCGAGACCTGGCTCCCGCTGGACCGCCTCTCGCCCGAGGTCGTCCTGCTGCTCCTCGGGCTGTCCGCCGCCGTGCTCACCGAGTTCGTCTCCAACGCCGCCGTCATCGCGCTGCTCCTGCCGATGTGCATGGCCATCGCGCCCCAGGTGGGCCTCGACGCGCGCGCGTTGGTTTTCCTCCTCCCGACCGCGGCTGGCCTCGCGTTCGCCTTCCCGATGGCGACTCCGGCGATGGCCATGGTGTTCGGCACCGGGTATCTCCGTACCCAGGACTCGTTCGTTCCCGGCGTCCTCTTGACGGCGCTCGGTTCCGTGGCCCTGTTCGGGGTGGTGTTGTACGTCTGGCCGCTGGTGGGGATCGTCGCGTTGAAGGGGGGCCCTTGACCACCGCCACGTACCGCATCCTCCTCGTCATGGGGACCACCCGGTGGAGCCGCGCGCTCACCGAGCACGCCATCGAGGAGGCCGCCGCCGCCGACGCCCGCGGCCTGACCGTCGAGCTCGACGTCCTCTACATCATCGAGCAGGACGACATCGATCGCGTCTACCGCGCCGTCGGCGAGACCGGTTTTCTCGGCACCCGCCCCCAGGCCGAGATCACGAGCCTGCTCATGCAGGAGCACCTCCGCGTGGCCGCCAAGCGCATCGAGGAGGCGCGGCGCGCCGTCGAGGAGCGCGGGTTCAAGACGACCGAGCGCCACGTTACCGGCAGCTACGAGGCCGAGGTTCGCCGGGCCGTGTCCACCGGCGGGTACGACGTGATCTTCCTGTCGCGCACCGACCAGCCGTTCCTCTCGCGGTTCTTCTTCGGCTCGGAGACCGACCGGGTCGCCCGCTGGGTGCGCGAGGAGGGCTACGGAAAGGTCGTGATCGAGGACACCGAGGGGTAGAGCCCGTGCGGGTGTCCGAGGGCGCGTCCCCGGCGAGGCGCCGGGGCCGGCCCCCTCCCGGCTCGCTCCGCTCGGTTGGCGCGGGCCGCCCCGCCCAGCGGGTCGGCGGCGCCGAACCGGCCCCGCCCGCGGGGCCGCCGTACGGTCGCCTCGCGCGGGTGGTGCTCCGCGATTCCTACCAGTACCCCCGCGCCCGCAGCTCCTCCCTCGCCCACGGCGGGATCGGCTCCGCCGGCGCGCGTCCGGGCACGATCCCGCGCCGCCACCGGAGCAGCGCCGCGTCGAGCGCCGCCGCCGCCTCGGGATGGAGCGCCGCCACCTCCGTCCGCTCGTCGGGATCGACCTCCAGGTCGTAGAGCGCCCCGAAGGTGCCGATGGACTCGGGGTCCGCGCGGTCCACGCCGTGGCGGATGCGCTTCCAGCGGCCCTCGCGGACGGCGAGCTCCCCGGCGACCCCCTCGCTGAACACCGCCTCGTCCGCGGCCAGCCCCGCCACGCGGCGCTGGAGCGGCACGGCGTCGATCGTCGGCGCGCGGGTCACCCCGGCGGCGGCGAGGAGGGTGGCGTACACGTCGCGGGTGCCGACGGGCGCGGCGTGCCGCCCCGGCGCGAACCCCGGGCCCGCCACGATCAGCGGCACGCGGATGCAGCTCTCGTGGAGCCCGTGCCGGTGGTTGACGAAGCCGTGGTCGAGCAGATCCTCGCCGTGGTCGCCCACCGCGACCACCAGCACGTCGTCGCGGCCCGCCACGGCCGCGAGCAGCCGCCCCACCTGGGCATCCAGGTACCCGAGCGTTGTGTCGTAGCGGGCCTGGAGCCAGGCGCGCTCCGCGTCGGTCACGGGCCGGCCCCCCGTGACGGCGTCGAGCCCCAGCACCTGCTCGCCCGAGACGTGCGTGAACCACGGCACCGGGGCGGTCGCGTCGTAGCGGCCGCCCACGATCCGCTCGGCGGCGACGGGGTCGGTGGCGAAGGTGGCGGCGTCGCCGGGGGCGGCCCCGGCCACGTCCCAGGGGCCCGGCGCGCGGTAGGGCAGGTGCGCGTCGTAGCCGTGCACCCACAGGAACCAGGGCGCGGCGCCGTCCTGCTCGTCGAGCCAGGCGAGCGCGCGAGGCACGGTGCCGCCGAAGCTCCCGAAGCCCCGCTCCGCGCCCCACGCGTCCCACCCCTGCTGGAAGCCGAAGCGCTCGTCCACGTGCCCTCCGCCGACGAAGGCGGCGGTGCGGTACCCGGCCGCGCGCAGGCGCTCGGAGACGAGCTCCGCCGCTGGGGGCACGACGTAGTCGGCGTAGGGGGCCGAGGCGACGGCGGAGGGCCACCGCCCTGTCAGGAGCGCGGCGTGGGCGAGCGCGGACTCGTTCGCGGGGCTCACCGCGGCGTCGAAGGCCACGCCCGCGCGGGCCAGGGCATCGAGGTTCGGCGTCACGCCCTCGACACCCCCGAACGCCCCGACGTGGTCGGCCCGCACGGTGTCCAGCGTGATCAGGAGCAGGTTCGGCGGGCCCGGATCCGCCGGGGCGCACCCGAGCAGCGCGGCGATCAGCACCGGATCATCGCGGCGCCGTGGTCATCGCGGGACCACGATCCACGCCCGCAGTTCGTCCGCGTTGACCGCGCCGTCGCGGTCGAGGTCGGCGTCGGCGAAGCCGTCGCCCTGCCACTCGGCGGGGGAGAGCCGCGCGTCGCCGTTCGTGTCCAGGGCGGCGAGCGAGGTCGCGGCGGGCTCCGGCAGCGCGAGCCGCCCGGCGTGATCGGGGAGGAGCGGGCCGTGCGCGCGCAGGAGCGCGTCGAGCTCGGGGATGTCGACCTGCCCGTCGCCGTCGGCGTCGAACTCGGCGAACGTCAGCGATGGGTGGGCCACCGCCGCGAGCTCGTCGCCGGAGAGGCGCAGATCACCATCCGCGTCGAGCACCGCCATCAAGCGCGCCGCGGCGCCCGGGGCTGGGGTCCGACACGCGATCGCCACGAGCAGCAGCGGCAGGATCCGCCCCCACACGCCGCTCGCCGGTCGGATTCCGTCGTGTTCGAACCCGCGCCTTGACATCGAGGGGCGTATCATCCCACTTCCGAGGGCCCGATGCCAATCTGGATGCTGCTCGCGTGCGCCGCCGCCCCCGAGCCGCGAGCCGACACTGCCGTGGACATCGTCTACGAGGCCCCCGCGCTCTTGATCAACGAGCTGCTCGCGATGAACGACACGGTCCTCGCGGACGCATCCGGCGCCTATGACGACTGGCTGGAGATCTACAACGCGGGCGATACGCCGGTCTCGCTCGACGGGCTCTACCTCAACGACTACCACAGCTCGTTCCTGCTCCAGGCCGCCCTCCCGGCCGACCGCACGATCGAGCCCGGCGCGTTCCTGCTCGTGTGGTGCGACGACGAGCCCGAGAGCACGGACGCCGAGGTGCACGTCGACTTCGCGCTCGACGGCAACGGCCTGCAGGGCGTCAGCCTCGTGTGGTTGCCCGCGCCTGGGGAGGAGCCGCTCCTGGTGGACACCGTGGTCGCGGACGCCAACTGGACGCCGAACCAGTCGCTGTTCCGGCTCCCGGACGGGGGGGCGTACTGGACCTGGAAGGGCATGCCCAGCCCCGGCGCCGCCAACGAGGCCCGATGATCACGCTCCTGTTCGCGCTCGGCTGCTCGGATCGCGCGGCGGACACCGTGGTCCCCGTCGCGCTCCTCGACGCCGTCGCCCCGCCCGCGCTGGTCATCAACGAGTTCCTGCCGCGCAACCGGACCACCAACACCGATGCCGCCGGCGGCTTCGAGGACTGGATCGAGCTCTACAACGCGTCGGACGCCGCGATCGATCTCGACGCGTTCTACCTGAACGAGTACCCCGCTTCGACCTCGCTCCAGGCCCCGCTCCCGCGCCGGACCCTCGCGTCGCACGCGTTCCTCGTCGTGTGGTGCGTCGGCTACGGCGGGACTGACACCGGCACGCCCGTCGTCGTCCCGCAGGTAGACCTCGAGCTCGACGGCGGTGACGGCGAGTCCCTCAGCCTCGTCTGGCTCCCCGCGCCGGAGGCGGTTCCCGTCCTCGTCGAGACCTGGACCTACGGGGTGATCCCCACCGACCTCTCCGTGGCCCGCCTTCCGGATGGCGGCCCGAACTGGCTCCAGGCGAAGCCGACCCCCGGCGAGACCAACGGGGAGGCGCCGTGATCCTGCTTCTGCTGCTCGCCTGCGCCGACGACAAGCCCGCCGCGTGCACCTCCACATGGTACGCCGACGCCGACCACGACACCTTCGGCGACCCCGCGGTGACGCTCAGCGCCTGCGACGAGCCCTGGGGCTACGTCGCGCAGGGAGGCGACTGCGACGACACCGACGTGTTGATCTATCCGGGCCGCCCCGAGCTCCTCGGGAACTGCGTCGACGACGACTGTGACGGCGCCCCCGAGTCCGGCTGCGCGCCCTCCGGCACGACCCGCATCAGCGTGGCCTCCGACGGCACGGAGGCGGACCGGGAGCGCATCGACGTCGGCTACGGGAGCGATCGCGGCAGCTTCTCCGCCGCGATCTCCGCGGACGGCCGCTACGTCGCCTTCGGCTCCGTGGCCTCGAACCTCGCCACCGGCGCGGCGGCCGAGGGGATGAACATCTTCCGCCACGACACGGTCACCGGCGAGACGATCTGGGTGGACACGCCGGTGAGCGGCGAACCCCAGCCGGGCGGCGCCTACCGCGTGAAGGGCGAGCCGGTGGTGGCGCTCTCCGGGGACGGCGGGCGGGCGGCCTTCTGGTCGTCGGCCTCCGTCGACGGCGGCGTCCACGGCAACGGGGTCTATTTCCGGGATCTACCGGCCGGCACGTCCACCCCCCTGCCCTCCGCCACGCAGGCGGACGGGACCTCCCCCGGTTGGCTCCCGACGATCAGCGCCGACGCCACGGGGATCGGCGTCGTGGTGCCCTACGACAGCGCGTCCGACATCGGCGAGGCCTGCACGAGCATCGGGTACCTCGTCGCGCGGCCGGACTCCGCCACGGCCGCGGTCGCCGTGCGCTGCGACAGCGCGGTGCGCGCAGCGGCCCTCTCCGCCGACGGCACGACAGCCTGCCTCGTCGTCGTCGCGGCGGACACCACGAGCAGCGTCCAGGTCTGGGACCTCGCCGCCGACAGCCGCACCGTGATCTCCACCCCCATGGACGCCCGGGCCTGGGAGTGCGCCCTCTCTGCCGACGGCGGCGTGATCGTCCTCACCGCGGAGGCCGAACTGGTCGTGGACGAGGACGACGACGGCGGCGTCACCGACATCTACGCCTGGACCCTCGCCACGGGTGAGCTCGAGCTCGTCAGCCTGCCCGCCACCGACGTCACCGACGCGACCGTTCAGCACGCCTACGGCCCCTCGATCAGCGGCGACGGCCGCTACGTCACCTTCGTCTCGGCCGGCGCCTACACCGCCGACAAGCTGGGCACGAACAAGGACGTGTACGTCCGCGATCGCGTCGACGGCACCACCCGGCGCGTGTCCGTGTCCGCTACCGGCGGCAACGCCGACAGCGACTCCGACCAGGCCGTCATCTCCCAGGACGGCGCCTGGATCGCGTTCACGTCGGAGGCCTCCGACCTCGTCGCGAACGACACGAACCGCTGCGAGGACGTGTTCCGGTCCCCCCGGCCATAGGCGCCCGACATGCTCTCCGGGATGTGGTGGATCCTCGCGTGTGCGCCCTCCGGGCCGCCCGACATCGTGCTCGTCTCCATCGACGGGCTCCGCGCCGATCGCACCTCCTTCGGCGGCAACCCGCGCCCCACGACCCCCTCGCTCGACGCCCTCGCCGCCGAGGGCATCGTGTTCTCGCACGCGTGGTCGGCGTCCAACGAGTCGCTCTACTCGCACGCCGCGCTCCTCACCGGGCTCGCGCCGCCCGAGGTCGCCCGGATGGACTACGCCACCTTCACCGTCCCCCCCGCCGTCACCACCGTCGCCGAGGCCCTGCGCGCCAACGGCTACGCGACCGGCGGGTTCGTCGCGGGCGGGCACGTGAAGGCGTCCTTCGGGTTCGACCAGGGCTTCGACACCTTCGAGGAGGGCCCCGACTTCGGCAGCTTTCACGCCACGGTCCCGCTGGCGCTCGACTGGTTGGCCCGCACGGAGGGCCCGCGCTTCACGTTCGTCCACGGCTACGACTGCCACCGGCCCTACGGCCACGCCACTGTCTTCCACCACCCCTTCGACCGCGCCTACGTGGGCCCCGTCGACGCGTGGGTGGCCCGCCGCAACGCCACCGAGCGCATCCTCGACGGCGTCTACTACGCCGGGCTCGACCTGCCCGCGCTCCTGCACGCGACCGGCCTGCGCATGTCCGACCCGAGCGGCTACCGCACCGCCCGCGAGGCCGCCGCGCGCGTGCCGCCGTGGTACCGCACCCCGCTCGACGCCGCGGACCTCGACCACGTGCGCGCCCACTACGACGGCGGCGTGCTCGCCGCGGACACCTACGTCGGGATGCTGCTCGACGCGCTGCGCGCCTCCGATCGCTGGGACGAGACCGTGGTGCTCGTCACCGCCGACCACGGCGAGGACCTTCAGGACCACGGCTTCTACAACCACCGCGCGTCCCTCACCGACTCGACCACGCGGGTGCCGCTGGTGATCGGCGGCGGATGGCTGCCCGATCGCGCGCGGGGCCGCGTCGTCGACGCGCTCGTGGACGCCGGGGACATCGTCCCCACGCTGCTCGACCTCGCGGGCGTGACGCCGCTGGCGCAGGCCCGGGGCCACAGCCTTCGCGGCTGCTGGACGAGCGCGTGCCTCCCCCGCGCCGCCGCCTTCCAGATCGGCGTGCTCGGCCAGGTCTCCATCCGCACCGCGACCCGCCGCCTTGTCTACGACGGCGCCACCCCCGCAGACCCCACGCTCGCCGCGCGCATCGGCGCGGCCGACCCCGCCAGTTTGGCCGTCTACGCCTCCGACACCGATCTCCGTGAGCAATTCGACGTGTCGCCCACCGACTCCGCCGGCACCCGCCAGCTTCGCGACGACCTCGCGGCCTGGTACGGCGCCCTCCGCCTCTCAGACGCCGCCGCGAAGGTCCCGGCCGAGGTCACGACGATGCTGCGGGAGCACGGGTACTGGTAGGGTGGCCGCCGTACGGTCGCCTCGCGCGGGGTGGGTTCAGGGCACCCGGAGCGATTGCGGGAAGGCGATCGCGAGGCGATCCGACTCGCGCGCCAGGGCCGCGAGGATCTCGCGGGCGGCGGGCGTGTCGAGGCCGCCGGCGCCGTCGGCCGCGATGATCTTCTCGGAGGTCGGCACCGCCGCGGACGGATCGCGCGCGATCACCTCCTCCCGGAGGACCATCAGGGCCACCCAGGTGTCGCCGCGCTTGGACGGTTTCATCTGGTTCGGGGGCGTCGGTGGCGTCGGGGGCTTCGGCGGCGTCGGGGGCACCGGCGGGGGCGGCCCACCGAGCGCGCCTCCCGGCGTGGGCGCACCGCCGGGCGTCGGGGGGCCCGGCGGCATCGCGCCCGGCGGCATCGCGCCCTGCGTCATCGCGCCCGGCGGCATCGCGCCCCCGCCTTCCGGCAGCGGCGCGAACGGCCTCCCGTCGGGGGCGAGCAACACCACCCCGGGCGGAGGGGGAGTCGAGCCGGGGAGCAGCGTCGGCATCGCCGGCTGGGGACCACCGCCGCCCGGGACACCGGGCCCACCGGGCCCACCGGGCCCACCGGGCCCACCGGGGCCGCCGCCCGGGCCACCGGGACCACCGGGGACACCGGGGCCGCCGCCCGCCCGCTCGGCGGCGAAGGTGGCCGGGTCCTGCGAAGTCGTGAGCGTGTCGAGCTCGTCGAGGGAGAGGGCCCCGTCGCCGTCGGCGTCCGCGACGGTGAACGCCGGCCCGAGGACGCCGACGCGCGCGTACTCCGCTTCGGCCACGACGCCGTCGTGGTCGGTGTCCAGCCGCGCCAGGGCGGGGGCCAGCGCCGCGGCGCGGGTCCACGGGCCGCTCGGAGCGGCGGCGCAGCCCGCGCCGGAGAGGGCCAACGCGACCAGGCCCGTGCACACGACGCGGCGGCTCACGGCTCCACGTCCCAGTAGCCGTGTTCCTTCAGCTTCGTCTTGAGCCCCTCGGTGAGCGGGGCGCCGTCTCCGGTCGTGGCGGGGGCGAGCGTGCGCATCCACCCGACCATGTCGGTGCGCAGGGACACCTGGGCCTCGGCGCCGAGGCCCGGCGTGGCGTGGAAGCTCGGCCCCGGCAGGGCCGCGCTCTCCACGATGTCGGGCGCGATGGGCGCGCTGATCCGCATCCCGCTGTAGGTGAGCCGCCCGTCCGCCGTGCGCGCGCCCAGCATGCGCACCCCGAGGCCGCCCACGGTGTACGCCACGCCGCGCCCGTCGAACGGCTCCCCGCGGAGCGCCGCGGCGAAGGACCGCCCGTGGATGCCCGCGGGCGCGACGGCCCCGACGAGCTCGAGCACGGTCGGCATCACGTCCACCAGCTCGACGAGCCCGTCGACGCGCCGCCCCCCGCCCGCGCCGCCGGGCAAACGCACCATCAACACGACGTGCGACTCCTCGTCGGCCACGCCGCAGCAGTGGTTGAACACGCCGTCCTCGCCGAGCTGCTCGCCGTGGTCCGAGAACACCACCAGCACCGCCCGGTCGAGCACCCCGCGCGCCTGCAGCCCCGCCAGGAACAGCCCGAGCTGCACGTCCGCGTACGCCACCGCCCCGTCGTACACCCCGCGGATGAGGTTCACGTCCGCGTC
>JAKFCH010000125.1:0-1926 GCA_036676765.1 Deltaproteobacteria bacterium
GCTCCTGCTCCTGGTGGTGCTGATGGCCGTCCTCGGCACGACCTGGTGGATGAACCAGCCGGTACCGTCCACGGTGGGCGCGGGGTCGGCGCCCGCGCCGGGCTCGAGCGGAAAGAGCCCCGAGCAGATCCGCGCGGAGATCAACAAGGGCCTGGAGGAGACCATCGCGGGGAACCCCGCGCCGGATGTCCCGCCGCCCGTGGAGGAGGAGCTCCAGCCGGTCGTGCGGCCGCCCGTCCAGCCCGACCGCGCGCCCGCCGGCATCCCCGAAGGCGCGGTCGCCCAGCGCCCCAGGAGCGCGCCGCCCGCCGCGCCGAACATGAAGCAGGCGGATCAGACCGCGGCGGACCACGAGGCCGTCGGTGACGACGCGATGCGCGGTCGCGACTGGGCCACCGCGGCCCAGGCCTACAAGAAGGCCGTCGCGCTCGACCCGAACAGCGGTCGCCTCGCCGGGAAGCTCGGCACGGCCTTGTTCCAATCCGGTGATCCGAGCGGAGCCCAGGCCCCGTTGAGCCGCGCCGCGAAGGCGGGCGTGACCGACGCCCACAAGTACCTGGGCCACGTCGCGCGCCAGCAAGGCGACACGGCCGAGGCCAACTCCCAGTATCAGCAGTACCTGAAGGGCTCCCCCCAGGACGCAGCCGACATCGAGCAGATCATCGCGCAGATGAGCGGAGGCTAGGTGGAGATCACGTGCCCGAAGTGCCATTCCTCCCATGAGATCGAGCCGCCCCCCAGCGCCCGCGCGCGGGGGCCGCGAAGCCTCAAGTTCCGCTGCTCCCATTGCGGACACACATTCGCGGTCAACCCCGACGAGGTGCCGCCGCCGTCGAACGTGCCGCCGCCGCTCGCGGCGGATCCCAACGGGGAGTCCGTGCACTTCGTGCAGGTCGCCGGGCAGATCTGGTCCGTGCCGGACACCGCCGCGCTCCACCGGTGGATCCTCGAGCAGCGCCTCGATCGCGACGCGCTGGTGTCCAAGCACGGCATCAAGTGGGTGCGCGCCGGGGACCGGGAGGACCTGCTGGTCTTCTTCGCCGCCTCGGAGGCCCTCTCGTTCCAGCATCGGAACCTGCGCACCGAGATGCCGCAGCTGGACGAGGAGATCGTCGTGGACGCCGGGGAGGCCGACGAGGACCAGGGCCTCGGCGCCATGCCCGTGGTCACCGGGCCCGCGCCCGCCTTCGGCGGCTACCCGACCGGCTCGCTCGACACCGTGGTGATGGGCTTCGAGCCGCGCGAGGACACGCAGGAGCAGACGGTCCACAGCGCGGACCAGGGTGCAGATCTGCACGGCGCGGACTCCCACGGGACCTCCGGCCTCGACGAGACCATCATCGTGGACATGCCCATGGTCCACGAGCGGACCGACCTCGCCGAGCGCACCGAGCGCATGCCGGCCCCGCTGCGTTCGCCGCACGACATCCGCCTGCCGGCGGGGATCGCGACCATCACGCCGGGCGTCGCCCCCGTCGGTTCGGTCGCGCTCGGCACGTCCGGGCCGTCGGGTGCTTTGCCCGCATCGGACCGCCCCGCGGTCGGCGGGCACGGCCCGTCGCCCGCCCAGCCGAACGCCTCGCAGAGCTTCTTCCTCGACGCCGCGCCGGCTGGGCCCGCCCCGCGCCGCGACGTGTTCGACGATCCGCCCTCGAGCGCCGGCGTCTCGGGGCCCAACTGGGCGCTGTGGGGCGGCCTCGCCGCGGTCACGGCCATGGTCGCCATCGTGTTCGTGGCGATGCGCGGGCCCGCCGATCCGCCCGCGCTCGACGCCCCCGGGAGCGCCGCGGTAGCCGAGGCCCCCCCGGCCGGGCCGGCCGACCCCGCCGCCGCGGACCCCGCCGGCGGGATCGCCGCGTCGTCCTCCGTGCCGACCGCCCCCGGTGCGACCACCAGCGCGTCGAGCGCCGCCGACTCCTCGAAGAC
>JAKFCH010000126.1:0-9819 GCA_036676765.1 Deltaproteobacteria bacterium
GCCATCCCCGTCGAAGTCGCCCACGCCGCGGGCCGTGTGCAGGTACGTGAGGCCGGCGGAGGGCCCGCTGACGATGAAGTGCCGCGCCACGTCGGTGACCGGCGTCCCGTCGTCCGGGAGCGGCGCAGACAGGATCGCGAGGCTCCGGATGGCGGTCTCCGGATCCCAGGAGGCCCGGTGGTACGTGCGGACGGCCAACTCCTCGCCCGGCACCCCGTCGAGATCGCCCACGAACTGCGGATCGACCACCTGCCCGGAGGTCACGTCGCCGCCAACCCAAGCGTCCGCGACAGGCTCCAGCGTCTGGACCTTGGCGCACACCCCCTCCGCGAGCGGCTCACCGTCGCAGTCGTGGTCCACCGGATCGCACCACTCCTCGGCGCCGGGCCAGGTCCAGCGGTCGCCATCGTCGCAGTCGACGTCGGCGCCGAAGCCATCGCCGTCCGCGTCGACGGCGGGCGCGGTGTCGCCCGTCTCGCCGGTGTCCCCGGAGTCGCCGGTGTCCCCGGAGTCGCGCTCGCCGGAGTCCGTGTCCGCCGTGCCGGAATCGGCCACGCCGCTGTCGTCCTTCGGCGCAGGGCCGCCGCCCGCGCAGGCCGCGAGGAGGAGGAGCAGGGGCCACGAAGTCACCACCAGATCACCCCGTGAAAGGCCTCTCCTCCGTAGCCCAGCCGGACGCGCCCGTAGGCTTGCGCTGGAAGGATGACCATGCCCATGTCCATGCCTCCCCTCCCCCCGGCCCAGCGCGTCTGGAGGGGCGCCGCCCCCGGCGGCGAGTCGGCGGCTCCGCGCCGACCGAGCGCGAATGCGCGAGCCCGCAAGACACGCGGCGCCGCGCGTCCTCGCGCGGCGGGGCCCCCTATCCGCCCGTCGCGTACGCTCCGCCGGCCTCGGACACGAAGGCCGCGCCGTCGAACGCGAAACGCTCCACGTCGAGGGCGCCGGCGGCGTCGATGTCGTAGAGGTTGAAGTGCGCGGTGCGCCGCCGCGCGGGGAGGAAGGCGTAGCCGCTCGCGCCGGGGTTCAGCGAGTGGAGGGGCGCGCCTTCGCGGGGGATGACCGTCCGGTAGCCGTGGTGCTCGTGGCCATGGAGGACAGCGACCACGCGCGGGTGCTTCGCCAGGATGGCCTCGAGCTGCAGGGAGTTCTGGATGCTGCGGGTGAACGGGCCGTAGAGGCCGCCGCGCCGATCGCGGAGCGGGTAGTGCAGGAGCACGACCGCGGGGGCGTCCCCGCTGCCGAGCAGCGCCTCGAGCGCCTCGAGCTGCGCGCGCGGGGTGAGCCCGCGGGAGAGGAAGTCGGGCCGCGAGACGTCGAGGGCCACGAAGTCCACGCCGCCGTGGTGCGCGACGTAGGGGTACACGCCGCCGTTGCTCCACACGCCGAAGTGCTTGTTGAACCGTCCGAGGCTCTCCCCGGTGTACACGTCGTGATTGCCGGGCAACATCAGGAAGGGGAAGTTGTCGGTCAGGGGGGCGAGCAGGGCCGCGGCGCGCTCGAACTCCTGGGGCATGGCGGTGGACGTGAGATCGCCCGTGCACACGACGAGGTCGGGCTCCGCCTGCGCCACGGCCTCGACGAGGGCCTCGACGGTGCGCACGGCGAAGTGGGCGGAGCGCCCGAGGAGGTAGAGGTTGACCGCGCCGAGCGCCCGCTTCGAGAACAGCTGGGAGAACTGCGGGGGCGCCTCGACGTGGAGATCGGTGATGTGGGCGACGCGCATGAGTCCGTGATCTATCCCCCCGTGCCGGGGTAGGTGGTGCGGATGGACGATCCCCGCCGGGTGCTGGAAGACGCCGCCGAACAACGCCTCGCCTGCGAGGTGTTGCCCCGCAACGGAAGCTGGCGTCGCGCCCGGGTGATTCGGGTCGAGCGGGGCGGGCTCGTGCTCACCGTGTCCGGCGAGCCCCTCGCGAGCGGCACCGACGTTCGGTGCTGGCTCGCCGTGGGGGGCCAGCCCTGGACCTTCGAGGCGTCCGTGCTCCGCGGCGGGGTCAGCGTGCCCGACCGCTCCCAGCAGGGCGTGCTGCTCGGCTTCATGGACGGCTGGCGCCGCGCCGACCGGCAGGCGGGCTCGATCACCCTCGAGGTGCTCCCCCACAACGGGCGCGCGGTCTCGCTCATCGACGGGGCCGCGCGCGTGGTCGACCTCACCGCCGCCGAGTGGACCCTCACCGCGCCCACCGACTTCAACCTCATCTTCGTGGAGCACGGGGCGGTGCGCCTGCGGCTCGGCCTGCCCGACCGCGCGCCCATGGAGGTCGGGGCCCGGGTCAGCGGGCTCACCCGCGGCCACGGCCACCTGCTCTACCGGCTGCGGATCGAGGCCGTCGAGGACGGGGACCGGTACCGCGAGCTGGTCGACGGCATCCGGCAGGCGTTGGGAGTCTGACATCGCGGGTGACACCTTCGGTGGGAAACGTCCCAACTGACAGACGAGGTCGGGCGCTGTCGACACCGTGAGGCGGCGTCGCCCGCCGCCGCGCACACCCCCGGAAGCCCCCCTGCGGAGCCATTGACCCTAGCCCCCCCGTGAGCAGGATCCCGGTGCTTCGAGAATCGCTTTTACGTCCGTAGACGAAGACGGACATGCACGGGGGAGGGAAAGACATGGGCGGTTCGCCTCTGTCCGTGGACCGGGATCTGCTCGAGCTGATGGTCGCCTACGGCTTCCTCCCAACCGAGACGGTCTCGGGGGTGCGTCCCGCCGCGGCCCGGTCCGAGGCTCCCGATCCCCGCCGCACGCCCGGTGTGTCGGCGAGCGTGCTCGCGGTGGCCGGGGCGGCGCCCCGAGCCGGTCGGACCACCATCGTCACGGGCCTGGCGCACGCCTGGTCACGCCAGGGCCGGAGTGTGCTGTTGATCGATCTCGATCCCTCGGACGACCTCGCGCGGCTCCTCCTGCTCGGGTCGGCCATCACCGTGAACACCGGCCAGTACCTGCTCCGGGCCGTGACCATCGGCGAGTGCGTGGAGCCGTCGCGCACGGTGATCCCCGGCGTGGACGTGGTGTGCTCCGGGAGCCTGTCGACCTGGGATCCCGACGCGCTCCCCGCCCGGCTGCGCGGCCGGCCCGAGGCGCTGCGGGCGGCGCTCGGCGCCCGGCTCGCGTCCTACGATCGGGTGCTCATCGACGTGCCGAACGCCCCGGCGTCGCTCTGGGAGGCGGCAAGCGCCCTCGCGGACGCGGTGCTGCTCGTCATGCCCGCTGGCGCAATCGGGCCGGTGCCGACGCTCGCGAAGCGGCGCCACGTCCTCCTCACCGGCCTCGATCCGCTCGCGCCGCCGGCCGCGGAGGCGATCGCCGCCCTGCCCGACCGCCTCGACACCGCCATCCCGCTCCTGCCCGGCGTCCACACGCCGTGGGACGTGGTGGCGGGCGCCGGGGGCCGGACCTCCGACATCGCGTTCGCCGCGCTCGCGGCGGAGCTGGACGCACGATGAGGCGCATCGTCCGCTTGCTCGATCGGCTGGTGCGCGCGCCCAACCGCACCGCGCTCCTGCTCGTCTTCGCGGTGGTGCCGCTCGTCGCGTACGCGTTGTTGAGGCTGCCGCTCCAGCATCACCTCGCCATCTCGCTCGTCCTGATGGGGGTGGGCGTCGCGATCGCCCGGCACGCGCCCGCGCTCCGGCTGGTGGTCGGCCTCCTCTCCATCGCCACGTCGGCCCGTTACATCTGGTGGCGCGCCACCGAGACCCTCATTTGGGAGCTGTCGTTCGACGGCGCCACGTCGACCGCGTTGTTCGGGGCGGAGGTGTTCGGCTTCCTCCTGTTGTTGGCCGGCTACTTCCAGACCGCGTTCACCCGCCCGCGCGCCCCCGTCCCCCTCCCCTTCAGTGGGCTCGTCGACGGCAAGCACGGTGGGCGCCCCCTCCCCTCGGTCGACGTGTTCGTGCCGACCTACAACGAGGGCGTGGACGTCGTGCGCCGCACGCTCACCGGCGCGGTGGCCATCGACTACCCGAACAAGACCGTCTGGTTGCTCGACGAGAAGCGGCGCCCCGAGATGCGCGCGCTCTGCGAGGAGCTGGGTGTGTCGTACATGACCCGCCCCGACAACAGTGGCGCCAAGGCGGGGAACATCAACCACGCGCTCGCCCGCACGACCGGCGAGCTCGTGGCGGTGTTCGACGCCGACCAGGTGCCCGTGCGGAGCTTCCTCCGCATGACCGTCGGGTACTTCCTCGACAACCCGAAGATGGCGCTCGTCCAGACGCCCCACCACTTCTACAACCCCGACCCGTTCGAGCGGAACCTCTACCTCGACGAGACCGTGCCGTCGGAACAGGTGATGTTCTACCACGTCATCCAGGTCGGGAACGACTTCTGGAACTCGTCGTTCTTCTGCGGATCGTGCGCGCTCCTCCGCCGCGAAGCCCTGCTCTCGGTCGGCGGCATCGCCCAGGAGACGGTCACCGAGGACGCCCACACCGCGCTCAAGATGCACGCCCTGGGTTGGGAGTCCGCCTACCTCGCCGTGCCACAGGCCGCGGGGCTCGCGACCGAACGCTACGGATACTACGTCACCCAACGCGTGCGGTGGGCGCGCGGGATGATCCAGATCCTCCGCCTCGACAACCCGCTCCTGAAGCGCGGCCTGACCTTCGCCCAGCGTGTCAACTACTTCAACGCGGCCTGTCACTTCCTCTTCGGCCTGCCGCGCATGGTGTACCTGCTCGCGCCGCCGCTCTACCTCGTCTTCGGCGTGCACCCGCTCGACGCGAGCGCGGCCACCATCGCCGCCTACGCCCTGCCCCACGTGTTCCTGTCGATCGTGGGCGGCTCGACGATCGCCCACACGGCCCGCCACTCGTTCTGGGCGGAGGTGTTCGAGACGGCGATCGCGCCCTACGTCGCGCTCATCACCATCCTGACCGTGTTGTCGCCGCGTCACGCGCGCTTCGCGGTCACGGCGAAGGGCACGCAGCTCGACACGGCCGCCTTCGATTGGCGACACGCCGCGCCCAACCTCGTCGTGGCCGGGCTCGTCCTCGCGGCCGCCATCGCGATGCCCATCCGCTTCGCCCTCGAGCCGGTGGAGCGCGCGACGCTGGCGCTGGCCGGCTTCTGGAACCTCTACAACCTCGTCATCCTGTTCGCCGCGCTCTCCGTGGCGCTCGACCGCTCCCAACGCCGGCAGCTCTACCGCGTCCGGCGTGACAACCGGGTGGACGTGCGCGCCCCGGACGGGGCCGCGTGGCACGGGCGTGCGCTCGATCTGTCGGAGGACGGCATCCGCCTGCGCCTCACCCCGGACGCGCCGGGGGCGCCCCTCACCGGGTCGCTGCCGAGCCGCGTTTCCGTGACCCTCGCCTCCCACATCGCCGCGCCGCTGGAGCTCGACGCCGAGGTGCTCGACACCCTCCCCGAGGACGGCGCGCTGCTGGTGCGCGCGCGGTGGACCGACCCCTCGTCCGCTCAGCTCCGCCGCGTGATCGAGGAGATGTTCGCCGGCGCGAACACCTGGATCTACCACGCCTCCCCGCCGGACCGGCCGTTCCGCTCGCTCGGCGAGGTCATCACCGCGCCCTGGCGGGCCCTCTCCCGGCGGCCGCGGCCGACCACCGCCGTCGTCCCCGCCGGTCCGGTCCCCACGGAGCCCGTGCCCGCGGCGGCCGCCCGGAGCGTGTCGTGAGCAGCGTCTGGTTGTGTCCCGCCTGCTCGGCCCTGCACCACGACGGCGCGCCCGTGTGCCTGCGCTGCGCCGCGCCGCGCCCGTCGGCCCCGTCGAACGAGGTCGTGCCACGCTGCCCGGAGACCGAGCCCGTGCTCCTCCACCTGCCGCCGAGCGACTTCCCCTACAGCCGCACGCCGAACATCAGCCGCCAGGCGCAGAAGTGGGTGGCCCCGACGGTGATGGTCGCGTGCGCGATCGTGCTCGCCGCCGGCTGGGATCCGTTCGTGCGCCGATACGCGGCCGCGCGGGCGCTCGGCGGGGAGAGCCCAGTCGCGGAGCAGGCCCGGCGGACCGAGCTCGGCTCGGCGTCGGCCGGTCTCGGCGAGCTGATCACGGAGCGGGAGGCGTCGCTCGACGCCCCGGCGCCCGATTGGAACGACCGCGTGCGGCAGCTGGGCCGCCGCTACAACCTCGACGGCGACGCCGGCAGCGACGCCCTCGGGCCCCTCGAGGTGGGCGTGCGGAGCGCCTGGCTCGAGCTCGTCTCCCTGCCCCCCGATGGTGTGCCCGAGATCGAGGGCCGCATCCAGACCGCGAAGGAGGAGCTCTCCCTTGTCACGGAGGAATTGTCCCATGCCCGGTAGTCTCGCCCCCATCCCCGGTCGCCTCGTCGCGTCGATGTTGCTCGGGCTCGCGGGGCACGCCGCCGCTGCGCCCCCCGCCGATCCCCCGATGGCCGACGCGCCGGCCGTGCCCGCCGCTCCCGGACCCGCCACCCCCGGTGACGCGCTCGACGCCGCCATGCGCGCGCTGCCGCGGGACACGCTCCGGTCGTCCGAGGCCGCGGAGCTGCTCCTGCCCTCCCCCGGGGCGGAGGCGCGCTTCGACGCCGACTTCGCGGGCGCGCTCGACATCCGCACCGACCTCCTGCTGGAGGGCGTCGACGCGGAGACCCAGGTCGACTTCACCGTCCCCGACGAGTGGGAGCTGCTCGACGACCCGGTGTTGATCCTCGAGTTCGCGCACTCCGCCACGCTCGTCCCCGAGCGGAGCCACCTCACCGCCACCCTCAACGGGCAGGCCATCGGGACCGTGCGCCTCGACGCGTCGAACGGGCGCGCCGGCCAGCTCGAGGTGCGCCTCCCGAGGGGGCTCCTCCAGCCCTACAACCACCTGCGCGTGCGCGCGGTCCAACACTACGGCACCACCTGCGAGGACCCCTTCGACCCCGGGCTCTGGACCCGCGTGAAGAACAGCTCGCGCGTGTCGATGCAGTACCGCCGCCGCGCGGTGGAGCCGGAGCTCGCGCGCTTCCCCTACCCCCTGTTCGACCCCACCGGCTACGGCCCGGCGGAGCTCTCGCTCGTCCTGCCCTCGGCCCCCTCCCCCACCACGATCGACGCCGTGGGGCGCATCGGGGTGGCGATGGGGCGGATCGCCGACTACCGCGGCGTCCGCCTGGCCGACACGGTGGCGACCGTCCGCGACGCCGATACCCACGCGATCCTCGTCGGGATCTGGAGCGAATCGGCCGAGATCCGCTCGCTCCTCGGGGAGGTGGCGCCCCGGCCCTCGCAGGGGCTCGTCGCGCTGGTACCGAACCCGGCCGACCCCACCCACGCCGTGCTCGTCGTCACTGGCGGCGACGCGGAGGGGCTCTCGCGCGCCACGCTCGCCGTCGTGGGCCAAGACCGGCACGAGGTCCTCGCCGGGACGCAGGCGCGGGTGGACTTCGTGGCCGACGGCCGCCCGCCGTCCAACCGCGCGACGCCCCGGGCGGTCCCCGCGGCGACGACGTTCCCGCTCTCCGCGCTCGGGCTGACCGACCAGACGCTGCGGGGGTTCTACACGCCCGCCGTGCGCGTCCCGCTCGAGATGCCCGGCGACGCGGTCATCCGCCCCGGCGGGGCCGAGGCGGAGGTGCACTACGCCTACGCCGCCGGGCTCGACCCCCGCCTCTCCGCGATGGAGGTGCGGCTCGACGGGGTGACGATCAAGAGCGTCTCGCTCGACGACGCCGACGGATCCAGCGGGAGCACCGTCCGCGTGCCGCTCCCCGACGGCGTGATGACGCCCCGGTCGATGCTCGAGGTGGCGTTCACGCTGTTCCCCGCGGACTTCGACACGTGCGACTACGTGAGCGGCAAGACCTTGTGGTCGACCGTCTACGCGGACTCGACCGTCGCGATCTCGCGCGACCACGTGGCGCACCTCCCCGACCTCGGGCGCCTCCGGTTCGGCGCGTGGCCCTTCACCCTCGACCCCACCGACGGGGCCGTGATCGCCGCGCTCCCCGACCGCCCGACCGCGGCGGACGTGGGCGCCGGCTTCCTGCTCGCCGCGGCGCTCGGCCGCACGAGCCCCGCGGAGACCCCCTCGTTCCGCCTCGCGCCGGCCACGGCCGTGGACTTCGCGACCTCGCCGAACGCGAACTTCGTCGTGCTCGCGAGCGGCGCGCCGAACGCGCTCCACGCGCAGCTCGTCGCCGGGGGGGCGCTCACGCTCTCCGGGGGCGCCGACCGCACGCTGATGGCCGAGGGATCGCGGGCGATCTCGGCGACGGTGACCTCGAGCGACGCGATCGTGGAGGAGACCCTCTCGCCGGCCAACCCGTCGCGCGCCGCCCTGGTGCTGGCGGCGGCGAAGGGCACCGATCTCGCGGACCTCGTCGGGGCGGTCACCGATCCTGCGCGTGTCGCGAAGCTCGACGGGAACGTCGCGCTCGTCGCGCCGGACGAGGGCGTGCGCACGCTCCAGGTGGCCGAGCGGCGGCAGGTCGGCACGTTCCCCGTCGGGGTCACGCTCGTGCTCGCGGCGCGGCGGTACTGGGTGCTGCTGGGCGCGGCCATCGTCGCGGGCGCGGTCCTGTTCGCGGCCGTGAAGCGCGCCTGGATGCGGGCGAGGGAGGCGTAGGTGCGCCTCCTGCTCGCCCTCGCGCTCGCGTTGGTGCCGACGGCAGCCAGCGCGGCGCCGACCCCGACGATGGTGCTCGCGGACTGGAAGCCCTACGTGAGCGCCTTCATCCAGAGCGACGGCCGCGTGATCGACCGCGCCGGGGACGACGTGAGCACGTCGGAGGGCCAGTCCTACGCGATGATCCGCGCGGTGTGGTGCGACGACCGCGAGACCTTCGACAAGGTGCTCGTCTGGACGCGCGACAACCTCCAGGCGGGCGATCCCGTGCGCCTGCCCGGGTGGCGGTGGGGGCGGCGGCCCGACGGCACGTGGGGCGTCCTCGACGCGAACTCGGCCGCGGACGCCGATCAGTGGATGGCGTGGGCGCTCGTGCTCGCGGGCGACCGCTGGAAGGAGCCCAGGTACACCGAGCAGGCGCTCGGCCTCCTCGCCCGCATCTGGAACGACGAGACCACGCTCGCGGGCCCCCGCCGCGTGCTGCTGCCGGGCGCCTGGGAGCAGGGCAAGTCCGTGCTCAAGCTCAACCCGTCGTACTGGCTGCCGTTCACGTGGCGGACCTTCGCGCGCGCCGACAAGGACCACGACTGGACCTCGCTCATCGACGGGGCCTACCACCTGCTGGAGGCCTGCCGCTCCCCGAGCGGGCTGCCGCCGGACTGGTGCTGGGTGGAGCGCGAGAGCGGGCGGGTGGTCGCGCCGCCCGAGGGGGAGGGCGAACGCTCGGTCTTCGGCTTCGAGGCGTTCCGCATCGGGTGGACGCTCGCCGCCGAGGTCCGCTGGCATCAGGACCCCCGGGCCCGCAAGCAGCTCGAGCCCTTCGGCGCGCTCGCGGACCGGTGGCGCACGGAGCGGGCCATCCCCGCGGTGATCCTCCCCGACGGCTCGGCCCGCCACGCGTGGGGCTACCTCGGGCTGTACGGCGCCTTGCTGCCCGCGTGGGCCGAGGTGCGCCCCGCCGACGTCGAAGAGCTGTTCCGCGCCGAGATCCGCGCCGCGCAGGATCCGGCCGTGGCGCGCGACTACTACGCGCACAACTGGGTTTGGTTCGGGCTCGCGCTGTGGAGCGGGCTCGCGCGGCCGGAGGCCCTGTGATCCCATTGTTGTTGGTTTGCCTCGGCCGGGCCGATGCGGGCACGCTCGCCGAGGCGCAGGACGCGCTCTGGGAGGACCCGGTCGACCTCGAGGCCCGGCTCGCCTTCGCGGAGGCGCTCGCCGCCACGCGGGGCCGGGAGGAGGAGGGCGCGGAGGCCCTCCGCTTCCTCCTGGGCGCGCCGACGGAGGGGCC
>JAKFCH010000127.1:0-55611 GCA_036676765.1 Deltaproteobacteria bacterium
AGTCCAACGAGGCCTCCGCCAACGCGCCGGACACGGCGGCGAGCGCGCGCGCGCGGTCCGCGGCGCGCGCGAGCCCCGCCTCGCGCCGGAGGTCCACGGTGATGTCCCGCGCGATCGCGGACGTCCCGAGGAACACCCCCTCGGAGTCGTCGCGCACCCCTGCGAAGGACCACGCGAGATCCACTGTCTGTCCCTTTCGGCGGATGCGTTGGACGAAGCCGGTGATCTTCTCCCCGGCGCAGAGGCGGGCGTCGATGTCGGACCGCCAGGGGTCCACGCTGTCGACGACCTCGCGCATCGTGTGGCCGATCGCGTCCGCCGCGGGGTGCCCGAACAGCCCCTCCGCCGCCGGGTTCCACGCGCTGATGATGCCGTGCGGGTCGAGCCCCACGATGGCGTCCGCGGAGGCGTTCACGACGGACGCGAGGCGCGCGCTCGCCTCCAGCGCGCGCTGCTGCTCGCTCACCTCGACCGCAACCGCCGCGATCCCGCCGGGCAGCGCCGAGTCCCCGATCCATGGCACGGCGTACAGGCGAACGCGCCCCGGCCCGCGCGGGCCGATCAGGGGGAGGTCCACGCCGTTGAGCGACTGCCCGCCTCGTAGCCGCGCGAGGACCGCGGCGAGCTCCGGGTCGTCGGGCAGCGGCTTCCCGAGCATCTCCGCGCGCGACAGGCCGGTGAGCTGCTCCGTGGCACGGTTCCAGAGCACCACGCGAAGGTCGGCGTCGAAGGCATGGATCGCGAAGGGACACGCATCGAACACGGCCATGAGCAGGCGCGCCTCCTCGGCGTCCGAGAGCTGCGCGGAAGGGCGGACCTCCTCATCGACCGGCATGGGTGGGACGCTCCGAGGGGATCGTAGGCACCGGCGAGGGAGGGGCAGCGGCCTCCCCGTCGCCCCGCGGCGTTAGTACGTCTCCGACGGCGACGCAGGCAGGACGGACGCGCTACACGGACCGGACGGCTCACCCCCGGCGAGAGGTGCGTGCTCGTCGAACTTCGCTCCGCTGGCGGACGGACGCTTTGCCCCCGGTCCTGGCATCCCTCGGGCGAACCGCAACGTGGCGCCACCGCGGGTGCCGATCCACGAACACATCGCAAGCTCGGCCCGTGCCGGTCGGGTTCCACGAACTCCTGACGTGGATAACGGCACGCATGCGCGACCCGGGACCCCGCCGAGTGTGCGCGCCTTGCGCTGGTGCTCGACGATGTGAATCCGCCGCTGGGCGGCCCACCCAAGGTCGGCGCGCTCATCGCGGACGCGGCGAAGCGGCTCTCGCGACGGGCCGCCGCAAACGCCGTCGAGCTGGAGCCCGCCACGCCGATGGGCATCCGGCTCCGCGCCTGGAGCCTTAGGGCCGAGCCCGCGCCGCCCGAGCCCGAGGGCCTCGCGACCGAGCGCGACCGCGTCCTTGTCGACCTCGCGGTGCCGAGCGCTGCCGTGACCCCGATGTCAGCGCGAAGGCGGCGGCGATTCTCGCGGGGTCGGAGGACGAGCTCCAGGTGATCCGCCTCCTCCTCGTGCATCAGGGCATCGCGGTGGGAGGAAGGCGGTGCCCCGCGCCGGTTGGACCGTGGACGCCGCCCCCACCCGGCCCCTCGCCCACGGAGGCGGTCGCGAGCTTTGACACCCTCTTCGACGCTGCCCCGGATGATCCACGCAGCCGCGCGATCGCCGTAGCACGCGGCGCCGCGCGCATCCTGCGCGCCGGCAGCCAGCACTGGGAGCTTTGCGGGCCCGCGGTGAGGCTCATGGCGTGGGCGCTCGCGGAGGCGGACGGCAAGCTCGGGATCGAGGATCCGGGTCGGGTGCAGCCGGGGCGATGAGGATGCCGCAACCTCTGCACGAGCGCACGACGGGATTGCCCTCGCCCCAGGGGAGATTAGCCCTGAGGCATCCGAGATGGTTCCGTCCGGAGGGAGACACGCGCAAGGCGTTTTCCTCACACTTCAATGGCACAGGGGAGCCCCTGAATGGCGGACACGTTCATCTTTCGTGGCTTTATGGGCAAGCGGAGGCAGGTCGACGTCGCCGGGCGTGTGCCGCCTGGGCAATACCCCACGTCCGAATCTTCGAGCTCGCGCCCCCCGGGCCTGACGCCCGGTTCGTGATGGCGCCCTGCGACGGCGGTTACACAACCAATGTCCCGCTCGAGGACACACCCGGAGCATCAGGAGTCATGACGCACCACAGGCCCGATCAGTAGATGTGGTTCGCCCTCGCCTGGGGCGCGGTCTCCTCCCTTGGCCTCGTCCTGGGGGCCGTGGTGGGCTCTCTCTTCAGCCTGAGTCATCGGCGCATCGCGCTCGCGATGTCCGTGGGGGCGGGACTCCTGCTGGGAACGGCAGCGTTGCAACTGGCCGCCGACGCGGTCCGGATCGCCGGGCCCATCGCCGCGGTGGGTGCGCTGCTGCTCGGGGGAGCGACGTTCAGTGCGTGCAATGCGCTCCTCGAGCCCTCCGGCGCGACGCACCGCAAGCGCTGCGGCGACTGTGTCCCACAGCCGACGGAGGCCGAGGCCCCGGGGAGCGGGAGGGCGATCGCGCTCGGCACCGCGCTGGACGCGGTGCCGGAGGCGCTGGTGCTCGGGCTCGCCCTGCGGGAGCACGCGGTGCCCGTGGAGCTTGTCCTCGCGATCTCGGTCGGAAACCTGCCAGAGGCCTTGTCGGGCGCGGCGGGGATGCGCTCCGCCGGCCGAAGCTACCGCTACGTCTTCTTGCTGTGGGGTGGGATCGCGCTCGGAGCCACGGCCGCCACGGCGACGGCCTATGCGGTGTTCGATTCACTCGGAGGGGCCTGGCCGCCACGATTGCAGGCGTTCGCGGCCGGCGCGCTGTGGGCCATGACTGCGGAGACGATGATCCCGGAGGCCTTCCACAACAGCCCCCGGTACTCCGGGTTCTTCGCCGTCGTAGGGTTCAGCGTGCTCCTCTTCGTCGAAGCGTCCCTGCGGTAGGCACTGCCTACAAGGGCGTCAATCGGACTTTTCAGCAGACCGACGGCCCAAATGCCGAGACCAAGGAGCAGCTCGGGAGCTACTTCCTGATCGCGGCGCAAACAGCGAGTCGGTTCGTCAACGGCGAGCCGCCCGCGCGTGGCCAGTACCCCCTGACGGGCGGGGCTGCGTGGATAGAAATCAATTATGAAGAAGGCTTTTTTGAAGTACGCGTTCGCTGCCTCGCTGGCCCTCGCCGCCCTTGCCGCAGCCGCGAGCTCTCCGCCCGCGCGCGAGACGGTCACGCCCGGGCCCCAGCATCCGCTGCCCAACGTCCCCGGCAAGACGCTGGCGACGGAGATCGTCTACTACCCGCCCGGGGGCGCGTCGCTGCCGCACCGGCACGGCGACGCGTCGGTCTTCGCGTACGTGCTGACCGGCACGGTGCGCAGCCAGCTCGACGGCGGGCCGGTCCGCACTTACCGGGCCGGTGAGAGCTTCTTCGAGCCGCCTGGTACCCACCACACCGTCAGCGAGAACGCCAGCGCGACCGAGCCCGCCAGCCTGCTGGCCGTCATCGTCGCCGACGACGGCGCCACCCTCACCATCCCCGACCCCGACTGAAGGAGCCCCTGATGACCCAACGCCTCGACTACGAATCCATCGCCAGCGATGGCATGAAGGCGCTCGGCGGCGTTTACGGCTACGTGCACAAGAGCGGGCTACCCGCCGACCTCGTGAACCTGGTCTACCTAAGGGTGTCGCAGATCAACGGATGCGCCTACTGCATCGACTTGCACTCGCACGACCTGTTGAAGGCCGGCGTTCCGACTCGGAAGCTCCTGCTCGTCTCGGCTTGGCGGGAGGCCGGGCTCTTTGACGCGAGGGAGCAGGCCGCGCTCGGCTGGGCCGAGGCCCTCACCCTCCTTCCGCAGACCGGCGCACCGGACGCCGACTACGCCGTGGCCGCCGCAGTGTTCTCCCCGAAGGAGCTGGCCGATCTCAGCATCGCGATCGGGTTGATGAACGTGTACAACCGCATTGCGGTCGGGTTCCGTCGAGGTCCGGACGCGGGATAGGGGTTGGTTGGTCCGGGGACAAGGCGCATGAACCGGTGTCGAGCCTCTCCACCCCTGCATCGTCCCGAGCGCCGGGCGGCTCGGCAACACCTTCGCTTCACGCCGCGCGCGTCCAGTCGACGCGAATCTCCGGATCTCCGGGCCACGGCGCGCACTTCCGCCCTCCGGCCCGCGTGTGGATCACGCCTCCCGGACCTCGCCCGCCGCGCTCGTCACGGCGGTCCCGTGGCGCGCTCGAGCCCCTCGCGGATTCCGCCCGCTTGCCGGCCCGATCACCACGCACCGCAGCGTGAGCCGCCCTCCGCACCCCGCGCACGCCCAGGCGTCGACCCCGAAGACACGGCGGAGCAGGTCGGCCCACGGAATCCTCTCCTGTCGCAACTGTACGTACTGCGCGCGACAGCTTCCCCTCCGAACGCCGGGGCGCGACCGGCGCCGCGGGCACGACCTCCCGCCTCCAGCCGGCGCGCGCCGCCAGGACTCCCCCCATACACGACCTGATACAAAGGAGTTCGGAAGGTGAAGACATATAATAAAGATCCCGAGGCAGAATCGCTACTGACGCCGGAAAAGTACCGGGTCACGCAACACGACGGCACGGAACGACCATCTCAGGACAACAAAGAGACAGGACAGGGAGGCGGACGATGAAGGCGATCGTAGTGACTGATCAGGCCGCGGGAACGGCCGGGATGAAGCTGATGGAGCGGCCCGAGCCACACGCAGCGATAAACGACGTCATCGTTCAGATTCATGCGTCGGGATTCGTCCCGACTGAGCTGGCATGGCCCTCGACCTGGACCGATCGCCGCGACCGTGACCGAACACCGTCGATCCCGGGCCACGAGTTGGCCGGAGTGGTCGCCGCTCTCGGCTACGGCACGACGGGACTGTCGGTAGGACAGCGAGTGTTCGGCCTCGCCGACTGGCATCGCGACGGCACCCTTGCGGAGTATATAGCCATCGAGGCACGCAACCTCGCGCCGCTCCCGGGCGACGTCGACTTCACGGTGGGCGCGAGCCTGCCAATTTCGGGCCTCACCGCGTGGCAGGGACTGTTCCAGCACGGCCACCTTCAGGCGGGGCAGAGCGTCCTCGCGCACGGCGTGGCCGGCGCAGTCGGGTCGATGGTGACGCAACTCGCACGATTGGCGGGCGCCTACGTCATCGGCACCGGACACGCGGCCGACCGTCAGAAGGCGCTCGACTTCGGCGCGCAAGAGTTCGTCGACCTCGATAACGACGCGCTGGAAGACGTCGGCGGCATCGATCTGGTGTTCGATGTCATCGGCGGCGACATCCAGAAGCGGTCCGCAGGTCTGATTCGAGCCGGAGGAACACTGGTGTCCGTCGTCGGGCCGACCGAGGCGCGGCCCGACGACGGCCTGGCGGTCGACTTCGTTGTCGAGCCCGATCGTGCCCAACTGGGTGAGATCGTCCAGCGGGTGCGTGACGGACGACTGCGGACGAACATCGGCAACATCGCGAACCTCGACGATGCCGTCGCCGCTTTCAATCCGACCAAGCGGATCAGCGGGAAGACGGTCATTCGGTTTCGTCCGTGAGCGACGCGCGCCCATTGATGCACCCAGCTGGCCGGCACTGTCCAGGTCGGCCGCGTGCATCCTATCAGACCCCAGCGACGAGGAATCGTAGTGGGCTCTGGTAAGGGCCTGTTTCTAATGCCCGCCGTGCCGGGCGCGGAGCGCGTCCACGACCGCGCCGAGCGCGGGAGAAGCCGCTCGCAACGCAGACTCCTCGGGGGTTGGCGGCTCGCGTCACCGCGGCCGGCGCTCGCGCTCCGGCGGAGGGATTCGCACGCCGAGTCCGTCATCGGCCTTCGAATGGTCAACGACGAGGCGGTGGCCGTCGAAGAGATGCGATCGGCCTTCTCGTGGAGCTGCACCTGCCGTCCGATCAGCGCCTCTGGCACGCGGTAGCGGTTGGTGTGTAGGGTGACGTACCCCTCGGGATCAACGCGCCGATCGTGCAGGTCGTAGACCTCAGGGAGGTGCAGCGGCAGCGGCTTCAGTGCCGGCCGCCCGGCGGCGAGGAGCTCGAAGGGGACAGCGCGGAAGTGCCTGTTGAAGCGCCCCGGGTAGAAGTTGTTCTCGACGTGATCGAACGGACGCTCGACGTCGGCCGAGCGGTCGGCGTGCCCCACACGAAGTGCGACGAAGTCGAAGCCGAAGCGCTAGCCCTCGCTTCCCGCTCGGTGTTCATCCCCGCGAACACTGCACCCCGCACGGCCCATCCGCCGCTACCCCGCCGCAAACGCCTCTTTGAAGGCTATCAATCGGTCCGGCTCCATCCCCCGCGGGTCCAGCCAGAAAGATGGGATGAGCTGGTCGGCCTGCCCCTCGCGCCCTCGTAGGGTGCTCCGGTATCCTCCAGCGTGCACCCCTCACTCTGGAGTATCGACATGGACTACGTCGGCATGGACCTCCACCAGAAGTTCAGCGAGTTGTGCGTCGTGGACGACGTGGGCGAGGTCGTCGAACGCGCGACCGTCTCGACCACGGAGAAGTCGCTTCGGCGCTGGTTCAAGCGCGACCCGATGCGCATCGCGGTCGGGGCGTCGAGCGTGTCGCCGTGGGTCGACCGGCTCCTTCGCGAGCTCGGCCACGAGGTCTACGTCGTGAACCCGCGTCGGGTGCGGCTGATTGCGGAAGCCACGTTGAAGACCGACAAGGTCGACGCGGAGACGCTGGCGCGCCTGGTGCGCCTCGACCCGAAGTTCCTCTCGCCGATCACGCACCGGAGCGTGGAGAGCCGCCAGCAGCGTGCGACGTTGCGGGTCCGCGCGGTGCTGGTGGAGACGCGTTCGAAGATGATCTCGGTCGTGCGGGGTCTGGTAAAGCAGTTTGGCAAGCGCGTGCCGGCGTGCACGGCGGACACGTTCGTCGAGCGCTTCCGTGAGTTCTCCGTCGATCTCGACGCAGTGGTAGTCGCCGCGGTGACGCCGCTGGTGGACGAGATCGAGAGCCTCCGCGCGCGGATCGACACCGCGGACGCCGAGGTCAAGGCGCTGGCCAGCCAGAAGGAGGTCGTGGAGCGGCTCGACGCGATCCCCGGCGTCGGCGAACTCGTGGCGGTCGCCTTCGTACTGTGCGTCGACGACCCCACGCGGTTCAAGGACAGCCGCGACGTGGCGGGCTTCCTCGGCCTGCGTCCGGCGATGCGGTCCTCGGCGGACGTCAAGCATTACGGGCGCATCACCAAGCAGGGGGATCGCTACATGCGGGCGCTGCTGATCCAGGCCGCCCACGCGGCGATGAAATCCAAGAAGGACACGGACATCAAGCGCTTTGGTGAGCGCCTCGTCGCTCGCGTCGGCCGGGCGAAGGCACATGTCGCGGTTGCCCGCAAGCTCGCAGTCCTGATGCATCGCCTCTGGGCGGCGGGCGAGCGCTACCGCCCGATCTCTTCGCCGCCGGAACCGACTCAAAACGCCGCGTAGGCCCGTCGGAAGCTGACCAAGGCTCTCCCGACGTTACCTCCGCGTGGCCGCGCGCTCCTCGGTGTCCAACCGACGCCTCCGACTTCCTGCCTTGGGTGACTCCGCTTAGAACTTGGGACCGATCCGCAGCCTTGGTTGCGGGCCGAGTCCGACAGAAAGATTGGGAGCACCCACCGCAGCACGGATCCCCCCAGCACCGGGCGCACGCGCGCCCTTCTCGAGTGCGAATAGAAGCATGCACAGCGGGGGCGGCGGCGGACGGCGAGGGGCAGGCAATCAACCACGCGAAGGGGCACCACGACGAGGCCGAGGTCACCTCGGTACCGAACCGCCCACGCACCTCTCCAGGCTCCATGGGTGAGCCGGCACACCACGAGTCTATTGCTGGGGCGCCCTGCCGGGGGCGACCCGCGACCGGGCTTCGCCTCGGAAGGCTCGCCCACCCGCGGGTACTTTTCAGCACGGAGGCGGCGTTGGCGTCGCCTTGCCCTGATCCGCGGCGAAGATCGAACGCAAGACGAAGATCGTGCTGGCGAGGCTTGACGGGGCCGACCAGCTCATAGAAGTTCTAAAATCATCCAGTAACCCCCACCACTTAGCGTTCGAGCTTCGAAGGCCCACGGTTCCTTTACCGGATCGTTGGCTTTCTTCGTTGTGAATGCGGCGGGCGAGCGGGTTGGCGGTGACGGCGTCAACGTTGCTGATAGTCCCGCGCTCGCCGCGACGGGGCCGGACCCGTGCAGGTGGGCTATGTTGCGGGGGTGAACCAGCTTTCCCTGCCCGTGCGCGACGACAGCGGCATCGACCTGACGCTCATCGACGCCTTCCTCGCGATGACGCCCACCGAGCGGCTGCGCCGGAACGAGGAGGCGATCCGGACGGTGCGTGCCCTTCGAGAAGCGTACGAGGAGCGGAAGCGTGAAGGCACTCCTCGCCCTCGCTGACGCGGGTGTTGAATTCGTGCTCGTGGGAGGCATGGCGACGGCGGCGCAGGGGGTCCCCCACGTCACGCACGACACCGACGTCGTCCCGAACCTCGCCCCCGAGAACCTCGACCGCTTGCATGGCGTACTGCTCGGCCTGCGGGCGCGCATGCGGGGCCGGCCCGGACCACCGCTCACGCCCGAACGCCACCACCTCGGGCCCGGTCACCTGCTCCTCGACACGGACGCGGGTTGGCTGTACATCCTCGGCACGCTCGTCGGCGGACGAGCGTTTGTCGACCTGTAGCCCCACACGATCGAGCTCGTGATCGAGGGACGCCGACTCGCCGTACTCGGCCTCGAGACAATCCTCGAAATCAAGCGGGAGCTCGATACGCCGAAGGATCGCGCCCAGATTCAGCTCATCGAGGCCACGCTGGCGCGTCGATCGGGCAATCGAGACCCCTGAGGGTGCCCTCCCGGTCGGCGCGTCCCCTCGACGCATGGCGCGTCTCTCCGCGGCTGCTCCGGCGGTGACGCCGCGCGTCAGCCAATGACGCACCGGTGCAAGGCGTGGCACCGACGGCACAGGGTCGGCGCGGCGTAAAAACAGTGAATGAACCTGGAGTCCGAGCTGGCGAGGATGGAGCCGCGCGCCGTGGCACCGTCCGTGCAACCTCGGAGCGCGGCCGGCGAGCCCGCCGCGCTGCACACACCCCCAGGAACGAGGTCCAACACCCCCATGCCAGCCGCAACCATCATCGCCGCCATCATCGGCGCCGCCGCCGCCGCGGCCGCGACCGCCGCCACCGCCGCCCAGTCCTCGATGCAGAGCAACGACGACCGGGGCTTCGTGATCAGCAACGCGCTGCCCGTCAAGCTGACCGCCGTGTCGGGCACGCCCGTGCACGGCGTCTGGGCCACGACCGCCTCCGACATCGTCGCGAACGAGAGCGCGAACGACATCCTCCAGGCGTGGTTCGCCTCCGGCGACCCCGTGGCCGCCGCGGTCCAGGAGAGCGGTGTCACCAAGCCGAGCCAGCTCAATTCGACCCAGGCGCTGAGCCTCAAGCTCTGGTACCAGCAGCAGGACGACACCGCACACGACGAGCCGGAGCCGCTGATGGTCCACGCGCTGGGGGCCGGCGTCAAGGCGATGGTCGCGTTCGACATCACCTACCGCAACTCGGCCACGGCGGACTACTGGTTGTTCGTCTTCGTCCACCACGAGCCGAACGCCGGGACCACCACCGCGGGCGCGATGATCCTCGAGGCCCCCAACTTCTGGGGGAACAAGCTCCCGCTCAGCTTCGATCCGGGCAGCATGATCGACGCGATCTCGACGAATCCGGCGGCGCTCTCGACCGGCGGCACGACCATCGTGCGGCCGGCCTCCACGCCCGCCGGGTGGCCGCCGATCCGCGTCCGGTTCGCCGCGGGCCTCGTCACCACCTTCGAGATCGAGCCCGATCTCGGCGCCAACATCGTCGACGTCTGATCCCCACGCTCGCGAGGCTGCCGTGCACCATCCGATGTCCTTCGCCGTGGTGGGTCATCCGCGCAGCGGGACCACCTGGGCGTCCAACTGGCTCACCACCGGCGCGACGCTCTGCCTGCACGACCCGCTGCTCACGCACTCCGTGGACCAGCTTCGCGAGCTGCGGCTCCCCCGCCCCTGGGGCATCAGCTGCACCGTCCTGATGTTCCTCCCCGACGAGCTCGCCACGCTCACCCGCCGCATCGTCGTGTTGCAACGGCCCTTGGCAGAGTGCAACGCGTCGCTGCGGCGGGTCGGGCTCGACACCCTCCTGCCCGACGCGGCCCAGTCGGCCGACCTCAGCCCGGCGCGGCTCCGCCCCGGCCGCTTCGACGCGCTCGAGATCGACCACCAGGGGCTCTTCGCGGCCGCGGTGGCCGAGCGCGCCTGGCGGCACCTCCTCCCCGGCGTCGCATTCGACGCGCTTCGCCACGCCGAGCTCTGTCGCTACGACATCCAACCGCGCTTCGGCGCGCACCCGCCCGATCCCGAGGCGGTGCGCTCCTGGGCCGCGAAGGCGGCCGCCGCCGTGCAGGAGCTCAGGGTCCCGCCGCGGTAGACCGCGCGTCTCCGCCACGCCGCGCGCCCCGTGCCAGGCAGAACCAACGTCCATCCAACCCATTGACAGGGTTGGTCCGCGCGCTTCACACTCCCACCTCCGGAGGCCGCCGATGTCCCTGTTCACCCAGCCCGCCCCGCCCGACGACGGGCCCATCCATCTGTCACACGTGGAGATCTCGCCCGACGTCGTGTTCGTCGTGAGCCTGTCGTCCACGGGGACGAACCCCTTGGGCTACTTCGTGTCCACCGGCGGCAACGCACAATCCTACGGATGGTGGGCGACGGCGGCCAGCACGGACAACTGGCTCTGGATCGGCGTCCAACCGCCGGCCGTCCAGTTCGGTGACACCAATTGGCCCGCCACGTTCTACCTCGTGAAGGTGGGCGGGCCCGGGTGGAAGCCGCCCGCCAACGTGCAGAGTGGCAACACCATCCGCGCCGCGTATTCGAGCGCCGGCACGTGGACGGGGACGGGCGTGCCCTCGAGCACGGACCCGGCGTGGCTGCTCAACAACAATCAGGGCGGGACGTTCTTGCCCCTCGGCTACGTCCAACGTGTCGGCGGCACGCGGACCTGGTACAAGTCGGGCAACACCACGGTGGACCAGAACGGCGACCCGCTCACCACGTGGGTGGGCAACGCGATCGCGGTGACCTCCTGCCTGCAGCTCACCACGCCCCCCGCGGGGAGCCCCGGCACGACCTCGCGCTTCACGCTGGCGACGACGCTGACGTAGACCGGGCGAGCCGGAAGCCGAGCGTCGTGAACCGAGCGCCCGGCGGCGCTGCAAAGCGAGACGCCGCGAGGCACTGCGTGGGGGAGCTCACGTACGCGCCGCCACGAACGACGACGAAGCCCTCCTCGGTAGCGGGAGCGTAGACCGGGAGGCCGTCGTGGACGGGCGTCCCGGCGCGCTCGTAGGCGTCGGCGCACCAGTCGCGGACGTTGCCCGCGAGGCCGCGCGCGCCATGCGGGCCGGTGTCCGTGGGGAACGTGGACACTGAGAGGATCGTCGGGTTCGACGGCGTGCTCCCCGTGCAGTTGACGTAGGCGGGATCGAGGTGATCGCCCCAGGGGTACGGGCGGCCGTCCACGCCTCGGGCGGCCTTCTCGCGCTCCAACCCCGTCGGGAGGCGCCACGCGTGGCCGGTGCGCGCGGCCTCCCACGCCGCGTAGGCCATGGCGGCACGCACCGGCACGAGGGTGACGGGGGCGTCGGGCGGCCAGGCCCACCGGTTGCCGGAGAGGAACCGGGGGCCGTCACGGTGCAGCACGGGCGCGCCGTCCGCGCCGGCGAGCACCTCCTTGGGCTGGAGATCCTCGGCTTCCTCGACTCGTCCCGCGGCGACGAGCGCGTCGAGGAACACGACGTACTCGGCGAGTGTCACGGGATGGCGGCGCAGGATGAAGTCGTCAATCCAGACGGTGCGCGCGGGCTCCGGATCCGCGGCCTCCACGCCGCCGCCGAGCCGCGCCCAGCCGCCGGGCACGAAGACGTCGTCGGGACCGAGCTCCCCGGGGCGCGGCACCCGGAGCGTCCACGGACCGGTGGTCGGCCGGTGGGGGCGCCACGCCTCGCCGCGCGTGAGGCGCAGCGGGAGGAGGATCTCGCCGGCGGGACCGTCGAGCACGAGGCGTTGGCGGCCGGGGGGGAGGGGCACGTCGTAGAGCGGGGTTCTGCCGAGCTCGGCAGGGGGGCCGGGCACGAGGCGGAGGCCGTCGGGCACCCAGGGCTGCACCCGGACGCGCACGCCGGGTGGATCGGTCGCGAGGGACAGGCTGGCGGGCTCGTCGAGCCACGTGTCGCGACGGTGGGTGGAGCGGAGGCGGGCCTCGGCGCGAGAGGCGGCGCGCGCGTCGCCGTCGGCCTCGGCGGCGAGGAGCTGGTCCCGGTAGAGGTCGGCGAGGCGGTCGAGGCCTTCGGGGAGGTCGTGGGCGGCGTCGAGCGCCACGCGGAGCTCGTTCTCGTAGGCGACCTCGAGCCGATCGGCCTCGACCCTGGCCGCCTCGGCGCGTCGCGCGAGGGCCCACGCGTCGCGCTTGTCGTCCTCGTGTGCCCAGGTCGGCACGGCGGAGAGCTGCTTCCGGGCGGCATCGGCGAGGGTGCGCGCCTCTGTACGGAGCGCGGCGATCTCGGGATGGAGCGCGTCGGCGCGGGCGATGACGGCGAGCGCGTGTACTCGTGCCGCGTCACCGACGAGCCAGCGGGCGACCTCGTCGGCGAGGGCGCGCGCGTCGGGGTGGCGGTCGAAGGGATCGCGGGCCATCGCGCGCTCGCACGTGGCGCAGAGGGCCTCCGGGAGGGTGGCGCGGTCGAGCGGCGGGGGCGACCCCTGGCGGAGCGCGCGGAGGATCTCGCGGCCGGGGCCGCCGTATGGCGGGGAGCCGGCGAGCACGGTGTAGAGCACGGCGCCGAGGGCGTAGATGTCGGCGGCGGGGCCGACGCGGTCGACGCGACCGGAGGCCTGCTCGGGCGCCATGTAGGCAGGCGTCCCCATCACCTCGCCGAGCTGGGTGCGGCCGCCCTCGCGGGGGCCGAGGTCCAGCGCGGCGCCGGGATCGCCCTCGGTGCCGCGGCGTGCGAGGCCCCAGTCCATCACGCGCACCTCTCCGAAGGCCCCCACCATGAGGTTCTCGGGCTTCAGGTCGCGGTGGACGACCCCGTGCGCGTGGGCGTGCGCGACGGCCTCGGCGGCGCGGAGGAAGGCCTCTACGAGCGCGCGTAGCGGGGGCGCGTCGGGGGCGCCGGCGGCGCGCTCGGCGATGAGCGCCTCGAGCGTGCGGCCGCGCACCTCCTCCATCGTGAACCAGGGGCGACCGTCGGGGAGCTCGCCGAGCTCGTGCACGGCGAGGATGCCGGGGTGATGGAGCTGGGCGGTGAGGCGCGCCTCGTCGAGGAAGCGCTGCCGGAGCCGGGGCCGCGCCGCGAGCTCCGGCAGGCACACCTTGAGCACGACGGTGTCGCGGAGGAGCTCGTCGCGCACCCGCCACACCTCCCCCATGCCGCCCACCGCGAGGCGGTCGAGCGGGGTGTACCGGGGAGGGAGGCCGTCGGGCGGGCGCACGACGCGAGTATAGGGCCCGACGTTCCTGCTACCGTTGCCCGATGTCCGAGCCCGCGCCGCTCCTCCCGCTCCTCGCCGACCTCGATCGCGCCGTCCGCGCCGGCCGGATCGCGGACCTGCCCCGCCTGCTCCCGCCCCTCGGCGCCGCCGCCGGCCGGCTCGCCCGCGACCTCGAAGACGCGCGGGACGAGGCGGCCCGCTCGCGGCTCCTGCTCGACCGCACCCTCCGCGTCACCCTCGCCGAGGGCCTCGGCCCCGTCGCCGACGAGCTTCTCGACGCGCTCCTCGCCGTGGTCGGCGCCCGCCGCGGCTTCGTCGGCCTCGCGGAGGGCGAAGGCTGGGTGCTCCACACCGCGCGCAACCTCGAGCGCGCCGACCTCTTGGACCCCGAGAAGCTCGTGTCCCGCACGATCATCGACCGGGTGCTCCAGACCGGCGTGTCCGTGGTCTCGGACGACGCGACGGAGGACATCGGCACCCGCTCGATTGTCACGCTCGCGCTCCGGAGCGTCGTGTGCTTCCCGTTGCGCCATGGTCCGCGGCGGCTCGGGTTCGTCTACCTCGACGATCCTGCTACCGAGGGCCTCTTCGACGAGTCGAGCGTCGCCGCGGTCCAGGCGTGGCTCCCCCTCCTCGGCGCGGCGCTCGCGCGTGCGACCGAGCAGGCCGAGACGCCCGCGCTCCCCGGGGTGCTCACCCGCTCACCCGCCATGCACGCCGTCCTCGCCGAGCTCGCGCGCGTCGCCCGCTTCTCCGCCCCGATCCTGCTCACCGGCGAGACCGGCACCGGCAAGAGCCTCGTGGCGCGGCAGGTGCACGTGGCGAGCCCCCGCGCGAAGGGCCCGTTCGTGCACCTCAATTGCGGCGCGATCCCGGAGAGCCTGCTGGAGGCGGAGCTCTTCGGCGCGGAAGCCGGTGCCTACACGGGCGCGAAGACCCGCCGCATGGGCAAGTTCGAGGCGGCGGAGGGCGGCACGCTCTTCCTCGACGAGCTCGACGCGATGCCGGTGGCCTGCCAGGTGAAGCTCCTCGTGGCGCTCCAGGAGCGGGCGATCACGCGGCTCGGCGGCAACGCCGCGATCCCTGTGGACGTACGGGTGGTCGCCGCGATGGGGAGCGATCCGTTCGCGGCGATTGCGGCGGGTCGCCTGCGCGAGGATCTGTACTACCGCCTCGCGGTCTTCGTCGCGCGCCTCCCCGCGCTCCGCGAGCGCCGCGAGGACATCCCTCTCCTCGCGGCCCATGTCCTCGCGCGCACGCGCGAGCGCTACGGCCTGCCCGTCACCGCTCTCTCCGAGGCCGCGGAGCGGTCCCTCGTCGCGCACGACTGGCCGGGCAACGTCCGCGAGCTCGAGAACGCGCTCGACCGCGCGGCGCTCCTCTCGCGGGACGGGATCATCGAGCGCCTCTCCCTCGGCGGCGCGGCCCCGACCGCCGACGGCGTCCTGCGCCGTCTCCAGTCCGCCGCCACCGCCCTCGCCGACGCCATGGACCGCAGGGAGGCCCTTCGGGACCTCGGCGTCGCCCGTGCCTTCGCAGGCGCGCTCCTCGCGGAGCTCACCGCCCGCCACGGCGTGGAGGGTGCGTTCCGCTTCTTGCGCCGAGACGACGAGGTCCGGGCGCGCAACCATCAGCGCACCTACACCCGCGAGGTCAGCCGGCTCCAGACGCTCGCGGGGCTCCTCGGCGAGCCGTGGGTCTCCCCGTGAAGCGGGCGCGTCATTCCTTGACGCAGTCCGGGTGCGGACGGCCAAGCAATATCAGGTAGTTACTGGAAATCGGCCACGGCACGCGCGTTGCCCTGTCTCCGGGCGAACCCCCGGAGCCTCGATGCCCCTTCTCCTCGCCCTCCTCTCCTTCGCCCACGCCGCCGACCTCGGCGCCCGCGACCTGAGCGGCGCGCCCGTCACCCTCACGCGGACCACGGCGGTCGTCTACTGGTCGATGGACTGCGCCGCGTGCGTCGCCGCGCTCACCACCGCCGCCGGCGTGGGCCTCCCCGTCGTCGCCGTCAGCACCGACCCCGCCTCCGCGCGCGCCCGGCTCCGCCCCTTCCTCGCGAGCCGCGGCCTCGACCTCACCGTCGTGGCCGATCCCGCCGGTGACCTCCGCCGCCGTCTCGGGCCTCCTGCCGACGGCCAGGCCCTCGTGGTGGACGCCAGCGGCGCCGTGGTCGAGCGGGTCGCCGCCTCCGACCTCGCGGACCGCCTCGCGGTGTCGGTGCGCTGATGCGTTTCCTCTCGCTGCTGCTCCTCCTCCCGGCCTGCACTGCGGCGGAGGTCGCCTCCGTCGACACCGACCCCACCGACGACGACACGGCCGACGACGGCACGGCCGCGAGCCGCCGTACCTGATGCTCCAGTCCACGAAGGACCTCGCGGCGCGACATCGGGCGCGCTCGAGCTGCAGGCCTCCGAGTTCGTCGCGCGCGAGAGCCTCCCGAAGCACGGCGACCAGCGGGCCGTTTCCGGACAGGAACGCGGCGTGGGTAGCGGCTTCCGGCACGGCGTGCCGAGTCGCGACGTTGAGCCCCACGAGAGTCTTTCCCGCGCCTGGGACACCCGTAACGAAGACGATCGCCTTACGACCGTGGGTCCGCGCGTGCACGATGATCTCCTCGACACGGCCTGCGGTCTCGGCCAGGTTCTTCGCCCCGGCGTCGTTGCGGGTGATGTCGTGCACCGTGTGCCGGCCGTACATCGCCCGGGCGGCTTCGATGATGGTCGGGGTGGGCGTGTAGGGCGCTGTCCCCCAACTCGCGGCGTCGAGCGGTGGAGCGTTTCGTCCCGCCCTCAACGCGAGGCGGATCGCCGTCGGGAGGCTGTCCGCGTTCGCTTGGAACGGGCGGCGAACGCCGTCTGCGTGCGGTGGGCGCCAAGCGCGATCCGTCCGCACGGCCCGGGTGGCACAAAGGATCGGGAAAATTGGCGCTTGGTGGCACGCCTTGTGGAAATTCTTCAGATCGAGCCCGTAGTCCCACGCCTGCTCGAAGTCCGGCCGCAGGTGAGCGGTGGCCCCGACCTTGAACTCGACAGGGATGACGACACCCTCCGAAACGAGCACGGCGTCGACCCGCTTCCCGAGGCGCGGGATGTCGAACTCGAGGTGGATCCAGCCCGAGGCACCCAGGAGGGCCGCGCGCAGAATCGTCAACTCGTCCTGCCACGCGCCCGATTGCTCGGCCTCGAGCGAGAAGCCGCGCGGGCGGGAGAGTGCCCCGAGGACCGCGTCGTCCGAGGAGAGCAGAAAGTCGGCCACCGGGGCCGCGTACCAGGCGGCGTTCCTCGGGGTGGCACGCGCGGACTCAGACATGCGGTCGGATCGGAGGGGAGCACATGCGCGCGAGCCTACCAGGTGTGGGTCGCGGATGCGACGGCGGCCGCCACAGGCGCGGCCGTTGGCGGGTGACGTCCGCCCGCCGGGTGTTCAACTCCGCGCCCCGTGCTGCCCCCCTCGTCGCTACCCGGAGGCGAAAGCCGCTTTACAGCATTAATTTGGTACGCGTTGGTGACGATCGCAGCCCGTACGACGAGCCCGGTCTGGCTCGCGCTCGGCCGGCGATGTCGACAGTCGGACCGAATTCAGTTTGTCGGCGCGGGCGCTCGGTCGCTTGGAACCTGGCCGCAGAGGCTGACAAGATCGGGGAACCCGCCCGACTCTGCAAGCCGCTGCAAGTGCGGAGAAGTGACCCGCGTCCTATCAAGGACGCCCGGCAACTCCGCCGGCTCCCTGAGAGGTTGCTTCGTGTCCTCGTCCTCGTCCGGCCGGCATCGACGGTCACTCCTCTCGAACGACGATGACACACTGTCGTCTGGACTCGAGACGACGATCAGGTTTGGCCCCGACGCCGGGGATGCATTCGAGCGAGCCAATCCGGAAGTGCGCGCCGATGCGAGACCCGCCCTCGAATTGTTCTCCACTTGTTTCGATATCAGCTGGTTCCGTGTGGTGGGGCCTCAACGATGGGCCGCGGTCGTGAAGCCCGCCGAGAAGCTGAAGGAACGGTTCGGACTCGAGCAGGGAGCGTACGTCATCGGTCACGGGCTTCCCAAGGACTTCCACGCGGATGCGCTCCTCCAGGCTCCTCCCCTGGATCTGGACGCCCCGCTGGACCCGCGCATCCGCTTCGTCGTGTCCGAGGCGCCGTTGGCGGGCGCCGCCTGCAAGGCGTGGACCGCGCGCCACCGGACCAACATCGTGGCTGTCGTGCCGAGCGGTCGTCCCCACGGAGGCTCGGCGGAGGAGTATCTCTGCGACGTCCTCGGAGCCTCGCTCCAGCGTCGGGACCTCTTCGACGAGAGTCAGCCCGTCCGACGGCCATCCGAGTTCCTCGGCCGGCACTCCGTGGTCGACGAGGTCTTGGCAAACATCCTCGGCGGGAGCCCGGTCGGCATCTTCGGCCTGCGACGGATCGGCAAGAGCTCGCTGCTCGGCCGCGTCGAGGACCTGCTGGAGGCTGATCCGACTTCGGTCACGGCGACCGCCTTCCTGCTCGGCAACTCCACACGGGTGACCGCAGGGCGGTGGTGGCTCCTGGCTTCGGACATGCTGAGCGCGTGGCAGCAGAAGCTGAGCCGGTTCGCCGCAACGACCGATTCGAAGATCCGCCCCAAGGCCGAGTCCCTCTCGGCCGCGATCAAGAGCAACACCTCGGATGGACGTCGGCTCGCGACGGCCTTCGAGAAGGACCTCCGCGCCCTGCTCAAGGCCGCCGACGCGCTGGCGCGCGAGAGCGAGCGGCCCTCCGCCCGGCTCGTGTTCTTCCTCGACGAGTGCGACCACCTGCACCCGGAACATCCCCATGCGGGCTACTGGCGCGAGGACTTCTTCTCGTTCTGGAACACCATCCAGGGCGTGCGCTGCTCCCTCGAAGACCCAGAGCGCTTCGTCTACGTCATCGGGGGCACCCGCGCGGCGGTGGTGGAGCACGGAACCCTGCTCGGCCAGCCGAACCCGCTGTTCGAGACGCATCCGATCTTCCTGCGGCCGATGCCGGCGAACGAGGCCGAGGCCCTGCTCACCGAGATCGGCGGCCGAATGGACCTCGTGTTCACGAAGGAGGCGGCGGAGGCCGCCTACTCTCTCGTGGGGGGCTTTCCGCTGCTGCTCCGGAAACTCGGCACGCACATCCACCAGGAGGATCTCCGCCGCACCACCCGCGTCGAGGTGACGTCACAGCGGGTGGCCAGCGCGTTCCGGAAGTCCAAGCGGTCGTTCCGGTCGCAGGTCGAGTGGACCCTCGCGCACCTCCGCGGGATCGCGCCGGAAGAAGAGAAGCTGCTCCGGGACATCGCGATGGGGGGCCCACAGGCATGGCTGGACGTTTGGAGCGGGGTGGAGGACCGCGACAGCTTCGCCCACCACCTCGAACGTTTCGGCCTGGTCGAGCTCGACGAGGGCCGGCCCTCGATCACGCTCCCCGTGATTGCCGATGCGATCCGACGGCCGGTGCCCGGCGAGTTCGAGGAGCAGTTTCGCCTGCTGAAGGAGCTGGTGGACTCCGTCGAGGACGCGATGCGGCGGCGACTGTCGGCGGACCTCTCGGTCACGGCCCCGCAGGCCGAGACCGAGCACGGCGGCGCCTGTGTGGGGCAGACGGCGGAGGACGCCCTGCACTCGCTGCTCAACGCGATCCCGTCCGATGCGAAGAACCGGGCGCTGACGCGCCAGCAGCTCCTCGACATCGGCATGTCCTCGGGCATCGGCGCGGTCCTCGAGTCCCTCGGTTGGAACGACTACGAGATCCTCCTGGCGAAGTTCTACGACCGGATCGCCTGGTTCGGCCCCTGGATCGAGCGCGCGGACCGGCTGAGGACGATCCGCGACCGCGCGAACGAGTGTCACCTCGTGCGCCACAACAACCGGATCGAGCTCAAGACGATCATCACCCGTGACGGGTTCGCCGAGGTCTTCCGCCGCATCGCCGATGTGCGTGAGATGTGCTCCGGATAGGCAGCAACCCTGTTCCGTCGTGACGTTGCGTCCCGGGAGCAAGCCAGTGACTTGGATTTCTTGTGCCATCGGGAGCTGCGCGGTCTACGCGGCCGTCAACCACCTCGACGCGCACATCATCAGCAGGCACGTGAAGGGCCCCGCGGCGATGCCGCTCTACACGGCGATCGTGGTGCTGGTCATCAGCTTCGTGGCCTTTCTCGCGGCCGGCCTCCCCGACATGGGACGGGAGGGAGGCCTGTTGACCGCTGCGGGCTTCGTCATGATGATGGCCAACATCTTCTATTTTCGCGCCATCGCCGTCGGCGACCCCGCGATCGTGGCGGCGATGTTCCAGGTGAAAGCGGTCTTCACCCTGGTCCTGTCCAGGCTGTTCCTCGACGAGCGGCTGAGTGCTGAGCGGTTGGTGGGCTTCGTCCTGATCCTGGGCGCTGCGATCGTGCTCTCACTCGAGAGCGTGGAGGGGCGATTCCGGCTCGGCAAGGCGTTCTGGCCCATCCTGGTGGCGGACTTCTGCTGGGCGACGGCAGCGATCTTCGTCAAGCACGCCTCCACGAACGTGACGTTCCTGTCGATCGTCGCCTACGAAGGGTTCGGGCTCGCGCTCGGGGGCGTCGCAATCGCGCTCTCCGGCCCCGTCCGACACGCCTTCCGCACCAGCTACCGCGACTCTGGGCGGGGGGTGATCGCGCTGGTCTTCGCGAGCGAAGGTCTCGGGTTCCTCGGGAAGGCGCTGTTCCTCCTGGGCGTGTCCCTCGGCCCCGTGACGATCGTCTCGGCGCTGGGCGGCGTTCAGCCGTTCTTCTCCATCGCGTACGGCTACCTGTTCGCGTTTCTCCTGCCGCAGCTGTTCCCGCGGCCGCCAGGGGGCGTGCACGTCCTGAAGCGGCTCGCCCTCGCCGTCGTGCTCATGGGCGGGGTCTGGCTCTGCCGTTGACCGTGGCGTGAGCTGTTCTACCAACACAATCCGGAGCATGAATGAGTCAACAGGCAGAAGATCGCCGGGTCGCCATCCGGACCGACCTCCAAGGCGCGTGGCGGCAGCCAGCCGGCCCCTGGGACGGGCGCACCGTCCTGTTCCTGCACGGATTCGCCGACGACATGGACTCGGTGGGTGGGCTCACACGCCGTCTCGCCGAGATGCTCGGGGACCAGGGCATCGCGAGCCTCCGCATCAATTTCCGAGGCGAGGGCGATTACGCGCGGACCGACATCGAGTCGACGCTCCACACCCGGACGGCCGACACGGAGGCGGCCTACGCCTTTCTCGCCGACCAACCCGGCGTCGCGGCGGGTCGCCTCGGCGCGGTTGGGTGGAGCCTCGGCGCGACCACGGCGATCGTCGTGGGCGCGGAGCACCCGGCGTGGTTCCGCACGATGGTCGTGTGGGCGAGCCCCACCGGTGATCAGTGGGCTGCCATGACGGGGAGCGAGACGGCCCAACGTGCGCTGCGCGACGGGCAGGCCACCGAGGACTGGACGGGCTGGAAGAAGATCACGACGAAGCGAGCCTTCTACGAGAGCTTCCGCGGCGTGAACGTCGACCACGCGCTCGCGCGTTATCCGGGCGCGTTCCTCTCGGTGCGGGGCTCGCGCGACCACCTGACGGCGAACGACACGGAGTTCCTCAACCGCGCGCCGGGACACCCGCGCGAGTCGGTCCTCATCGGCGGCGCGAGCCACATCTTCAACGTCTTCGAGCCCGAGACCGGCCACGCCGAGCGCGCCGTCCGTGTCACGGCCGACTGGCTCCTGCGCACGCTATGAGGTCCGCCCCGTGATCACCGAAGTCAAGGCCGGCCCCTACACCGTGCGCGGGGTCTCCGTCGGCGGGATCTACACCACGCTCCAGGTGCCCGAGCTCGACGTGGTGCTCGACGCGGGGCTCCCCCTGCGCTCGTTCGCCTCCGCCGGGCGATTCTTCCTCAGCCACGGCCACCTGGACCACCTGGCGGGGCTCGCTGGCCTGCTCAACATCCGCGGCCTCCTCAAGATGGGAAGAGCGCAGCTCTACCTCCCCGCCGAGATCGCGGATCCGGTTCGCGCATTGCTGCAAGCCCACGCTGCGCTGTCACGCGCGGAGCTGGAGGTGGAGCTCGTCCCCATGCTACCGGACGACGAGCGGTCCCTGGGCCGTGGGCTGTTCGTCCGAGCGCTGCGCACCCACCACCCGGTGCCCTCGCTCGGCTACCAGTTCCTGCGGCGGGTGAACAAGCTGCGCCCTGAGCACCAGGGCAAGCCCGCGACGGAGATCGCGCGCCTGCGCGTGGAGGGCGCTGCCGGCGTGTTCGAGCCGCACGAGCAGCTCGAGCTGGCCTACGCCACCGACACGTTGTCCCGGGTGCTCGAGACCTCGCCTTCCCTGCTCCAGAGCCGAGTACTGGTGCTGGAGTGCACGTTCGTGGACGAAGGCTACCGCGTGGAGGACGCCCGCCGCAAGGCCCACCTGCACCTGGACGAGCTCGTCGAGCTCGCGCCGCGGTTTCAGAACGAGGTCCTCGTGTTGATGCACTTCGGCCTCGCGATCTCGCCCGAGAAGGTGCGCGAGGCGGTGCGAGCGCGCGTGCCCCCGGGGCTGCGTGAGCGCGTCGTGGTATTCGCCCCCGAAGGCGATCGCTGGTTCGGGTGAGCGATGTCGCGAATCATTCCAGTTGAGCCCCACCGAACGAACGTTCAGATGCGCCGGCCCACCCGCACCTCGCCGACGACGGGCAAGCGCCTCATCCCTTGCGATTCGGGTGCCTGTCGGGGTGTGGACCGCAGGGGTCCCGGCTGGACCAGATGATGCGTGTCATCGCCTTGAGGTGCCGACGATAGAGCCCGACCGTTCGGCGCGCGAGCTCGTTCAGCGTCGGCGAGTGCGGCGCGATTCGCCAGGCTCCGGACGCCGCAAGCCCGATCAGCCCGGCTGTCGAGAGTTCGTGAAGGATGGTGTCCGCTCTCGCCTCGAGCACGAACAAGCGCCGAGCGACGCTCGCGGACGTCCAGGCGGAGTGGGGCTCCTCGACGATCAGGACGAGCGCCTCCATGTGCCCGACCGACGGAATGTGCGACCGAACAAAAACGCATACGTCGTTCGGGATCTCCGTATGGCTCAACAGCCCGACCTTGACTGCACGACATCCTGCTGCACGATCTTCGATAACTCGTCCCTCTCAGGAGCCTCCCCCGGAGGAACCCGCGTCTCGACCCAAAAAATGCGTACTTCTCCAGTTGTTTCGGACCATTGAGAGGGCAATGTCGAGCTGTCTCGTTCATGTTTGAGCACAAACAAATAAGTGCGCGCGGCGTCGAGCCCGCCGGCGGCCCATGAGCCCGGCCGTCGCGTTCCTCCTGGCCGGCGTCGTGGTCGCCGCCGCCGCGACGGTCCTCACATGGAGCGCCGACCAGATCGCCGAGTCCACGGGCATCGGGCGCCTGTGGGTGGGCTCCATCCTCCTCGCGGCGGCGACCTCGCTGCCCGAGGCCGCCACGGACATCGCCGCCGTACGCCTGGGAGAGCCCGACCTCGCGGTGGGTGACCTCTTCGGGTCGAGCCTCGCCAACATGGTCGTGCTCGCGCTGGTGGACCTCTACCCGCCGCGCGGACGCCTCCTGCGAGGCGCGAACCCGGCACACGCGGTGTCCGCGGCACAGGCCATCGTGCTCAATGCGCTCGGCGCGCTCTGCGTGCTGCTCCCCACGGCGACCACGGTGATGGGCGTGGGACCGGGACCCCTGCTGCTCTTCGTGGGGTACCTCGTCGGGACGCGCGTGCTGTTCCGAAGCGTGCCGCCCGTCGAGGGCGGCACCCGGCGCCACGCACCGCCGGCGCGGGCCGTGCTCGGCTTCCTCGTCGCGGCAGGGGTGATGCTGGTGGCATCGCCGGTCTTCGCCCGCTCGGCGGCAACCCTAGCGGAGACGAGCGGCCTCGGCACCACGTTCGTGGGCACGTGGCTCGTCGGCCTGTCGACCTCGCTGCCCGAGCTCGTGGCCTGCATCACCGCCGTCCGCATGCGCGCGCTCGACCTCGCCATCGGGAACCTGTTCGGCTCGAACGCGTTCAACATGGCGATCTTCCTGGTTCTCGACGTCGTGCATCCGGGCGCGCTCTTCGCGGCGCTCGACCCCGCGCACGCCCTCTCCGGGCTGCTGGCGGTGGTGCTCATGGGCTTCGGCATCGCGGCGATGGGCTACCGCCGTGACCGCGCCGTCCCCCTGCTCGACCCCGACAGCCTCCTCATCCTCGTCGCCTACGTCGTGGGCATCGCCCTGCTGTACTCGCGGGCGGCCGGGTAGAATGCGCGTCCGCGCGTCGCACCGACAAGGCACGTTTGTGCTCAATCGCTCATCAGGTAGATGTGCGGCCGAACATCGTCCTCGGGCGAGTGTCGCCAGTGCTTCAGCAGGATCTGGTACACGAGGATGCCCGTCTCGCCTTCGCCCCAGAGGAGGTACCGGAGCGCCTGGGTCATCGGATGCTCTCGCGTGAGCCCGAGGATGATGCTGACGGGGTCGAGCTGTTCGCTGATGTAGGCGATGGTGTTGGCGACGGCGACGGCGTTGTGCACCGTCACGCGGTAGTCCTCGCCGAGGCGCTGGACCCGAAGCGAGAGCGGTGTGTCGAACTGGCTCCGATCGGGCGCGAGCTCCACGTGAATGAACGCGAGGCGCCCCTTCAGCGCGTAGTGCTCCCGCAGGCGGGCCTTCACCCGCGCATACACCACATCGGTGTGCTTCACTGTGACGAAATGGACCTTCCTCGGTCGCATCTCCTCCCAGAGCGCCGCGGACTCGGGGCTCTCGAAGGTGAGGCGCTCGACGCGGAACTCGGTCGCGCGCGTGTACCGGGAGATGGCGCCGAGCACCAGGATCGCGCCGATGAAGATCGAGGAGATGATGAGGCCGTCCGGCCGTTCGATCACGTTGTCGACGAGGGTGAACGCGAAGACCGCGGTGATGGCCGCGAACGGGAGCGCCCGCCACGGGAACACCCTCTCCTCCTTCGCGTCGTGGCGGAGCGCCAGCGTGACCGCGACGGAGGCCGAGAGGATCAGGGCGAGCACCCCGGTTGCGTAGGCGCCACCCTGGGCCTCCACATCGGCCTCGAACACCCACGTGACGACCACGTCGATGCCGAAGAGGAGGAGGATCAGCGGGCGCGGATAGCTCACCCAATTCGGTGCCATGCCGAAGCGGGGGAGGTACCTGGGAATCAGGGTGAGGAGGGCCGCCATGGCCGAGGCGCCCGCGAACCAGAGGATGAGGATCGTCGACACGTCGTAGACCGTGCCGAAGATGTCACCGAAGTAGTGGTGCGCCATCCACGCGAGCGCGCGCCCGGAAGCCTCGCCCCCCTCCTGCCAGGCCGTCTCGGGGATGATCAGCGTCGTTGCGACGCTCGAACCGATCAACAGCACGCTCATGATCAACGCCGCGGCGGTCAGCAGGTGACGGACCGCCCGGATCCGCCCAGGGGGAGGGCCGTCGCGCGGATCGGTCGCCGACCCACGCACGAGTGGCATGACTGTCACACCTGTCTCGAAACCGGAGAGTCCGAGCGCCAGCTTTGGGAACGCAAACACAGCCGCGACCGCCAGGGCGGTCCAGTCCCCTTTCGCTCGGAGCAGACCTGTCCAGTCCGACCAGACGTGCGGATGTGTGGCGACCTCCCAGAGGCCACGCCCGACCACCACGGCGTTGAGGAGGAGGTACGGCACCGCGAGCCAGGTCGCCACCCCGATCGCCTCGCGGAACCCGAGGAGGAACACGAGCGCCAGCAGGGCCAGGAGCCCCACCGTCAACGGGATCTCGTGCCCCTGCAAGAAGTGCTCGACGAAAGGATTCTCGACGGCGTGCGTGGCGGCGTCGGCGGCCGACAGCGTCATGGTGATGACGAAGTCGGTCGTGGCGAAGCCCAGGAGCGCGAGCACGAACGTCTTGCCCGGCCACCCGGGGAGGAGGTGCTCGAGCATAGAGATGGAGCCGTGCCCCTGGTAAGAGCGCTTGGCCACCTCGCGGTAGATGGGGAGCGCGCCGAAGAGCGTCACCACGACGAGGATCGTCGTCGCCAACGGGGCGATGGCGCCCGCGGCGAGGAGCGCGATGCCGGGTTGGTAGCCGAGGGTCGAGAAGTAGTCGACGCCGGTGAGCCACAACACCCGGTACCAGGGCCAGGTCGGATGCGCGTCCGCGTGCTCGTGCGTCCCGTGGCGCATCCAGCGGACAAGCGGTGACGACGACGGTGGCTCGGCCGGGCCGGCAGGTTCTGGCTGCATCGGCAGGGGCTAACGCGGCATGCATGTCCGCGTTGCCGCTTTAGGTTAGGATGTACGCCAGTTATTTGCATATTGCAAGAGACGTTTTTGCAGAATGCAAGGCCGGCTCGTCGACTGTGGAGGTTGCCCCGTCGCGCGGCCTCCCGCGCGCCTTCCGCGCCCACCCATGGGCGACGCGTGCGTTCTGCAACCGGCGCGCGGCCCCCTCCGTGCAGGATGCGGGGCGCACCGGGGCGGGCCCTCGTTCAAACGGTCACTTCCGTGTGGCGCGGTCCTTGCTCCCCCGTCCGGGCGTTCCTCCGGCGCCGACGCCTCGCCGGCCGCCGGAGGTCGGAGGGCCTCATGTTCGCTTCTCTCTTCCACTCCCAACGCCACGAGCTCGAAGACGACTTCGTCATCGTCGAGCTCCGTCGCCCCGAGCGTCCGTTCGAGGCCCCCCGCGCGGACGAGCCGCTGCCCGACTGGCTCGACCTCGTCCTCTGCATCGCCGCGCCAGTGGCGGTGGCGGTGGCGGTGCTGCTGCTGTTCCGCGCGGGCGCGCAGATCACGGCCGCGCTCTGACGCTTACGAAGGAAGCTCGATCCAGAAGCGCGCGCCACCGCCCGGCGCATCGGTGACGCCGATCCGCCCCCCGTGCGCGCGGAGCACCTCCCGCGCGATGTAGAGCCCCAACCCCGCGCCCGGGCCCTCGGACTCGGTCCCCCGGGCGAAGGCACCGAAGATGCGGTCGCGCTCGGCGAGCGGCACGCCTGGGCCCTGGTCGTCGACCTCGATGCGGAGCCCGCCTCCGCTCGCACTCGCCCGGAGGTCGACGCGCCCCCCGCGTAGGGAGTGGCGCACGGCGTTCGCGACCAGGTTGGTGACCGCGACGTGCAACCGGGCGCGGTCGACCGACGCGGGCCCGACCTCGGGCGGCACGTCCACGCGCAGCTCGACGCCGGCCTGTTCCGCCGCGGACCGGAGCGCCTCGGCCGCGTCGGCGAGCAGCAGGGCCGGCGAGACCGGCTCGAGACGCAGGGTCATGCGCCCCTCCTGGATCCGGGAGAGGTCGAGGAGGTCATCCACCAGCGCGCGCAAGCGGTGGACGTCCTCGCGCGCCGTCACGAGGAACTCGAGGAGCCGCCCCGCCACGGGGCCGCTCACACGCTCGTCGAGGGCGAGGTGGAGCGCGATGCCGAGCGAGGTCAGGGGCGTCCGCAGCTCGTGCGCCACGGTCTGGACGAGATCCCCCTTGAGCTCGTCCAGCCGTCGCAGCCGCGTCACGTCCTGGAGGAGGAGCGTCACCCCCACGATGGCCCCGGTCCCATCGCGAATGGGCGTGGCGTGCGGGAGGAGCGCCCGCTCGCCCTCCGGGGTGTCCACGAGCACCACCGACCGGAAGTCCACCGGGAGGAGCGGCCGGCCCCCGGCCAGGACCGCGTCCAACGCGCGGCCGAAGACCGCCGCCACGTCGGTGCCGTCGTCCCCCCGACGCACCTCGGGGGAGGCGCCGAACAGTCGCCGGGCGGCGCCGTTGGTGGCCCGAACCGCCCCCTCGGCGGTGAGGACGATCACCGGGTCGACCAGGCTCTCGATCGCGGCCTGCGCGGACTCCCGCGCCCGCGCGAGCTCTCCCTCGCCCGCCCGCCGGTACTCGGCGAGCCTCGCCGCCATGGTGTCGAACGTGGCGGCGAGCGTGTCGAGCTCGGTCACGCCGCACCGTGGCAGGTGGACGTCGAGCTGCCCGCCGCCGACGCGCTCCGCGGTGCGCGCGAGCACCCGGAGCGGGACGGTGACCCGGTGCGAGAGCAGCGCCCCGAGGAGCGTCGCGCTCAGGAGCCCCAGGATCGCGCCCGCGAGCCAAGCGCGCCGCGCCGCCGCCGCGCTGGCGGCGGCCTCTTCGCTCTTCCGCTCCATCGCCTCCTGGTTGAGGGTCAGGATCGCCTGGGCGTCTTCCTTCACGGCCTGGAACGCGGGCAGGACCTCGGCGAAGTAGGTCTCCCTCGCGCGTTCGGGGGGCGCGGCCTCCAGCGTCCGATACGCGGCCTCGTACCCGCTCCAGGCACGCCGGAGCGCCTCGACGAGCTCGGCCTCCCCGGGCTCGGTGACGTTGGACGCCTGCACGCGCAGCTCGCGATCGAAGAGGTCGCGATGCTCGGCGACCACCTCCGCGGCGCGCTCGGGGCTTCCGATGAGCCGGAAGAGCGCGGCGGAGTCGAGGCGCTCGATGGACTCCTTCATCCGCTCGGCCGCGAGCACCGAGCGGTAGTTCTGCGCGAGGATCCGGTCGCTTTCGGCGCCGAGGCGGTCGACCGTTCGTCCACCCCAGACCACGAGGCCGAGGATGACGGCCAGCGCAGGGAGCTGGGCGAGGAGCATCCGCGTGTAGAGCTTCACGCGCTCTCCCAGCGCTTCCGCTTCCTCCACAGGGTCGCCGGGTCGATGCCGAGGATACGGGCGGCCTCCTCCGCCTTTCCGTGCCGCGCGAGCACGCGCAGGATGTGCTCGCGCTCGATGGAATCGAGGGTCACGTCTCCGCCGAGGGTCGGCACGTCGTCCGCTTGCGGGACCGCGCCGGGGAGCAGGCGTCCGTCCACGAGAGGTCCGCTCGCCAGGATGACCGCCCGCTCGATCGCGTTCCGCAGCTCGCGGAGGTTGCCGGGCCAGTCGTGGGCGAGGAGCCGCGGCAGGACGTCGTCCGCGAACCGAAGCCCCGGCCGCTTCTGGGTGCGCGCGAAGTGCGCCAGGTAGCCGACGGCCAGCGCGGGGATGTCCTCCGTGCGCTTCCGCAGCGGCGGGAGCTCGAGCTCGATCACGTTGAGCCGGTAGAGCAGGTCCTCGCGGAACCGCCCCGCCTTCACGTCGTTGGGGAGCACGCGGTTGGTCGCGGCGACGATCCGCACGTCCGCCGTGCGCGTGACCGTGTCCCCGACGCGCTCGAACGCGTGGTCTTGGAGGAAGCGGAGGAGGCGCGCCTGGACGGCCGGGGAGATCTCGCCGACCTCGTCCAGGAAGAGCGTGCCCCCTTTCGCCGCCTCGACACGTCCCACCGCGTCCTTCACCGCGCCGGTGAACGCGCCGCGCACGTGCCCGAAGAGCTCGGCCGCCAGCAGCTCCTCGGAGAGCGTGGGACAGTTCACGACGGCGAACGGGCCGCTCGCGCGAGGGCTGTGCGCGTGGATGTAGCGGGCGAGGACCCCCTTGCCGGTTCCGCTCTCTCCCGTCAGCAGCACCGGCGCCTCCGAAACGGCCACCCGCCGCGCGAGGTCGAAGACGCCCTGCATGGTGGGGCTCGCGGTCTTGAAGTCCGCCTCCGGCACCTCCTTCAAACGGTCTTCCAGCTCGGAGATCCGCTGTCGTAGCGCGCGCTCCCGCGCCACCTCGTCGAGGAGGGCTCCGACCTGTGCCGGCTCGAACGGCTTCGGCAGGTAGTCGCGCGCGCCTCGCTTGATGGCCTCCACCGCGGTCGGGATCGACGCGAACGCCGTCATCAGCACGACCTGGAGATCGGGGGAGGCATCCAGGAGCCGCGGCAGCAGGTCGAGCCCGGAGCTCGTGCCGAGCTTCAGGTCGACGAACGCGACGTCGAACGTGGCGGTGCGCAGGGCGGCGACCGCCTCGGCCCCGCTCGCCGCGGCCTGAGCCTCGTGCCCGAGGGATTGCACGAGCGCCGGCAGGGTGAGCCGGATGTTCCGCTCGTCGTCCACGACGAGGACGCGCAGGGGCATGGGGTGTGGCCTCGGGCGCTCTCGTAATCCATCGGCGGGGGAGGACGAGAGGGGGTCCCCCTCTCGCGGGCGGGAGGGCGGATGGCAAGCCAGGGCGGAACGCCGGCGCCTGCGGCGGCAGCGCCGTGCGTTTCGCAATGCACACCGTCAGGAACCACCGGCACGATGCACGGTGGATCGCGTGGGCACGCTCGGCAACTTCTGGCGCGACCTCGTTCGCGTGCACGTGTACGTGCTGCTCCCCGTCTGCACCGTATACGCCCTGCTGATGGTCGGCGGCGGGATGCCGCAAACGTGGTCGGCTTACGTCACCACCACGACGCTGGAAGGCACCGACAAGGCGATCGCGGTGGGGCCGGTGGCCTCCCAGGTGGCGATCAAGATGCTCGGCACCAACGGCGGCGGCTTCTTCAGTGCCCGCCGCGGTGGACGCCATCGTCCACCAGATTGGGGACAGCGGTGGCACCCCGCTCATCGTCTCCGACGGGGACCAGATCCTGGGGGTGGTGCACCTCTCCGACGTGGTGAAGGGCGGAATCCGCGAGCGCTTCGAGCGCTTCCGGGCGATGGGCATCCGAACGGTGATGATCACCGGCGACAACCCGCGAACCGCCGCCGCGATCGCCCGCGAGGCCGGCCTGGACGACTTCATCGCGGAGGCCACCCCCGAGATGAAGCTCGCCCGCATCCGCGAGGAGCAGGACAGGGGCCATCTCCTGGCCATGACGGGCGAGGGCACGAACGATGCGCCCGCGCTCGCCCAGGCGGACGTCGGCGTGGCGATGGGCACGGGCACGCAGGCGGCGCGCGAGGCCGGCAACATGGTGGACCTCGACAGCAACCCGACCAAGCTCTTCCAAGCGTTCTCGCGCGGCCGAGAGGAGGCCGGGGCGGGGGTCGGGCTCGGCCTCCACATCGCCCGTGAGGTCGCTCGGGCGCACGGTGGGCGGATCGGCGTCGGGGTGGCCGAGATCGGCGGCGCACGGTTCTGGCTCGAGGTGCCCCGGGGAGCCCAGGACACGCGGGGCGAGACCGTCCAGCAGTACGAGGAGGTCTGATCCGCGGGCGCCCCGCCCGTGTCAAGGCACCGTCGTCTGCCCGAACACGTCCTTCCCCCAACATTGGATCGCGCCGTCGGTGTCGAGCGCGCAGGCGTGCTCCGCGCCCAACCCGACGGACGCGAAGGAGCCCGACGGCACGGACGTGCTGATGATGCCCTTCAGATCGTAGCCCCAGCAGTGGAGGGCGCCGGCGCTGTCGATGACGCAGCTGTTGTTGAGCCCCACTTCCAGCGTCACGAAGCTGCCCGTCGGCGGCGTGGACTGCCCGTAGAAGTCGTCGCCCCAGCACTGGACGGCGCCGCTCGTGTCGAGGGCGCAGGTGTGGGCGCCGCCCGCGCCCACGTCGACGAAGGAGCCGGACGGCGCCGCGGTCTGGCCGGCGTTGTCCCAGCCCCAGCACGCCACCCCGCCGCCCGTCGCGACGGCGCAGCTGTGGCTGTACGCGCTCTTCGTGCTCGAGATCGCGGCGTAGGTGCCCTCGGGCGCCGCCGTCTGGCCGTTGCCGTCGTAGCCGGCGCACTGGATGGCGCCGCCCGTGTCGATGCCGCACGCGTAGGTCTCGCCCACGCTCACGGCCACGAACGTGCCGGAGGGCGGGGTCTGCGCCGAGCGGCCCCAACACTGGAGCGCCCCCGCCGCGTCGATGCCACAGGTGGAGTCGGCCCCGGCCTCGATCGAGGCGAACGGGACGGTCGGCGGGGTGTAATCCCAGGTGCGCCCCCAGCAGACCGCGAGGCTGTCGCTGTCGAGCGCGCAGGTGTGGAAGTTGCCGGAGCTCATGCCCCGCCAGCCGCAGCCGTCGATCGCGCTGTCGCCGTCGCTGTCGTAGGGGTGCAGCCCGGCGCGGGTGTCGTCGCAGTCCGTGCCGTCGGCGAGGGTCTCCGCGGGGGTCTCGCACGCGGCCTGCGCCGTGGACGGATCGCCGTACCCGTCGGCGTCGGCGTCGGTGTGCCAGCGGGGCGCGTCCTCGTCGGTCGCGCCGTCGCAGTCGTTGTCGATGGCATCGCAGCCGTCGGTCGCGCCGGGGTGCACGTCGGGGTCGGCGTCGTCGCAGTCGTCGGGCGGAGCGACGCCGTCGCCGTCGAGGTCCTCGGCGGGGTCGGCGGTGTCGGTGTCGGTGCCGGTGTCGGTGTCGTCGACGGCGGTGTCGTCCCCCGTGGCGGACGTGTCGTCGCCCGCCTTGTCGGCGCAGGCGGGCAGGGAGAGGCCGAGCGCGGCCAGGAGGAGAAGTCGGAGGGGCACGGGTGCTCCAAGCGGGGGAAGAGGCGCGAAGGACGCCGAGCGGTCACGGAACGGTGGACTGGCCCTGCGCGTCGCTGCCCCAACAGGTGATCGCGCCCGTGGCGTCGAGGGCGCAGGTGTGGAAGATGCCGGCGGACACGGACTGGAAGCTGCCCGATGGCGGGGTGGACTGGCCGTAGTCGTCGAACCCCCAACATTGGACGGCCCCGCCGCTCTCGACGCCGCAGGTGTGGTCGGCGCCGGCCGACATCGACACGAAGGTGCCGGCCGGCGGCGTGGACTGCCCGTAGTAGTCGGTGCCCCAGCACGTGATGGCGCCGCCCGCCGCGAGCCCGCAGGAGTGGGAGCCACCGGCGTTCACCGCGAGGAAGGTCTCCGCGGGCGCGTCGATCTGGCCGTGGCCGTTGTACCCCCAACACACCGCCGCGCCGTCCCCGTCGAGGGCGCAGGTGTGACTGTTCCCGTTGAAGCCGCTGTCGAGGGAAGAGTAGGTGCCGGCGGGTGGGGTCGTCTGGGCGTCCAGATCGCTCCCCCAGCAGCTCACGGCGCCGCTCGTGTCGATGGCGCACGAGTGGCTGGAGCCGGTGCTCACGGCGACGAAGGTGCCGGCGGGGGACGTGGTCTCTCCGTAGGAATTGCTCCCCCAGCACCGGAGCGCGCCGCCGTCCTCGATGCCGCAGGCGTGGCCGTTCCCAGAGCTCACGGCGGTGAAGGTGGCATCGGAGGGCGGGTGGAGCTCCCGGTTCAGCTCGGTGTTCTGCCCCCAGCAGACCATCCACCCGTCGCTGTCGATCGCGCAGGTGTGGTAGCCGCCCGCGCTCATGCTCCGCCAGCCGCAGCCGTCGATCGCCTCGTCCCCGTCCAGGTCGTAGGGGTGCAGCCACCCGCGGGTGTCGTCGCAGTCGGTGCCGTCCGCCACGCTGCCGTCGGGTGCGGCGCACACGGCTTGTGTCACCTCCGGATCGCCGTACCCGTCGGCATCTCCGTCGAAGTACCAGGTGGGCGGGTCCTCGTCGATCGCGGCGTCGCAGTCGTTGTCCACGGCGTCGCACACGTCGGTGGCGCCGGGGTGGACGGACGCGCTCGCGTCGTCACAGTCGGTCGCGTCCGCCACGGTGCCCGCGGGGGCGTCGCACGCGGCCTGCGCCCCGTCCGGATCGCCGTATCCGTCGGCGTCGGCGTCGGCGTACCACGTGGGCGGGTCCTCGTCGGTCTCGCCGTCGCAGTCGTCGTCGACCGCGTTGCAGACCTCCGGCGCGCCCGGGAAGACGGCGGCGTCGCCGTCGTCGCAGTCGTCGGGCGCGGCGACCCCGTCGCCGTCGAGGTCGTCGTCGGTCGAGGTGTCGTCGACGGGGGCGGACGTGTCGCCCCCCGCCTTGTCGGCGCAGGCGGGCAGGGTGAGGCCGAGCGTGGCCAGGAGGAGGAGCGGACGGAGGGGCATGGGCGCTCTCGAGGAGGGTGTGTGGAGCGCACCTTACTGGCGCCGGTCCGGCACCGAACCTCACAGCCATCTCTCATGGTCGCGCCCTCGCCGAGCATCGGGGCGCGAACCGGGCGCACGCATCCGTCGCAGCGAGGGGATTCCGGGCTCCCACCGCCCGTTCGGGCCTCGCCTTGCCCGAGCTTGCCCGTACCTCTGACGTGCCTAGCGATGTACCGATCGGAGCAAACACGGCGTGGATGAGGACGCGGTCAACGATGCGTTTCCGGGCGCCGACCACCGGGTGGTTCTCGCGGCGCTCCGGGCGCTGAGCATGGGCGACTTCACCGCGCGGCTGCCGCTCGATTGGACGGGCGCGGCCGGGGAGATCGCGGAGGGGTTCAACAAGATCGCGACACAGAACGGACGAATGCAGCGGGAGTTCGAGCGCGTCGCGAGGAGCGTGGGGAGGCACGGTCGCCTCTCGGAACGGGTGCCGCTCGGCGACGCGGCGGGCGGCTGGGCGGAAGCGATCAACGCGTTCAATACGCTGATCCGCGACATGAGCCATCCCGTCAGCGAGGTGGCACGGGTGATCGGAGCGGTGGAGCGGGGGGACCTGACACAGCGGATGGCGCTCGAGGTGGAGGATCGGAAGCTACGCGGCGACTTTCTCCACATGGCCCGCACGGTCAACCGGATGGCGGATCGGCTCTCCACCTTCTCCTCGGAGGTGCTCCGGGTGGCACGCGAGGTCGGCACGGAGGGCAGGCTCGGGGGCCAGGCGATGGTGGCTGGCGTCGACGGCACCTGGAAAGAGATGACGGAGAGCGTCAACCGGATGGCCGCCAACCTGACGGACCAGGTACGAAACATCTCGGACGTGACACGCGCGGTGGCCAACGGGGATCTCGGGCGGAAGATCACCGTGGAGGCGCGCGGCGAGCTCCTCCTGCTCAAGGAGACGATCAACACGATGGTCGAGCAGCTCGGGGCCTTCGCGGCGGAGACCACGCGCGTGGCGCGTGAGGTGGGGACCGAAGGGAAGCTCGGTGGGCAGGCCCACGTGGCGGGCGTGGCCGGCACATGGAAGGACCTCACCGACAGCGTGAACAGCATGGCGGCCAACCTCTCGGACCAGGTGCGCAACATCGCCGATGTCACCACCGCGGTGGCCAAGGGAGACCTGTCCAGGAAGATCACCGTGGACGTGAAAGGCGAGTTCCTCGCGCTCAAGAACACGATCAACACCATGGTGGACCAACTGTCGACCTTCTCCTCGGAGGTGACCCGGGTGGCCCACGAGGTCGGCACCGAGGGGAAGCTCGGGGGACAGGCCCAGGTGAAGGATGTCCGCGGCACTTGGAAGGACCTCACCGACAGCGTGAACCTGATGGCGCTCAACCTCACGGGTCAGGTCCGCAACATCGCCGAGGTGACCATCGCCCTCGCCCAGGGGGACCTGTCGAAGCGGATCACCGTGGACGCCCGCGGCGAGATCAACGATCTCAAGAGCATCATCAACCGCATGGTGCACCAGCTCAACGAGTTCGCGTCCGAGGTGACCCGGGTGGCCCGCGACGTGGGCAGCGAGGGCCGGTTGGGCTGGCAGGTCGACGTACACGGGGTGGCGGGGACGTGGAAGGATCTCGCCGACAGCGTCAACAACATGGCCGCCAGCCTCACGGGCCAGGTGCGCAACATCGCCGAGGTCACCACCGCGGTGGCCCACGGCGACCTGTCCAAGAAGATCACCGTCGAGGCGCGGGGCGAGCTCCTCGAGCTGAAGGACACCATCAACCGGATGGTGGACCAGCTCAATTCGTTCGCGTCCGAGGTGACACGCGTCGCGCATGAGGTGGGCGTGGACGGAAAGCTCGGTGGGCAGGCCAACGTGCACGGGGTCGCCGGCACGTGGAAGGGCCTCGCCGAGAGCGTCAATCACATGGCCGCCAACCTCACGGGCCAGGTGCGCAACATCGCCGAGGTGACCACCGCCGTGGCCCACGGCGACCTGTCCAAGAAGATCACCGTCGACGTGAACGGGGAGATCCTCGAGCTCAAGAACACGATCAACACCATGGTGGACCAGCTCAACTCGTTTGCGTCGGAGGTGACACGCGTCTCGATCGAGGTCGGCACGGAGGGCCGCCTGGGCGGTCAGGCGGCCGTGGAGGGCGCGGGCGGAACCTGGAGGAGCCTCACCGACAGCGTGAACGGGATGGCGGCGAACCTGACGGGCCAGGTGCGCAACATCGTCGAGGTCACCACCGCGGTGGCCCAGGGCGATCTCTCCCGGAAGATCACCGTCGACGCACGCGGGGAGATCCAGGACTTGAAGAACACCATCAACACGATGGTCGACTCGCTCAACTCGTTCGCTTCGGAGGTGACGCGCGTCGCTCGCGAGGTGGGAACGGAGGGCCGTCTGGGCGGGCAGGCGCAGGTGCACGGCGCGGCAGGCACCTGGAAGGACCTCACCGACAGCGTGAACGGCATGGCAGCCAACCTCACCTCCCAGGTACGCAACATCGCCGATGTCACCACGGCGGTGGCCAACGGGGATCTCTCCCGGAAGATCACGGTCGAGGTTCGCGGAGAGATCCTGGAGCTGAAGGACACGGTCAACACCATGGTGGACCAGCTCAATTCCTTCGCTTCCGAGGTGACGCGCGTGGCCCGCGAGGTGGGCACGGAGGGGCGCCTGGGGGGGCAGGCCACCGTGTTCGGCGCGTCGGGCACCTGGAAGGACCTCACCGACAGCGTGAACCACATGGCGGCCAACCTCACCGGTCAGGTGCGTGACATCGCGCAGGTGACCACCGCGGTGGCTGCGGGCGACCTCTCGAAGAAGGTCACCGTTCCGTTGAAGGGGGAGATGCTGGAGCTGAAGAGCACCATCAACACCATGGTGGATCAGCTCGTGTCGTTCGCCTCCGAGGTCACGCGCGTGGCGCACGAGGTGGGCTCCGAAGGAATGCTCGGTGGGCAGGCGCAGGTGCCCGGCGTGGCCGGCACCTGGAAGGACCTCACCGACAACGTGAATTTCATGGCGGCCAACCTCACCGGGCAGGTGCGCAACATCGCGGAGGTGACCACGGCGGTGGCCGCCGGTGACCTGTCCAAGAAGATCACCGTCGACGCACGCGGCGAGATCCTGGAGCTCAAGGACACGATCAACACCATGGTGGACCGGCTCAATTCGTTCGCCTTCGAGGTGAGCCGCGTGGCGCGGGAGGTGGGGACCGACGGGAGGCTCGGAGGACAGGCGCACGTGCCGGGGGTCGCGGGCACGTGGAAGGATCTCACCGACAACGTGAACTCGATGGCGGCCAACCTCACTGGGCAGGTGCGCGGGATCGCGGCGATCGTGGCGGCGGTGGCGCGGGGCGACCTCCGGGGGAGGCTCGTGCTGGAGGCGCGCGGGGAGATCGCCGAGCTCAGGGACACGATCAACGCGATGCTCGAGACCCTGACCGTGTTTGCCCTCCAGATCATCAACGTGGCGCGCGAGGTGGGCGTGGAGGGCCGCCTGGGTGGCCAGGCCAGCGTGCCCGGCGCCGCGGGAGCGTGGCTGGACCTCACCGACAACGTGAACCAGCTCGCGGCCAACCTCACCACCCAGGTGCGGTCGATCGCGGACGTGGCCACCGCGGTGACCAAGGGAGATCTCTCCCAGACCATCACGGTCGAGGCGCGCGGCGAGGTGGAGGCGCTGAAGGCCAACATCAACGAGATGATTCGAAAGCTGCGCGAGACCACGCAGAAAAACAACGAGCAGGACTGGCTGAATTCCAACCTGGCGAGGTTCAGCCACATGCTCCAGGGCGAGCGCGACGCGATCGTGGTCGCTCGCCGCCTGCTCTCCGAGCTCGCGGGGGTGGTCTCCGCCCAGCAGGGCGCCTTCTACCTCGGCGAGGCGTCGGACGACACCGAGGAGTACCGGTTGGTAGCCTCCTACGCCGCCCACGAACGGAAGCACGTGCCGACGGTCTACCGCGCGGGCGAGGGGCTCGTCGGGCAGGCGTCACTCGAGAAGCACCACCTCCTGGTGACGGACCTGCCGTCGGACTACGCCCAGATCCGCTCGGGGCTCGGCGCGGCCGCGCCCACCAACCTCATCGTCCTCCCGATCGTCTTCGAGGGGCGCTCGCTCGCCGTGCTCGAGCTCGCGTCGTTCACCCGCTTCGGCCCCGTCCACCGGACGTTCCTCGATCGGCTCGCCGAGAGCCTCGGCATCGTGCTCAATCGGCTGGCCGCGAACCGGCGCACGGAAGAGCTCCTCGAGCAGTCACAAGCGCTCACGGGCGAGTTGCGGCGGATCAACGACGAGCTGGCCGAGAAGGCCCGGTTGCTGGCCGAGCAGAAGAGCGAGATGGAGCGGAAGAACCGCGAGCTGGAGGCGGCGCGGCAGGGGATCGAGGAGACAGCCCAGCAGCTGGCGCTCTCCTCCCGGTACAAGTCCGAGTTCATGGCCAACATGTCACACGAGCTGCGCACGCCCCTGAACAGCCTGCTCCTCCTCGCGCGACTGCTCGCCGACAACCCCGACGGCACGCTCTCGGCGACCCAGGTGGAGTACGCGGAGAACATCCATGGCGCGGGCCGCGACCTGCTCGGGCTGCTCAACGACGTGCTCGACCTCTCCCGGATCGAAGCGGGCAAGATGACCGTCGACCTGGTGGACTTCCCCCTGGCGGAGCTGCGCGGCTTCGCCGAGCGCAGCTTCCGCCCCCTCGCGGTCCAGAAAGGCCTCTCCTACATCGTGGAGTTCACCGACGATCTGCCCACCACGTTCCGCACCGATCCCCAACGGCTTCAGCAGATCCTCACCAACCTCATCGGGAACGCCATCAAGTTCACCGAGGCGGGGAGCGTGGGGCTCCGGGTGTACCGGGCGGCGAGCGGCTGGGATCCGGCGTCGCCCACGCTCCAAGGCGCGTCGGTCGTGCTCGGCTTCGAAGTGTCCGACACCGGGATCGGGATCGAGCCGGACAAGCTCGGGATCATCTTCGAGGCGTTCCAGCAGGCGGACATGACCACCAGCCGCCGCTACGGCGGGACAGGGCTGGGCCTCTCCATCAGCCGCGAGCTCGCACGGCTGTTGGGGGGAGCGATCCGGGTGGAGAGCCACGTCGGGTCCGGGAGCACGTTCACGTTGTACCTGCCCGACGCCGCGCCGTCACCGGAGGCCAGGACCGGCCCGCGGCAAGACGAAGATCAGCGGCCCCCCGCCGGCCGCACCACTCCCGAGACGGCTAGCGGACCGGCTACACACTCGGCACCCGAGCCGGCACCCGAGTCCGCGCCGGTGGTCTTGTGGGTCACCGACGATGCCGAGCGGGGGCACGCGGTGCTCGAGGCCGCCCGTGATGTGGGTGCCTGGCCGGCGACACAGGCGTCGGGCACGGACGGGCTCGTGGCGGTGCTTCGCCACCGGCCCGAGGTGGTCCTCCTCGATCTGCGCATGCCCGGTCAGGAGAGACTCCTCCGGCGACTGCGCCAGCACCCGGCCACCCGCACGCTCCCGGTCGTCGGCGTAGGTGGAGATCCGTCCGAGATGCTCGTCTTCGCGCACCTCCCCCTGCCCATGCCTCCCCAGGCCCTCGCGGACGTGCTCGCCCGGGTGCGGTCGCTCCGGTCGCGGCGCCGCGTCCTGGTCGTCCGCGCCGCGGATCCCGCCGAGCGGACCGCGCTCGCCGAGGGCCTTGAGGACCCCGACGCGGACGTGCGCGTGGCCGGCACGAACGACGAGCTCGCCCGGATGCTCCCGGAGGCGGATGCGGTCCTGGTCGACCTGCGCGGCGAAGGTGCGCTCCCGCCGGTGTTCGCGGATCCGGCGCTCTCCGATCCGGCACGGACGACGCCCGCGGTCGTCCTGCTCGCGCCCGCCCCGTTCACCGACGCCATCCCGGCCGGGCTCTCGAGCCGCGTACGCCGGGTGGACGACGTGGACGCCGCGCGGGAGGCGATGGCGCACCTCCTCCTCCTCCGGGGGGCCGGTCGTCCCCCGACCCCGCTGGACGGCCGGACGGTGCTGGTGGTCGACGACGACTCCCGGAACGTGTACGCGTTGACCGCCGTGCTCGAACGGCAGGGGCTCCTGGTCAAGCACGCCGTCGACGGAGAGGAGGCCCTCGAGCGGATCGCTGCGAACCCCGAAATCGACGCCATCCTGATGGATCTGATGATGCCGGGGATGAACGGATTCGACACGATCGGGCACATTCGGACCCTGCCCGGCTACGGGCGGCTCCCCACCATCGCCGTCACGGCGAAGGCGATGGAGGCGGACCGGGAGCGGGCGTTCGAGGCGGGTGCCTCGGACTACCTCGCCAAGCCGGTGGACGACCGCGAGCTCGTCGAGGTCCTCCACGCCTGGCTGGATGCGTAGGGCGTCGTGGGCATGACGACGCCGGTACGGATCCTGGTGGTGGACGACGACGCGCGGAACGGAGCCGCGATGCGCGGCACGCTCGAAGGGCTCGACGCGGAGGTGGTGGTCGTCACCTCGGGGGCCGACGCGCTCCGCGCCCTCCTCGACGGCCACTTCGCGGTGGTCCTCCTGGACGTCCAGATGCCCGGGATGGACGGCTTCGAGACCGCCGAGCTCATCCGGCGGCGGGACCGGACCCGGGACGTGCCGATCGTGTTCGTCACCGCGATCCACCAGGCCGACGAGCATGTTCGCCGGGGCTACGACCTCGGGGCGGTGGACTACCTCTTCAAGCCCTTCGAGCCCGTGATCCTGCGACAGAAGGTGCGCGTCTTCGTCGAGCTGGCGCGTGCGCGGATCGAGGCCGAGGAGCATGCCCGGCTCCTGGCCATCTCGGAGGCGAGGTACCGGGACCTGGTGGAGGGCCTGCCCTCCGTCGTCTACCGGCGCTCGCCGGACCCCGACGGCGAGTTCGCCTTCGTGAGCGCCAGTCTCGAGCCCCTCCTCGGCATCCCGCCGCGCGAGTGGCTCGCCCGGCCGGGCGCCTGGCGCGAGGCGCTGCACCCGGACGATCGGGAGCGCGTTGCCGCGGCGTGGACCCACCCGATCGCGGACGCCTGCGTGTCGCGGCTCGACTACCGCCTCGTCGCCCGCGACGGCCGGGTGCGCTGGATCGAAGATCGGGCCAGCCTCGTTCGGGATCCCGCCCAGGGCGTGGTCGCGGTGCAGGGAGTCTGGACCGACGTGACCGACCGCCACGAGGCGGACCTCGCGTTGCGTCGGGCGGAGGTCGATGCCGAGACCTGGAACCGCGAGCTCGGGGCATTCAGCTCCGCGGTGGCGCACGACCTTCGCGCACCGCTGCGGGCGATCCACGGGTACGTGGGGATCCTGCTGGAGGATCACGGGCCCCAGTTGGACGAGGCCGCGCGTCCCCTGCTCGCGCGCATCGTCGCGGCCGTGGATCGGATGTCGCGCCTCATCGACGACCTCCTGGCGCTCTCCCACTGCAGCCAGGCGCCCCTGGTCCGGCAGACGGTGGACCTCTCGGCGCTCGCGCGCGGCATCCTCGACCGACTCGCGGAGGCCGCGCCCGAACGGGTCGTCCGCACCGTGGTGGCCGACGGTCTCGTGGTCGAAGGCGACCTCCAGCTGCTCGAGCTCTTGATGGAGAACCTCCTGTCGAACGCGTGGAAGTTCACCTCCCACCACACGCGGGCCACCATCGAGGTGGGGCGCCATCCCGGGACGGGAGAGCTGTTCGTCCGGGACGACGGCGCCGGCTTCGACCCGTCGTTCGCGGGATCCCTGTTCCTGCCCTTCCATCGCCTCCACGGACCGGAGTTCGAGGGAAACGGCGTTGGGCTCGCGACGGTCGATCGGATCGTCCGTCGCCACGGCGGCACCGTCCGGGCCGAGGGCCGGGTGGAAGGGGGCGCCACCTTCTACTTCACGATCCCCTGAGGGTCCGCGCCCGCGAAGTTCGGCGCACGCGGAACGGAAAGGCGTGGCGCGTGCCCTCCGCGACGCGTAGAGGCGCACGATGTCGATGACCGCCTTCGCGAGCGCCCTCGCCGATGTCATCGGCTGGGCCCACGCCCACGCGGTCGCGGGGGTGCTCCTCTACGCGCTCGCGTACGTCGCGGCGACGACGCTGCTCCTCCCCGGCTCGCTGCTCACGCTGGTGGCGGGCTTCCTCTGGGGCCCCCTCTGGGGCACGGTCGTCGTGTCGCCCGTGAGCGTGCTCGCGGCGACGACGGCGTTCCGGCTCGGACGCGGCCTCGCGCGCGAGCGGGTGGCGCGGCGGCTCGGAAAGGACCCACGCCTCGCCGCCATCGACGCCGGTGTCGCCGCGGCCGGGCTCCGCATGGTCGTGCTCCTCCGCCTCTCCCCCATCCTCCCGTTCAATCTCATGAACTACGTGTTCAGCCTCACGAGCGTCCGCACGCGCGACTACGTGGTCGGCTCGTGGATCGGGATGTTCCCGGGGACGATCCTGTACGTCTGGCTGGGCTCCTCCATCCCCACCGCGGCGAAGCTCGTCACCGGGGGCGCGGCCACCGGGAGCCCGGCGCGCACCGCGCTGTTCTGGCTCGGCCTCGCCGCGACCGCGGCCGCCTCCGCCCTCATCGCGCGGGAGTCGCGCGCGGCGCTCGCGCGGCTCGTCCCGCCCGCACCACCGGAGACCCCGTGACCGTGCCACCCACGTCCCTTCCGAGCCGACCCGCCGCCTGGATGGAGGCGCTGCTCGGCGCGCCGGTGCCGGGCGAGCCGCGCTCCAGCTGCGCCGACTGCGCCATGTGCCGGCCCGCGAACCCGGCCACGCCCGCGTTCTCGCCGCGCGTCAAGTGCTGCACGTTCCAGCCGAGCCTGCCGAACTTCCTCGTCGGGGCCGCCCTCTCGGACGAGCGGACGAGCGAACACGCCCGCGCCGCCCTGCGACGCCGCATCACCGAGCGCCGCGGGGCGACGCCGCTGTACCTCGAGCGGACCCCGGACGAGGAGCAGGCCCAGGAGCTCGGGAAGGCGGGGTACGGCCAGGATCCGTCGTTGCTCTGCGACTACCATGAGGACGGCCGCTGCGGCATGTGGGCCCACCGCGAGGCCGTCTGCTCCACGTTCTGGTGCCTCTCGGACCGGCGCGCCGTCGGGATGCGTTTTCACGAGGCGACGAAGCGCCTGCTCGGGCGCGTCGAGGAGATGCTGGCCATCTGGAACGTGCGCGCGCTCCTGCCGACGCGCGTGGCCGCCCTCGTCCAGCTCGACGAGCGCCCCCGCCGCTACGCGCTCGGCGAGCTCCCCGGCGCCCGGACCGGGGATTCGATCGGCTTCCCCACCCGCCGCCGCATCTGGGGGCCCTGGGTGGGCCGCGAGGAGGCGTTCTACCGGGCCTGCGCGGAGCGCGTGGCGCCGCTGACCTGGGCCGACGTGCGCACGATCGGCGGCGACGCCCTGACCGCCGCGATCGCGGAGGTGGAGGCCGCCCGCGCCCGCCTCGACGCGCCGCTCCCGACGGTGCTGTGCGCCGGAAACGTCGAGCGGATCCCGATCGGCGCCGGGGTGGGGCTCGTCACCGAGCGGGTGCCCGACGATCCGCTGGTGGTGCCGCAGGAGGTGGCCGACGCGCTCCCCCTGTTCGACGGCCGCCCGCTCGCGGAGGTGCTCGCGGCCGTCCCCGCGGTCGGGCCCTGGCTGCGTGGGCTCGTGGACCAGGAGGTGCTCGGCGTCCCCGGCGGCGGCGACGCGGCGCCGCGCGACCGCCCCGTCGGCGCGCTGCGGCAAGACGACCGGCTCGCCATGTTCCGGAGCTTCCGGGGCTCGCCGATCGACCATCGCCTCGAAGTGAGCCCGGAGGGCGAGGTCACCTGGGTCCTGGCGTGCGGGGCGCGGGAGGTGCGCGTGCACGAGAACGAGCAGATCCGCCTCCTCCAGTACATCGAGCGGGAGGCGCGGGGCTTCCGCGCGGGGGATCCCGCCTACCTCCTCGCGGGGGGCTGGCCCTCGGCGAAGGCCTTCCTCGAGGGGCTCGTGGAGACGGGCTTCCTCCAGCGGTGGGGCCCGGCCGACCCCGGCGTGGTAACCGGCCCCGGATGAAGCGCGTCCTGATCTTCGGTGCCACCTCCTCGATCGCGGCGGAGGTCGCCGTGCTCCACGCCCGACGCGGCGATCGCCTACACCTCGTCGGTCGCAACGCCGCCCGGCTCGCCGACGTCCGTGCCCGGTGCGTGGACCTCGGCGCGACGGTGACCACCTCGGTCGCCGACTTCGATGCCCTGCCCGCCAACGCTGCCGTCGTCGCGGACGCCGTCGCCGCGCTCGGTGCGCCGCTCGACACCGTCCTGATCGCCCACGGCGAGCTCGGCGACCAGCTCGCGACCGAGCGGGACTTCGCCACGGCGGACGCCATCCTCTGCACCAACTTCACGAGCGTCGTGTCGCTCCTCGTGCCGCTGGTGAACCTGTTGGAGCAGCAACGGTCGGGGCGCATCGGGGTGATCACCTCCGTCGCCGGGGATCGCGGCCGCCCCCGGAACTACACCTACGGCGCGGCCAAAGGTGCGCTCGGCATCTACCTGCAAGGCGTGCGCACGCGCCTCCACCCGGTCGGCGTCCACGTCACCACGCTCAAGCTCGGCCCCGTCGACACGCCGATGACCCGGGACCACGCCAAGCACGCGCTCTTCGGGAAGCCCCCGGCCGTCGCCGCGGGGATCGTGGCCGCGATGGACGCCGGCACGGCGGAGGCGTACGTGCCCGGCTTCTGGCGCCTGATCATGCCGATCGTCAAGCACACGCCGGAAGCGCTGTTCCAGAAGCTCGGGTTCCTGTCGGGGCGCTGAACCCGCCGGTGGCTCACCGCGAGACGATCACGAACTCCACGCGGCGGTTGCGGGCGCGCCCCGCTTCGGTCTCGTTCGTGTCGATGGGCTGGGTCTCGCCGAGCCCGTCGGCCGCGAGCCGCGCGGGGTCGACGCCGTGGGCGGCCAGCCACGCGGCCACGGCCTCGGCGCGGGCCTTCGACAGCGCGAGGTTGTAGGTGTCGTCGGCGATCGCGTCGGTGTGTCCCCGGATTGACATCCGCACCTCGGGGTATTCGCGCAGCACGACCGCGGCGGCGTCGAGCACGGGCTCGGATTGGGGGAGGATCTCGGCCGAGTCGAGGGCGAAGACGATCCCGTCGATGGTGCCCGTGAAGGCGCGCAGGGCTGGCGGGATCACCAGGACGACTTCGGGGACGACGACGTCCGGGCAGCCGTCGGTGTCCTCGTGCTGGTTCACGGTCTCGGGACGGGTCGCGCACTTGTCGAGCACGTCGGCGATGCCGTCCCGATCGGCGTCGTCCTCGGGGCAGCCGTCGTGGTCGCGGACGCGGTCGAAGTCCTCGGGCTCGTCGGGGCAGGTGTCGTCGCGGTCGAGCAGGCCGTCCCCATCACGGTCGCGAGGCTTCACGGGGCGGTACTCCAGCCCCAGCGCCGCGTCGAGCCCCATGAAGGGCCGATCCCGGAAGTCCATGGTGCCGGCGCCGAGCCACACGCGCGTGTCGAGCCGCGCGTGGATGGGGCCCGCCACCCGGACGATCACACCGCCGCCCACTTCGGCGAAGCCGACCATCGCCGGATTGCCGAGGATGCCGAGGCGTTGTGCCTTCTCCCGCTCGGGCGTGTTCGGGAAGCTCACGGATCGGAGCCCCAGGCCGTAGAGGAGGACGGGATCGATCCAGTCGTCCGGGCGGAACAGGTGGAGGCCGTCGACGCGGGTGGCCTGGAGGGCGTACTCGAAGTCGCCGGCGCCGGAACCCCAGCCCGCCCGCACCTCGAAGCCCATCCGGGGGAAGGTCGCGCCCGCATACGCGCCCACCAACGCGCCGGGCACGGCGTAGTCCTCCGTGAGCGGCGCCGAGCCGTGCACGGTGACGCCACCGAACGGCACGGCGAGCGCGGTCGAGACGAGGAGCAGCATCACGGGGGGCCTTCGATCACGGGCGCAGGATGCGCGTGCGTGACGATGGGGTCAAGCGCGCAGCCGACACGAGCGCGCGGACCTCAGGCTTCGGGCACGATGCGGAGGGCGCCCGGCGGGCGATGCATCCGCTCGGCGAGCCGAACCTCGTGATGGGCTGCCACGAAGGTGGCCAGGCTCTCCAACATCAGGTCGATGTGTCCGCCATACACGTTCCCCTCCTCGGTCGGCAACCCGCCGCCCGCCTCGGCGATCTTGCGCAGCTCCGCGAGCAACAACGCGCCGTCCGTCCGTGACTCGTCCGGCCGGACGCCCTCCGGCAACGTCGTATCGCTCCGTACGCCCGTTCGGAGTTCGTCCAGCGCGCGCACGAGGCGCCAGCCCTGGATGTCCAGGTGCCCGAGCACGGCCAACATCCTGAGCCACCGATGCTCCGGCTGGGTCTGGCCGAACTCCAGCGCGCACTTGCCCGCGAGCCCGCCCTTGTCCTGCATCCCGAGAATGAGGTCGCGATCCATGTCCAGGTTCAGGCCGCCCTCCGGCTGCGTCAGGTATACATGCACGACGCGCTCCCGGTAGCCGGGCACGCCGCGCTGCAATTCGTCGTGACTGGACTGCGCGGTCGACGCGATGCCGGCGAGCAGCCCGAACACGCTGCTCAGCGCGGTCACGGGGGGCGGCACGTACACGCCGGTGGTGACGCGCCACACGTGGTCGATCGGCTCCGACGACGACTCGCGTCCGACCTGGGGACGCCCCGTGAGGTTGATGGCGAACGTGGGCCGGGTAGGAACCCAGGTGTCGAAGAACTGGATGGGAAGGTTGTTGGTGACGCCCCCGTCGCTGAACCAGTTGGCCTCGAGGTCGTCTTCGCGTAGCTGCTCTCCGGTTTCCCGCGGGTAGACCCCGTTTCGGATGCCGTAGAGACGAATCGCGGTCAACAGGACCGGAAAGCTCAGGCTCAAACGCACGGCGACCAGGACGGGAAGATCGTTGCCGAGGGGGAGCCAGTGGAACCCATCGGGGAGGCGGGATCGTCGCCTGCTGGTCCGCGTCGTCAGCGTTTCCGAAAAATCGACCATCCACTTCACGACATCCATCGGAAACAGGCGCTCGAAGTCCGCCCGGCGGAACGCCAGGGGGCGCGTCGAGACCGAAGCGAGGAAGGTGCGCCGCCGCTCCTCGGACGGGGCGTACGGAAAGGGAAGCGTGATCGGCTGCTCGCAGCTCACGTTGGTCGTGACCATACGCAGACGTATGGCCATCCGCTCCAGGTCTGCGAAGGTGAGGGGGGCCTTCGAACCCGAGAGGTCCTGGTACCACCTGTGCAACCACTCGGTGAGCGCCTCCCCCGACTTTCCCGCGGACGTCGGCATGCCCGTGCACAACCCGAAAAAGGACTCCGAAGAGGCGACATGCGCCAGTCCGAGGCGGAACGAGCCCTCCCGCGCCGCCTTCGCGTACCCACGTGTCACACCCGTGATCGCGCGCCAGGCACGGGACGACCACGTGCCGCCCTGCGCCGCCGAGGTGACCGCCCAATAGAGCGGAATGCACGCGGCCTGCGGTTGGAAAAGGGTCCGGATGAAGCCCTGGCGGGCCAGCTCTCCATCCAGATCTTCCAACTGATCGAAAGCAGAGGGGTTGGTGCCGCTCTGCCGCCCATACTCGGCCGCGGCCGCGGCGGCCGCGGCGATTGCGCCCGCGGACGTGCCGCCGATGCCGCGAAACCGATAGTCGGCGGCGATCTGGCGGATGGCCCGCGGGTACACGACGCCGCTCGCGACGCCGCCCTTCAAGATGATGTCACACTCCTGCATCGAGCCTCCGGGCCGAATCCTACCAGACGCGCCGCTCGCTACTTCACGGGGGCCGACATGCCGGCACCGGTCGTCGTCCCGGGCGCCGCCGCGGTGGCCGGCGGCGCGGTGGGACAGGTGGCCGGCAGGTCGGGGGGACAGGCGTCGCCGTTGTCGAGCACCGCGAAGGCGTGGCTTCCGTCCGCGGAGGCGCCGAAGCCCGCCGCCGGGGACGAGGCCGCCGGGCCCGGCTTGTGACAGGTGAGGCAATTCGTCGTGCCCGTCTGTTTGTAGGTCTCCGCGGTGGTGTTGGCGAGGTTCGACGAACCACGCTCCACCGGGGGGTGCTGGGACTGGTCCATCCACAACGTGCCGACAAGCTCGTAGTTGCTCCACACCGAACCCTCGGGCAGGAGCGACGAAACGCTGGCGTTGAGGGCGGTCACGTTCTCGGCGTTGCCCGTCGTGCCGGCGCCCACCGCGGCCTCCCGACACACCTGGATGGGCGCCTGGGTGGTGCACGACTTGTCGTAGGACTTGTTGCCACAGCCGTCCACGTAGGTGTTGGGGGGGCAGTCCCCGGCGGTGCAAGCCGGATTGTAGAAGGTCCAGCCGCCCTCGGGCGGCTGCTCGCCGGGGTTGGCGCAATCCGGCGCGTTGTCGACGTGCTCGAGGGTCCCCCAGATCCACTCGGGATGAGTGGGCGTCTTGGCGGCCACGTGCATCCCCACCAAGGCCACCGTGACCTCCAGGCACGCCGGGTTGGACGCGCTGTACGGCTCCACCACGGCGGTGGTGGTGTAGAAGTCGCTCGCGTCCTCCGGCGTGCAGGGCTTCGGCGAGTCCGGCAGGTTGCACGTCTCCACGACGTGCCAGGCGGACTTGATCTCGACGGAGCCGTCGGGGAAGTCCACCGTGCTGGTGGTGTTCGCCGGGTCTTCCGAGGCCTGGAGCGTATCGTCGAAGCAGGCGCCGCGGTACAGGTCACAGCTCGTCAGGTAGTCGTACTGGAGCTGGTTGTACGCCACGGAGAAGTGTACGAAGCGGTTCGCCTGGTCGACGAGCGGCTCGGCAGATCCGGCCTCGAAGATGTCGGGGTGCTGACCCGAGATCGCCGCGTCTGCCGCGCCGCCCGCGGTGCGGTCGGCCTGCCGGAGCTGCAGCCTCGCCCCCGATCCCGTGGGGCACGTGCCGTCCACGGGGGGCTTCTGACCCCAGGGCGTGGGCGATTCCCCCGTGCCGACGAAGATGCCGGCTTCGGCCATGTAGGTCTCGAACTCGAGGGGCGCGGACGGCGTCGCGGCGCTGGTCAGGTAGAGGAACGACTGCCAGGCGAACTGGTGAAAGTCGCAATTGGTCGGGAGGCTCCCGTCCGCCGTGGGCGCCGGTACGTCGGCCGGCATGCTCGGGCTGGTGATCCACGAAGCGTCGGCCGGACAGGGGTTCGTCGGCGTGGGAAGGACGAAGGGCTCGGGATCCGGCCTCGCGACAGGATCGGGCTGGCACGCCGCGAGAAGCAGGAGCGAGCCGAGAAGAGCGGGACGTTGGATCATGGGGGCCTCCGGGGCATCGTGAGGCTAGCACGGTTGCCCCCCGGCCATCGGGCGCGATCATCACCTTCGATGACAGCGAATAACGCACGACCGGAGGGCGATTCCGCCTCTCCCCGACAGGAGCCGCCTCAGCTCGGCCCGAGCCACTCGGGGTGGCGCGTCGTTCCGTCGAAGTGGCGCGAGGTCTTGTACTTCTCCCAGACGCCGCGCTCCGCCGCGCCCGCCGTGCGCTGGAGCAGCGCGGCGCGCTCGGCCTCGGAGTACGGGCTGAACGAGCGCGTGACCGTCAACGCCTGCTCGAGCACCGCGGGCGAGTCGATGCCGGTGATGACCACGCTGGCCGGCAGGCCGAGGGCATACCGCAAGCACTCGGGAGCGGTCGCCGCCCCGCTGTCGAGGATGAAGGGGTCGCCCAGGGCCTTCATGCCGAGGACACCGATGTCCTCGGCGACCAGGCGCGGCAGGACCAGGCGCTCGAAGCTGTCGAAGTGCGCGTCGAGCACGTTGAGCGGCAACTGCACGGCATCGAAGCGGAACCCGCGCGCGTCGTGGATGACCTCGTGCAGCTGCAGGAGGTCGAGGTGGTCGGTGCCAAGGCGCCGCAGGGACTCGTCGAGCTGTCGGGTCGCGCGCCGCGCGCGCGCCGGAGCCGCGTGAGGAGACCCATCACGACCGCGCTGCCGATGAACTCCCGCCGACCGAGCATGAAGCATGATGTGAGCACGTCGCGGAGGCTCGCCAACCCCGAGCGCGCGGGGGCGTGGCCCGACGGTCGCGACCGCCGGGGATTAGAATGTAGTCGCGCATACAGTCCGTCCGGCGTGCAGTTGAATTTGGGTTCGGTGACCCTAGGCTCGACTCGACCCAAATGAACTTGCTATTTTTCCGCCGGCAGACCGCTGGCACCGGGAGCATCATGCGCCTCCTCATGCTCGCCCCGATCGTCGCGGGATTCCTCGGTTGTACGCTGGACCTCGACGTGAAGGACGCCGACGTTCCCTCCGAAACCGACGCCGACACGGATGCCGACACGGACACCGACACGGACACGGACAGCGACACCGATAGTGACACGGACACGGATGGTGACACGGATACGGACACGGACACCGACACCGACACCGACACCGACACCGACACCGACACCGACACCGACACCGACACCGACACCGACACCGACACCGACACCGACACCGACACGGTGGACCTCGCCGCGTTGTCGGCCGACGCCGCCGTCCTCGCCGCGTTGCCCTCGGGTGCGTGCGGAGGCCTGATCGATCCGTGGACGCATGGCGACCCCGACGACGCGATGCGGATCTGGGACCTCGTCCTGCATCCGACCTCGGACACGTTCCACGACGCGGTGTACGCGCACGCGGACGGGACGTGTCCCGACGAGCTCGACACCTGGACGACCGAAGGCGACTGCGCCACGTCGGACGGGTGGATGTACGTGGGCACGCACGACTGGAGCGCGAGCAGCGGCGGGGGCTCCTACTACGTCTACACGCAGTGGGGCCTCGCGCACGAGGAGGAGGGCGCGCGCTACCAGGCCGTCGCCGACGGCCGGTTCACGCGGTACGTCGACCGGCCGGACGACACGGCCGACCCGGTCCGATACCCCCGGACCTACGAAGACTTCCGCGTCGGAATCGCGCACGACGGAGCCCACGACGACGGCTCGAACGGCACCTGGATCCGCTCGGGGGAGCTCGTGGCCTCGGTCCTGGATTGGCCGGTCAGCGGAGAGGTGTACGTGCTCGTCAGCGAGTCGGACACGGTCCCCACCGGTGATCTGTGCGTGGACTACGCCCTCGAGGACGTCGACGCCTGCCCGGACGAGCCGGTGGGCACCTTCCACATCGTCGGCGCGCAGGCGCTCACGGTCACCTTCGACGGGGATGTCGGGTGTGACGGCTGTGGCACGCTCACCGTCGACGGCACGGACGCGGGCACGGTGTGCCTCGGGTCGTGATCGGGGCGCCACGCGGTCCGGGCAGGCCCCGTATCACTCGGTGAGCGAGGCCAGCGGGATCCAACAGACGGACCCTTCGTAGGCCCGGTTCACCCACGCGCCACCGTCCGACACCACCGCGAGCGTGCCGGGCTGCCGCTCGTCGAACCACGCGCGCGCGCCGCGCGTGGCGCCGTCCGCGTCGAGGCGCAGGAGCGAGGTGCCCGCGGCGTCGAGCGCGAGCCAGCCACCCTCCGGCACGGGGGCGAGGAGCGCGGCGACGTCGTCCCACTCGTCGACCACCGCGAGCGTGTCGGGGTCGAGGCCATAGGGCCCGAGGCGCGGGCGGACGCCGTCCCACGCGAACGCGTGCGTGCGGCGCCGGTCCTGGAGCGTGCGGAGCCGGTCCGCGTCCAGCCGGGCGTCGGCGCGCGTGCCCGTCGTGAGGTCGAGGCGTTGGAGGCGGCCGTCGGACGTGCGCGCGAGCCAAGCGACGCCGTCGCGGTAGAGGACCTCGAGGTGTGCGCCGAAGTCGGGGTCGTCGACGGGGGGGCCGCCGAGCGCCCAGCGCCCCACCTCCACGCCGTCGGCGTCGAATTCCAGCAACACGTCGGCGTGGCTCTCCGCGACGAGGACGGTGCCACGGTCCTCCGCGCGCGCGAGCCCGCTGAACGTGAGCAGCGGGTTGGGACCGGCGCCGAGGTCGATCGTCACGCGCGCGTCGAGCGTCATGGCGTCCACCGACGCGAGGGTGCCGTCGAGCTGGCCGAGCATCCACACCCGGTCGCCCTCCCCGAGGGGCGACCACGGCCAACGCACCGGCGCGCCCCGGGTGAGCTCCTCCCCGTCGAGGCGGGCGAGGAGGCCGGAGAGGCGCCCCGTCGCGACGAGCGCCCCGTCGGGCGCGAGCACGAGGCCGTCCACGAAGGTGCCGGTGGACACCGCGGCGACGCGGGCGCCGTCCGCGAGGGCGTACCCGTGCACCTCCGCGGTGCCCTCGGCGTTGGCCCACAGCGTGCCCGTGGCGCGGTCCACCTCGCCGTAGCCCGTGTTCTTGCCCGTGGGGAACGCCAGCGTGGGAGAGCCCTCCGGGTCGATCCGCCACGCCACGCCCGCGGTCGGATCGTCCGCGCCGATGCGATCGAGCGCCCACGCCCGAACCCCGTCGGTAGCGATGTCGGTGATCTCGACACCCACTGGCCAGACCTCCCCTACGGCCTCGTCGACACACCGCATGCGCCCCAGTCGGGTCGAGTCCGCGAAGATCAGGGTGCCGTCGTCGAGCGCCACCACCCGATCGGCCGCGAACGGGAGATCACAGCGCGCGCGGACCGCGAGCGCGTCGGCGCCGATGCCTCCGTCGAGCACGAGGGCCTCGGTCTCGCCGAGCACCACGACGCCGTCTGGGTGGACCGCGGCGGCGCGCGCCGCGGACAGGTCCACGTCCGCCACGGGCTCACCGGCGCTGTCGAGCCGGGTCACACCGGGCACATCCGCGCGGGTGGGCCGCGGGACGAGCACCCCCTCGTCGAGCCCCACCACCCACCGCGCCTCCAGCACGCTCGGGATGGGGGTCACGACGCGGGTGTCGAGCGCCACGTGGACCAGCGCGGGCGCGGAGAGCGAGGCCACCCACGCCGTGCCGGCGCCGTCGAGGGCCACGCGCGGGTAGGTCGTGGACGTGGTGGCGTACGGGATGGCGTCGGCGCGGGTGCCCGTGGCGACGTCGATCACCGAGAGGTAGGGCAGGCCGAGCCCGGTGGCGACGGCCCGGCCGCGCGCGCTGTCCACCGCCACGTCGTAGGTCTGCGTCATGCTCGGGAGGTCGTCCTCCGTGCGGACGGACCAACACGCCTCGGTCCGCTGCGGCGTGGACGTGGGCGGAGGCGTGGCCTTGGCCGGCCGCTCCGGCGTGCACCCGGCGCACAGGACGAGCGCGAGCACCTGCACTGCCCACGGTTCCACGAGACGCGTCGCCATCCCCCCACTCTACCGCCGGGGGGCCGCCGCCGCCCGTTCAGGGGCGACGGGGCGCCTCGTGAGAGAGAGGACCGCTACTTGCCCTTCCCCGCTGGCGCGGCCGGGGGTGCCTGCTTCCGGTCGTGCGCGGCCTTCACCTCGCTCTTGTGGGTTTCGTCCTGCTTCTTCGCCTTGGCTTGGGACTTGGGGTTCTTGTCGCCCATGGTGGACACCTGCCTGGTCGCATCGTGTACACCAGCCCGGGCTGCGACGGCCGCCGGGCGGTGCAGCGGACTGATGGTCAGTCCGCTCCGGCACTCGGTACACACGGACGGTGGCCAGACCATGCCCCCCGACACGATTCGCCGGAATAGAACCCGTCGGCAGGCATTTGATCTGTCAAACGTCGCCTTCCCGCCATGGTTCGATGCGCGCAGCCATCCAGGCCCCACCCGGACACCCTCGTGTCCGGGATCCTGGCCGGCCGACGCCCATCGACCGCCGGGTCCAACGCGTGAACCCAGGACAAGAGTGTATGGCCTGCCCGCCGGCCTCGTCGAACACGAGGCCGAGATCCTCCAACGCCTCATCCGCGGGCACCAGATGACCCCGCAGGCGCTGGCCGACGCGCTGGCGCTGCCCATCGACGACGTACGGCTCGCGCTGGAGCGGCCGATCGCCCAGACCACGCACAGATGAGGCCCCCGGACGAGGGCGTGTACGAGCGGGATCTCCTCGTGGCGGAGCTCCTCGACGCACCGGATTCGCCCGCGTTGGATCGGCTGGCCCGCCTGGTCGTCCGCGTGGTGCCCGCCCCGATCGCCCTGGTGATGGTGGCCGGCGAGGGCAAGGCGATCGTCGTGGGCCACGCCGGCCTCCCCGAAGGCGCCGGTCGAGGGGTCCCCGCGGGTTCCTTCGGCCACCGGGTGCTCGCGCACGGGGAGTCCTCCGATCCGAACGCCCTCCCCGGGACCTGGGAGGGGGAGACCCTCGGCGCGCGCGCCGCGCTCGGCATCCCCGTGAACGTCGGGGAGGGGCCGGTGATGGGCGCCCTCGTGATCCTCGACGACCGGGCGCGCGTCTGGACGACCGACGAGATCCAAGCGGCGCGGGAGCTCGCCGCGGTGGTGTCGATGGAGCTCGATCGGCGGAGCGTCCAATCCCACTCGCGGCGCGCGGAGCGCCACCAGGCCGTGCTGGAGCGATCCCCCGAGGCCATCCTCGTGCACGTGGACGGCACCATCCGCTTTGCCAACGCGGCGGCCGTCTCGCTGCTCGGCGGGCACCAACTCGCGGACGTCACCGGCCGCCCAATCGACACGTTCTTCTCGCCCCCCTACCTCAAGGCCGTCCAGGAGGGGCTCCTCCAGCCCGAGCAGCAGAACCAATCCCCTCCCCTCGCCGAGGATGTGCTCCACCGCCTCGACGGCTCCACCCGGTACGTCGAGCTCGCGGCCCTGGCCTACCTTCGCGACGACAAGCCGGCCGTCCAGATGTTCCTGCGCGACATCACCGAGCGCCGGGTGGCGAGAGAGGCGCTCCGCGCGCGGGAGGCCCAATTGCGCCTCCTCATGGAGCGCATCCCGGCGTTGTACTGGACCACCGACCGGTCGCTGCACATGGAGTACTGGCGCCCGCGTGGGGACCCGTCGGCCCCGGGCAAGAGCATCGGGGATTTTTTTGGCAAGCCGCCCGACAGCGTACCGGTCACCACCCACCAACGGGCGCTCGGCGGCAACGGGGCCTCGGACGTGATGGAGTGGGGCGGCCGGGAGTACGAGGTCCGCGTCGAGCCCATCTGGGACGAGGACGGAAACGTGTCCGGCACGGTCGGGGTGGCCGTGGACACGACAGTGCGACGCCGGGCCGAGGCGCGGGAGCGGGAAGAGCGGGAGATCGACGCGCTCGGTCGGGTCGCCGGGGGGGTCGCGCACGGCGTCAACAACGCCCTCGCCACCGTCGTGGGCGTGGCGTCCGTCATGGCCATGGACCCCTCGCTCACCCGGGACGAGCGGCGGAACCTCGAGGCCATCCTGGGCGCCAGCGCGCGCGCGCAGGCCATCGCCGCCAACCTGCTCGGCTTCTCCCGGCAGGGGCGGTACCGCACGGTCCCCGTCGATCTCAACACAGTGGCGAAGGAGGCGGCGGAGTGGACGCGGAACCACGACCGCACGGTCGGCCTCGACCTGGCCGACGACCTCCCGGCGGTGAAGGGCGATCCGGTGCAGCTGCGGCAGGTCCTGGTCAACGTCTGCCAGAACGCGGTGGAGGCGACGCGCCAGGGCGAGCGCGTCCGGATCGTGACCCGCCGCGCGCGGGTCGAGATGCACGAGGGGGGCGACCGTCCCGGGGAGTCGGGCATCGTGGCGTGCCTGGAGGTAGGGGACGCCGGCGCCGGCATGCCCGCCGAGGTGCGCGCGCGCGCCGTCGAGCCGTTCTTCACCACCAAGGGGCTCGGGGAAGGCGCCGGCCTCGGGCTCTCGATGGCGTTCGGAGTCATGCGCAGCCACGGCGGTGACCTCCACATCAAGAGCGCGCCGGGCGCGGGCACGGCCGTGACCTTGTGTTTCCCAATGGCCGACCCGGAGATCGCCCTGCCCGCCACGCGGGCCCCCGCCCGGGTCGCGGAGGCACCACCCGCCGGGGAGCCGGCCGGAGAGCCCGGGAGCAAGGCGGTCCTCCTCGTCGACGACGACGAGTGGGTGCTCTACTCCTCCCGCCAGGTCGTGGAGAGCCTCGGCTACGAGGCGGTGGAGGCGATCGACGGCCCCACCGCGCTCACCCACTTCCAACAGGCTGGGGCTCGGTTCGCGTTCGTGCTCCTCGACCTGCGGATGCCGGGCATGGACGGGGAGGAGGTGCTCCGCCGCCTGCTCGCCCTCGATCCCGAGGTCCGCGTGATCATCTGCACCGGCTACGAGCGCGACCAGGTGAGCCAGCGGATCTTCGCGACCGGCCACGTCGGCTTCCTCGGGAAGCCCTTCGGGGTCCAGGAGCTCCTGGAGCAGGTCCGGGAGCTGGGCGTCGATGCCGCGGTGAACGAGGGCGTTTCGCGCTAGTCGACGCGCCCCCGCCCTTCTACCGCCGCTCGCCCCGCACCCTGTCCGCCGACGCATCGGCGAGCCCCACGACCCGCAGCACGGTGAAGTCGTGCCGGGGCGGGCCCGAATCGCCGCCGAAGTCCGGCAGGCCCGCCATCAACGGGCCCCAGGTGCCCTCGAGCCAGACGGTGCAGGTCGGCCCGGCCGG
>JAKFCH010000128.1:0-32500 GCA_036676765.1 Deltaproteobacteria bacterium
TGCCCGGCGAGCGCTCCACCGGGGAGGCCGTGCGGCGCGGCTCGATCACCAAGATGGGCAACGCGCGCGTGCGCCACCTCCTGGTGGAGAGCGCCTGGACCTACCGGCACCCGCCGCGGGTCGGGGAAGCGGCGCAGCGCCGAGTCACGGTCGGCGGGGCGGACCGCGCCGGGCAGGTCGTGGGTCTCCGGACGGTCCCAGGCGAGCTGGACGTGGACGTGGGGCGGCCACCCGCCGTTCTCCGCCTCGTCCCCGAGCCAGCCGAGGACATCCCCGGCTCGGAAGCGGCGCCCCACCGGGCTCCGCGCGAGCGAGGCGGTCGAGAGGTGGCCGAACAAGGCGTAGAGAGGGCGGCCGTCGAGCACGTGGGCGGTGACGAGCGTGGGGCCGTAGTCGCCGGGCGCGGGGTTCACGCCGGCGTGGATCACCTCCCCGTCCGCGAACGCGTGGACCGCCGTGCCCTCGGGCCCGCCGAGGTCGATGCCCACGTGCACGGTACGCCCGCCGTCGAAGAGCGGCTGGGTGTAGATCGCGCGGTCCTCGTCGTAGCGCCCGACGGTCCAACGCGCGCCAAGGTCGGTGGGCGCGGCGTCGGCGGACGCGACGTCGGTGGGCGCGGCGTCGGGCGCGGGCCAGGGCCGCGAGAGGTCGAGCACCCGGTAGCCGGGCGGCAGGACGACGACGGGGTGGAACGGAGCGGACATGGCGACGGCGTAATCCGATGGGGGCGCGGCGCGACCGGCACGGAACGGCCGCTCCTACGGCACCGGCGTCACCGGCGCGGCCGGGCCAGGCGCCTCCGACCCTTCCGGCTCGAGCGCCGGCCCGTCCATCGTCACCGTCACCGTGACCCACCGCCCGCGCTCGGCCAGCTCGGTGAAGAGCGCGCCGGTGGCGACGAGGATGCCGATCACGATCACGAGGTGGAACGTGCGCGAGCGCGGGTCGGTCGCGCGCCCGGACGCGCGGCCGACGTCGGAGAAGAGCGGTTGGCGGGGCTCGGACGACATTCGCGTGAAGCTTCGCCCGTCGGGGGCGGCGGGGCCAGCCGGCGAACGACCTCGTCGCCGTCGGGGCCCTCACGAGCGCCCCGCTTGCGGTGCCCGCCGGTAGCCCCGGCTTCCGATGGCCTCGCGAATCCGGGGCCCCCCTCCCCTCCGCCGCCTACTCGACCCCCTCCACGGTCACCCCCGCGCCGTTCGACCGCGGCTGGCCCGTGAACACGTCGAGCTGGCCCACGCCGATGACACGGTTGGGGTTGGCGCGGGCATCGCCGAACGGGAGGACGACCGTGCCGCGCGCGAGCCCCGGGTCGGCGCGGGCGGGCACCTCGACGCTCCCGGCGGGCCCGGTGAGCCGCACGCGGGCGGGGTGACCGAGGGCGGCGAGGTCGTCGGGGTGGAGGGTGGCGTGGGGGGCGTCGCCGCGAATCCACGTGTTCAGCATGGCGATGGGCCGCACGGACGTGACGAGGCGCAGGCCCGGAGCCTCCGGCGCCAGGGCCGCGACCGTCGCGAGCGCCTCGGTGAAGGCCGGGATCGCGAGGCGCACCCGCCCGCCGCCCCTACGGAGGGCGCCCACGATCTCGCCCGGCGCCACGAGGCCGCGCGGCGCCGCGCTCAGCGCCCGCCATGAGAACGGCGCCAGCGCGGACACCGCCGCCGCCGCGATCGTGGTGGGGTGGACCGCGCCGAGGAGGCCGTAGAGCGGCCCGCTCCCGAGCGGCGCGGCGGCCCGCGCCAGGCCGGTCAGGATCGCCCAGTCCTCCCGCGCCTCGCCGCGCGGCGGCACCACCGCGGGCGCCACCTGGAGGTGCGGGATGCGGCGCTGCGACGCCATGTGGACCTGCACGTCGGTGCGCTCGAGCCAGTCCGCCGCGGGGAGCACGGCGTGGGCGCCGTGGGCGGTCTCGTTCGCGAACAGGTCGATGGACACGAGCAGATCGAGGCCGGCGAGCGCGCGCGCGGCGCGGTCGGTGTCCGGCAGGGAGACGGCCGGGTTGCCGCCCACCACGACGAGGGCGCGGAGCTGGCCGTCGCCGGGGGTCAGGGCGTCGTCGGCGAGGGTGGCGGCGGCGAGGGTGCCGAGCACCGCGGGGAAGCCGCCGATCCGCGAGCGGAGCGCCGGGTCGCTCCCCTTGGGGCCGATCCACCGGAGCACCGCGGCGAGATCGACCGCCCCGCGCTGCCGCAGCCAGCCGCCCGGGCGATCGAGCCCGCCGAGCACGGCCTGGAGCGCGAGCGTGAGCCAGTAGCCGAGCGTGCCGTGCGCACCGAGGAGCACGCCCAGTCCGCTCCACACCAGCGGGCGCTCCGCGGCGAGCAGGCCCGCGACGAGCGCGTCGAGCTCCGCTCCCGTGAGATCCGTCTCCGCCACGGCGCGCGCAACGTCGAACGGGGCCACGGCCGCGGCGAGCGCGGCGAGATCGGCCTCGTCGAGCAGCGGGTCCCCGGCGCCGCCCGGACGCCGAGGATGGGCGAGCACCGCGCGGACGAGCGCGGCGAGCAGCACGACGTCGCTGCCGGGGCGCGGGCGGAGGTGGCGCGCCGCGTGGCGGGCGGTGGCCGACGCGCGGGGGTCGACCACGGTGAGGCGGTCGCGGGCGGCGAGCAGCTCCCCTACCCCCCCCGGGTTGGATTGGGCCTGTGACGGTTGGCTCGAGAGCGGGTCCGTGCCGAGGAGCACGATGTGGTCCGAGCCGGCGTAGTCCGCGACGAACGTGGCCATCGGATCGCCGAGGCAGGCCTCGAGGACCACGAACATGCCGCTGTTGTCGAGGGTCAGACAGCTGTAGGCCTTGGTCGTGCCGAGCGCGCGCTGCAGCACCTGGGCGCCCAGGATCGCGCCGAGCGAGTGGCCGGCGGCGTTCCCGAGGTAGAGGCCGATGGCCTCGGGGCCGTGCGCCGCGCGGATGGCCCGCAGGCGCCGCCCCACGTCCCCCAACGCCTCGTCCCACCCGACGTCGACCCACGCCTCGCCGCGCCGCAGCCGCGGTCGCAACACCCGGTCGGGGTGACGGTGGATGGCCTCGAAGTGGGTGCCCTTGCGGCACGCGTAGCCGCGCGAGACCGGGTGCTCGGGATCGGGACGCAGCGCCACGCGGTCGCCCTCCACGGTGGCGACCAGCCCGCACGCGGACTCGCACAAGCGGCACGTGGTCGGGACGTCGCGGGTCACGCCGCCGACTATACGCCGCCGCCCGCGACCGCCCCACCCCTTCCCGAACCCCGGCAAAGTGACAAGTTTCAACGTGAACGGGGAGGTCGGGGTGCGCTGGGTCACGGCTCGCGGCTCGTCCCGCTCGGAGATCCAATGTTTCCGCTGTTCGTCCTGGCGTGCTTTGCTCCCGACGGCCAACTCACCCCGCGGTCCGACGGCTCTCCACCCGGCGGCGTCGCCGCGCCGAGCCCGCGGTCGTCCGACCTCTCTCCGTGGGAGAGCTCGGCCGCGCACGGTCCGTCGGACGGCGCGCTCCTGTACGCGGAGGACGCCGTCCACGACCTGCACATCCGCCTCTCCGCGGACGAGATCGACGCGCTGAGGGCCCAGCCCACGCGCGAGGTCGAGGCGGACCTGGAGTGGGAGGGCGACTGGATGGAGGTGGCCCTGCGGCTCAAGGGGGTGTCCTCGTTCCAGACCATCGACCAGAAGCCCTCGTTCAAGATCGACGTGCACGAGTGGATCGTGGATCAGCGCATCGACGGGGAGAAGCGCCTCACGTTGAACAACATGATCGAGGACCAGACCATGCTCCGGGAGCGGAGCTACTATTGGTTGTCACGCCGCCTCGGGGTGCCGGCGCCCCGCCAGGCCTACGCGCGGGTGTGGGTCAACGACGTGTCGTACGGCCTCTACAACCTCGTCGAGACGATGGACGAGGAGCTCGTGGAGCGGGTGTTCGACGGGGACGAGGACGGCAACCTCTACGAGTCGAGCGGCGCCGACTTCGACTATTCGTTCAATTGGTTCGACCTGGAGGAGTCGGGCGATCTCGTGGCCGCCCCCGACGACATCCTCGATCTCGTCGACACCGTCGAGGCCACCGGTGACAGCGAGTTCTGGGCGATGCTGAACGCCAACTTCGACATGGACGCGACGCTCGGGTACTGGGCCATCGACACCGTGGCCGGGAACGACGACGGCTACGTGTTCAACCACCACAACTTCCTCGTGTACCACGCGCCCCTGGCGGAGAATTGGTCGTTCCTGCCGTGGGGCACGGACCGCAGCTTCAGCCACGAGGAGCTGCCCCCGATGGGGAACGCCACCTTCCCGATGCGGGGCACGCTCGTCATCCGATGCTGGGCGGACGCGGAGTGCGCCGACGCGCTCGGCGACCGCATCGCGGACGTGATCACCGTGTTGGAGACGGAGCTGCCGGCGCAGGTGGAGGAGGCCGCCGACCGGATCGGGGAGGACTGTCGGGCCGACACCCGGACGTTCTTCGCCTGCAATCCGGACAACCTCCGCGAGTTCATCGAGGAGCGGCCCGACTTCATGCGGGGTTGGTTGTAACGTCGCCCCCGCTCACTCGGAGGAGGCGAGCATCCGCAGCGCCCCCATGTCGCGGACGAGGATGCCCTCGCGGGTGAACGTCAGGATCTCCTGGAGCGCGGGCATCTTCAACACCCGCACGAGGGTCTCCGTGCGACACCCGAGGATGACCGCCAGGCGCACGCGGCTGATCTGTAGCGGCAGGAAGACCCCGCGCTCGTCCGCGAGGCCGCTCTCGTCGCACATCCGCACGATGAGGCGCCCGATCCGCTGCTCCACCGTGCCGTAGCCGAGCTCCGCCACGCGTCGGCCCATCGCGCGCACCCGACGCACCGCGAGCTGCGCGACGGTGAGCGCCGGGGCGCCGCCGCCGTCGAGCAGCTCGAGGAGGGTGGCCTCGGAGAGGTACAGCCCGTGTCCGGCCATCACGACCTCCACCTCGGTACGACGCGCGCCGCCGTCGATGACCTCGTCCAGGCCAATCGCCATGCCGCGCGAGCCCACGCACCCCACCTGCTCCTGCCCGGACGGCGTGAACGACGAGACGGTGACCGCGCCTCGGCACACGATGAGCGCGCCGTCCGCGCGGTCGCCCATCGTCCAGACGCGCTCTCCGGTGCGCAGGCGGGTCGCCTTGGCCATCACCGCGATGCGCGCGTTCACGCTCACGTCGTCACAGGGAAAAGGGCAGGGGCATTTCATGGCGCGCTGAGTCAGGGCTTCTCCACTGCGATCGCACGGTGGCGAACGTCTTCGCAGTACGGACAGGGTGCCGACTACGACCGGCGATTGAATTGACATTTATCAATCCACGCCCCTCGTCGTCTTCGTAGAGTGCACTCATCCCGACGGTCCGGTCTCAGCTGCGATCTGCACGCCGCCCGAGCGCCCAACTCTTTACCGAAGAGGTTTCTTCCCCTTGTCCAGCGCCCTCACCTCGTTCTCGGATCGGACCTCCGTACCCGGCGCGGCGGCATCGCCCTCGGCGCGGATCGCCCGCGCATGGGTCCTCGGCGAGACGGGTGTCTTGACCTTCGAGGATCCGCAAGGCAGCGGCACGATCGCCTTGCCGCTCGTCCAGGGGGGGCTCGTGACCCCGGACGCGGCGCCCGTGTTGCACCGGGCCCTCCGGGCCGAACGGATCGAGCTCCTGCCGCGACAGGGCGTCGGCACGGGGCTGCGAGGCCACGTCGCGCGTGCCCTCGTCCAGCACGCGCTGGTCGGGGCGGACCGGAATTGGCTCCAAAAGGGAGGAGTTCCCGAGGTGACACTCCTGGCGCCGCTCGCAATGCTGGACGAGCTCGGCCTGTATCCGCGGCTCCGATGGGTCCCCGGATTGGGCGGCATTCAGACGGAGCCGACCGGCCGGGCCGCGCTCGGCCTCCAACTGCGCGCGATGGAGCGGCTCGGGCTCGCCCGTCTCGCTCCGGTTCCGGAGTCGGCACGCGCCTCCCGGCCGCCGTTCGAGCTCCGCCCCCGGAGCGCCCCCACACCGAGGTATTCCCACTGCGCGGACGAGGAGGACCTCTTCGGGGTGTCCGGCCTGAACCATCCGGAGGACGACGAGGGCGGGTACGACTTCGACACCGTCGGTCTCACCGACGTGTGCGAGGACGGCGTCCCGGCGGAGGCCATCGGACACGCGGCCGCGCTCCTCGACGCCGGCCAGTGGGAGAAGGCCGAGCAGGTCCTCCTCGGCCTGCGTGACACCCGCCTCGACGACCCCGTCGTCCTCGCCTGGCTCGCCGTCGCACGCGTGGCGGATCCCGAGCGACGCACGCGGGACCGGGTCGCGGACGCGCGGGCCTGGGCCCGGTTGGCGCGGTCCCTGGCACCCGGATCGGACGAGGTCGAGCGGGCCTTGATCCACCTGCCCCCCACCCTACCGGAGCGCGGCGGCAACAGTGTACCCGCGGGAGCATGCGCATGAGGATCAACCGGATCGCCAGGCAGATCAGCCTGAAGATCGTCTACTTCGGCCCGGGGATGTCAGGAAAAACGACAAACCTGGTGAAGCTGCACGCCGGCTACCACGCGGACCAACGCGGGGAGCTCATCAAGCTCGACACCGAGACGGAGCGGACGCTCTTCTTCGACTACTTCCCCGCCGACTTCGGCACGATCGGTGGCTACCGCGTGAAGATCGACTTCTTCACCGTGCCCGGACAGTCCTTCTACCAGGCCACGCGCAACGCGGTGCTCGAAGGGGTGGACGGGTTGGTCTTCGTGGCGGACTCCAACCCGAACCGCGAAGAAGCAAACGTCGTCTCGAAGGACGACCTGGTGCGCGCGCTCTCGCTACGGGGGCGTGACCTCTCGACGATCCCCCACGTCTACCAATGGAACAAGCGTGACTTGCCGAGGGCGCTCTCGCTCGGTGTCCTCGAGCGGATGCTGAACCCCGGGCGCGCCCCCTCGATCGAGGCCATCTCCGCGAACGGCGTCGGCGTGTGGGAGACCCAGTCGCAGATCGTGAAGATGGTCCTCATGGGGCTCCGGAGCAACCGGGCGGCCGCAGCCGATGGAGCGGCCAATGTCTGAGGTCCTGAGCGGCGATGGTGATGCCATCGGGATGGGCGCCCTGCTCCAGATCGCCGAGATGGAGGTGCTCACGGGGCGCCTCGTCTACGAGGCGGGCGGCGAGGTGGGCATGCACGCCGGAAACGTGGTCCGAGCCGCGTTCGCCGGGCAAGGCGGGGTCTCGGCGTTGCTGGAGCTGTTCCTGCACGCCGCGGGCCGGTTCGTCGTCGAGGCAGCCCCCGAACCGAAGGCGCCGGCCTTGGGGAGCTGCGCCGGGCTCGTCCTGGAAGGGTGCCGCCTTCTGGACGACTGGCGGCGCGTCGAACCCCTGGTGCTCGCGACGGTCGAGCCGTACGGGCTCCTCCCCGCGATCGCCAGGCTGCGGCTCGACGGCCGCAAGCCGGTCTGGCAGGCGGTGCAGATGGCTGGCGTGACGCGATCGAGCGTCGTCGATCCGCTCCTGCTCGCGATCGAGCAGGGCCACCTGCAGGAGGCGGCGCCGCCCGTCCCGCCGAGGGTGCTGCCTCAGCACCTCCACGCGGACGGCTCGAGCGCGTACGACGCGTGCATCGAGGTCGGACGACGGCTCGTCCGCGAGGCCCGGTACGTGGAGGCCCGGCAGTACTTCGAGATGGCGCTCTCCATGCGCCCGGACGATCGCATCGCGACCCAGAACCTGCGGCGAGTCGCCAAAATGGAAGGACGCTGATGGCCGCGAACGGGCTCGAGGGCCGCATCACCACGCTCCTGGCGGCGGGCAACGACGACGGGCGATTCCCGATGTCGCTCGTGTGCACCGACCAGGGGCTCCTCATCGCCGCGGCGGGAGATCCCTCCCCCTGCGACGATCTCGCCGCCCTGGCGAGCCTCTTCGACGACGTCGTGGCGCGCGCCGGACGAGACCTCGGCATGCGCGCCGTGGACGAGCTCGCGGTACGAGACGACGCTGTCGGTCGCCTCGTGATCCGGCCGCTCCTGCTCTCCTCCGAGGCCCGCATGTTCCTCGTCGTGCAGGTGCCGCCGGGCATGACGTGGCGCCGCACGACGAACCGGACGTGCCTGGCGCTCCAACGCGAGCTGGCCGCGCTCACGGGCGCCGCCACGGAGGGAGCCGGATGAACGAACCCGAAACGGACGCCGTCACCGAGCTGGGCGCGTTCACCATCGACACCGACGAGAGCGAGATCACCGCGCTGTTCGCGCACCCGCGCGATCCCGGCCTGTTGTTCCGCGACCTGGCACCGTCCGCGGAGCTCACCGCGGTCACCCACCGCATCTCCGCCCAATACGTGGAGATCGTGCGGGTCGCCGCGGCGGGTGTGTTCGCCGGCCGGGATGCGCGGACCGGCCTCCAGCAGCTCGCCTCGGCGCTCGACGCCCTCGAGAAGCTCGCCATCGTGGCCCGGGACGAGCCCCAGCGACAGCTCATCGTCGAGCTCCGCCCGAGCCTCGTCGCGTGCGCGGAGAACCCGCGCGGGCGCGACCGCGAGCGGTTCCTGGCCCGCCTCCGCGAGTGGCTCCCCCGCTTCGCGGAGGGCCTCGGGGAGCCGGGCCGCGGCCTCCGGGATCTCGTGTCCTTCGACGTGTCCGCCATCCCACTGTTCGAGGAGCTCCTGGCGCTGCCCGGCATCGGCCCGCGGCGCCTGTCCCGCCTCTTCTGCGCCGGCCTCTACGCGGTGGAGGTCGTCAGCGGCGCCGATCCCGCCGAGGTCGCCCAGGTGACGGGCCTCCCCCGCCGCCTCGCGGAGGAGGTCGTGACACGTGCGCGCGGCTTCGCGGAGCAGCGTCGACGCCGCTGCCTGGTCGAGCTGCACGCCCGCCTCGCCGAGTTCCAGGACGTCGTCCGCTCGCTGGATCCCGGGACCGCGCCCGAGCTCCACGCCCTCGCACGTGCCGCGGTCAGGGAGATGTACGGGATGGTGACCATGTACCCGCCGGAAGGTGTCCGATGAGCTGGACCGAGCACATCCTGGAGGTGGCCGCGCGCGCCGACCTCCCCACGAAGACGACTCGCGCGGCGCTCGATGCCTTCGTGGCGCTCGTCCATGACGCGCTCGCGCACGGCGAGGACGTGCACGTCCACGGGCTCGGCACGTTCTCGTCGCGGTGGGAGCCGGAGCGCACCCTCCGGTCGGTCAAGGACGGTCGCAAGCTCGCGATCGACGGCCGCCACTACCCGACGTTCCGGCCCTCCGCGGGCCTCCGTACCCGCGTCCGCGCGCGGACCCCCCAGGTCCTCCGCGGAGAGGCGCACCAGCGGGCGTGGCGGCTCGCAGAGGCGTTGGTGGGCGACCTCGACCTCTACAACCAGAAGGACGCGCCCGGGAACCTCACGCCGGAGACCAACCCCACGGAGGTCGAGCTCCGGTGCGCGACGGCGCTGGGCGCCGCGTGGGCGCGGGCGCGCCAGACCTGGTGCGATCAGACCCCCGCCGAGGTCCGCGAGGCGCGGGACCACCTCGCGGTCGCGGCGCGCAAACGATGGGCCTCTCCCCGCGGCTGACGGATCTCTCAGCCTTTCTCTCACCCAGGAGCCAGATTTGGCCACCCCGACCGAAGTGTACGCCCTCATGAAGGGTTTTCTCGACTTCGGCGACGCCGACGTCGCCTACCTCGCGGCCCTCGCCCCCGTGTTCGAGAAGCACGGCGCCCGCATCACCGACGGGTTCTACGACACCCTCACCCGTTACCCGGCCACCGCCGGGCTCATCGACGGGCGCGTCGACGCGCTCAAGAAGACGCACCACCGCTACCTCGGGGAGCTCTTCGCGGGCGACTACGGCGACTCCTACTTCCAGAGCCGGATGAAGGTCGGGCACGTCCACGTGCGCATCGGGCTCGACCCGTACTTCGTCGAGGCGGTCATGAGCTACCTCCGCACCGAGGGCCTGCTCGCGATCCGCGAGGAGTTGGGCGCGGACTCCGCCGGTCACGTCGCCGCGTACATCAAGATCCTCGACCTCGACCTGCTCATCATCAACCTCGCCTACGGCGACGAGCGGCTCAACCGGCTCGCGAAGTTCACCGGCATGAGCCGGCGGCTGCTCGAAAACTGCATCCAGCGCGCCACCTAGCACCTCCCGGCGGCTCCCAAACGGAGCGGCTCCCAAACGGAGCGGCTCCCAAACGGAGCACCTCCCCCCACGTAAAGGAAGAGACACATGTCCCGTGCCGACCAGATCACCAAGCAGCTCAAGACCCTCTCCACCACCACCCCCGACGTCGAGGCCACCGCGGTCATCGACAACGACGGCCTCGTCATCGCGAGCGCCCTCCCCCAGGACATCGACGACGACTCGGTCGCCGCCATGAGCGCCGCGCTCCTCGGCATCGGCGAGCGCATCGTCGCCGAGCTCAAGCGGGGGAGCTTCGAGCTCGTCATGGTCCGCGGCGACGCCGGGTTCCTCATCCTGTCCCGCTGCGGGCCCGATGCGGTGCTCGCCGTGCTCGCCGCCAAGAACGCCAAGCTGGGCCTCATCTTCCTCGACGTGACCCGCGCGTCGAAGGAGATCGGGCGCAACCTCAGCTGAATCTCCCACCCACCGGGCGCGCCCACCGCGGGCGCGCCTACCGCGGGCCCGCCGCCGCGTAGATCTCGGCGTACGCCCGCGCGGACCGCTCCCAACTGAAGTCCTGGGCCATGCCCCGCTGCTGGATGCCACGCCACGCCTTCGGGTGCATCCGCCAGGTGTAGAGCGCCCACCCGAGCGCCTCGACGAACGCTTCGAGGCTGAAGGGCCGGAAGGCCCACCCCGTGCCGGTCTCCGAGACGGGGTTGAAGGTCTGGACCGTGTCGGCCAGGCCGCCGGTGGCGTGCACGATCGGCACCGTGCCGTAGCGCAGCGAGTACATCTGGTTCAGCCCGCACGGCTCGAAGCGCGACGGCATGAGGAACATGTCGGCGCCGGCCTCGATGCGGTGGGCGAGGCCCTCGTTGAAGCCCACCCACCCGCGCGCCTTGTCCGGCCAGGCGTGCTCGGCGTGCCGGAAGAAGCCCTCGAGCGCGGGCGATCCGCTCCCGAGCATCACGAGCTGCAGGTCGTGACGCATCAGCCACGGCGCGGCGGCCTCGACGAGATCGATGCCCTTCTGGTGATCGAGCCGCGCGATGACGCCGAGCAGCGGCACGTCGGCGCGAACCGGGAGCCCGAGCTCGCGCTGGAGCGCGGCCTTGTCGGTGGCCTTCCCCGAGAGGTCGTCCGCGGTGTAGGTGGCGGCGAGGTGGCGGTCGGTGGCGGGATCCCACGTGGCGTCGACCCCGTTGAGGATGCCGACGAGATCGGCGCCGCGGGAGGCGAACACCCCTTCGAGGCCGAAACCGAGGGGGCCGGTGATCTCGCGCGCGTACGTCGGTGACACCGCCACGAGCTTGCGGGCGAGCGTGGCGCCGGCCTTGAGGGGGTTCGCCCGGCCGTCGAAGTCGATCGCGGGCCACCACCGCGAGGAGATGTCGAGCCCGGCGAAGTCGTGGGCGGGCACGCTCCCGTGGTGACCGGCGTTGTGGATGCCGAGTACGGTGCCGGCGCCGGGAAAGCGCCCCGCGGGCCGGTAGACCGCCTCGAGGTAGAGCGGGAGCAGGCCGGTGTGCCAGTCGTTGGCGTGGAACACGACATCCTCGCCCATCGGCACGCCGTCGAGCGGCACGAGCGCCGTGGCCTCGATGGCGGCGCGGGAGAGCAGCGCGAAGCGGAAGAGGTTGTCGCCGTAGGCGCCCTGGGAATCCCCGTAGATGCCGCCGCGGTGGTAGCACGGGTGGTCCACGAACACGTGGTGCACGCCGTCGACCTTCGCGTGGAAGTACCGCACCTCGTGGTGCTGCCCGAAGAGGTACACCAGGGCGCGCATGCCGGTGTCCCAGGCGTCCGGGTAGTCCTTGTAGCGCGGCGAGATCGTCATCACGTCGTGCCCGAGCGCCGCGAGCGCGACGGGCAGGGCGCCACACACGTCACCCAAGCCACCGGTCTTCGACCAGGGCGCGACCTCCGCGGCTACCATCGCGATGTTCATCGGGTTCTTCCTTCTGGGACGGGGGGGAGCCCCCCGTAACGCCCCCCGGGACGTGGCGGACGGGAGTTGGGATGGGGGCGGGGCGTTGGCGCGGGGCTTGGGGCGCGTCGGCGCGGGGCGCGCCCCGCCGACCAACATCGCCACCGGGCCCCCGACGATGCAGAGCCGCCTCGAATGTCCGGAATCCGGGACAGAGCCCCCTCGATTGTCCGCGATCCCCCCGGTGACGAGGCTCGCGCGCGGCGCAACGTCGACCCACCGCCCTCCCCCACGCGCGCGAGGGGGTCGGGAGGGCGGCGCGGGCGGACGGGACCACCGGGCCGGAGGCCGCGTAGCAACCAACGGCCCGCGCCGGTCGGCCCGCGCGCGGCGGGCCGACGGAGGGCGAACGCCCGACCCCGGACGCCACCCGGCCCCGCGTCCGCGCGGGGCGCGCTCACAACCCCACAACCCAACAACCTACCGCGCCCGCGCATCCGCCAAAAACCGCGCCGCCGCCTCGGGGAACACGCCGTGCACGGGCACGCCGGTGGCCACCTCGACGGGCGCGGGCCCGACGAGGCGCGGGAGGACCTCGATGCGCCACGGCTCGCCGTCCACGAGCACGAGGTCGAAGGTGGGATCGCGCAACGCGACGGTGAGGCGCGCGCGGACCCGATCGACCGCGGCCGCCACCGCCGCGACGATCTCGGCGCCGGCGTGGTCGATGTGCGCGATCCCCTGCGCGGGGAGCACCCAGGTCTCGAAGGGCACGCGGGGCGCCCATGCGAGCAGGGCCGTGGCGCCGCCGTCCTCGAGGATCCGCTCGCCGTGGGCCCGCTCGGCGTCCCGCCACCCCGCGGGCGCGGACGGCGGGAGCTCGGTCGGCAACGCGAAGACCTGCCAGACGGGGTGGGCCCCGGGGGCATGCCGCCGTGTGGCCCCGAACGTGCGCAGGCGCGCGTCCTTCCGCAGATCGGCCACGCGGGTCGCGAGCGCGGCGAGGAGGGCGCCCTCCCCCACGTCGGCGTGCCCTGACACGCCGCTCGCGAAGACGAGCTCGTGCGCGCCCACGGCCTGCCGCCGCACGCCGCCCGCGAGCACGGTGGGGCGCGGATCGCCCTCGATGCCGAGCGCGGGAACGGGGTGGGGCGCGACGATCACCGCGCGCGCGGCGCCCGCGAAGCGCGCGATCACCGGCCCGGCGTAGTCGCAATACCAGCACGGCCTCGACGGCTCGGCGGGACGCGGCGCCGGGACGTCGATCCAGCCGTCGTTGAGAAGCACCAACCGCCCGGTGACCGGGCAGGTCCGCAGCTCACGCACTCCACCACTCCAGGGAGAGATCGGGGAACACGGCGTCGTGGAGGCGGATGTCCTCCAGCTCGAGCAGGGAGAGGGCGGTGTCCGGCTCGCCCTTCGCGCGGGCCTCCGCGACGTTGCCGGCGCGGTCGAAGCACGCGAGGTGCTCGCAGAAGCGCCGGTAGCCGTAGTCCACGGCGCCCTTCGTCGTCACGACGAACTGCCAGTCGCTCGCCTGGAGGAGCAGCAGCTCGCGCGCGGCGGCCTTCATCGCCTCCTCGACGCCGGGGTTCGTCCGCCACGGGAGGCGGTCGAGCATGCCGAGGAAGCGGTCCTCCGCGCGGTACTCGGCCTCCCACGTCCACTTCAGCTCCTCGGACATCCACACGCGGTGGTCGCCGCCCTCGCCCCAGCTCCCCTCGGGGAGCGCGACCACCTTGTCGGGCGGGTGCGCGGCGAGGAACGCCGAGACGGTCGTGGGCTCGATCGCGGGGTCGTGCGCCATCGCGCGGAAGACCTCGCGCAGGAACAGCGGGCCCTCGCTCCACCAGTGGCCGAACAGCTCGGCGTCGAACGGCGCGACAACCACGCCGTGGCGACCGGTGCGCTCGCGGTGCCGCTCCAGCACCGCGCGCACCACCGCGACGAAGTGTTGGGACTGGGTGTAGACGGCGCCGGTCACGTCGTCCGGTTGGTAGGCGTGCTTGTCGCCGAGGTCGGTCTTCGCGCCGGTCACCTTCCAGTAGCGGAGGCCCTCGGCGCCGTGCTTCTTGTGGAACTCGAGGTAGCGGCCGTCCCCCGGGTAGCCGACCTCGCCGCTCCACACCTGCTCGCTCACCTCGGGGTGCCGCGCCAGGGCGACGAGGCGCCCGGGGCCGCCGGTCGAGGTGACGAGGTGCGGCTCGAGGACGCTGCGCCACGCGCGGCCCTCGTCCCACGTCGCCTGGTCCCACCCGACCTTGCCGAAGCCCCCCTTCCCCGGAGCGCCGGGCCCCACGATCCCCTCGCTGCGGGCGCCCTGGAACAGGTGCGCGTCCACGAAGAAGAAGCCGACCCCCTCCTGCGCGAACACCTCCTCGACGCCCGCGCGGTTGCGCGTGTCGCCGTGGACGACGGGTGGGGTCCACGGGCCGGCCGGGCGGTAGGCGCACTCGGGGAGCCACGCGCCCTTCGGCCGGAGCCCGAGCACGCGCTGGCTGGTCGCGACGCCCGCCCGCACCTGGGCCCGCGCGCAGGCGTCGTGTTGCAGGAGTGGCATGTAGCCGTGGGTGGCGTTGCTGGTCAGCAGCTCGATGTGGCCGGCGCGCGCGAGGGCGGCGAACGCGCCCGCGATGTCACGCCCGATCGCGTCGAAGCGCTCGGCGAGGCCGGCGTAGTGGCGCCTCCACCGAGCGGCGAGGAACGCGAGGTGCAGCTCGCCCCGGCCGGTGAACTCGGCGTGGTCGGCCTCCGCGCGGGCGACCTGCGCGGCGAGCCACTTCGGGAAGCGCTCCTGGAAGCCGGGGTGCCCGAGCTGCTCGAGCAGGATGGGCATCAGGCCGAGGGTGAGCGGCACGGGCGTGCCCTCGGCGACACACGTCTCGACGACGTCGAGGAGCGGCAGCCAGGTCTCGGCGGCGGCCTCGAAGAGCCAGACCTCGCCGTGCGGCCAGTGGCCGTGGTGGAGCACCCACGGCAGGTGGCCGTGCAGCACGAGGCAGAAGCTCCCGGCCGGCGATTTCATGGGATCAGCCCTCCACCGACATGGAGATGTCGATGCGGCGGCGCTCCTGGCCCCAGAGCTCGACCGGCCACCACGCGAGGAGGCAGATGCCCTGGAACACGGGCGCGAGGCCACGGGGCGTGCGGCTCACCGTCTCGATCGGGAAGTGCCAGAGGTGCGCCGGCGTGTGGAAGGTGACGATCACGCGGTAGCCGCGGTTCTCGTCGACGAGGGCGAGGGCGTGCACGTCGGGGTGGTCCCCCGCCTCGGTCAGCGGCGTCCGCACGTCGGCGGCGGTCTCGAGGAACACGCCGGGGCCGAAGCTGCCGTCCAACCCGAGGTTCAGCTCCACCGCGAAGCGGCTCCGCACCGGCTCGTGGTACCGGTTGGCGATCTCGTAGCGCACGTCGATGTTGGGGGTGTCCCCCGAGAACAGGTAGCGCTTCTGGATGCGCACGAGGCGGAGGGCGGCGCCCTCGTTCACGTTGCCGTCGCGCGCGACGGTGATGTGGGTGTCCCCGTGCTCCGACTCTTCGAGCTTGAGGAGCTGGTAGTCGGCGCCCACGAAGTCGCCCGCCTCGGGAAAGCGCCCCTTGCGCACGTTCTCGAGGCTCGCCTCCGGGCCGAGGAAGTGGTCGAGGAAGCTGGCGCGGACGTGGCGATCGTAGTGGAGGCGCGCGGCGAGGCCCACCTCGGCGACCGGCAGGATCGGGAGGTCGGTGATGTCGGTCGCCTCGTCGGTGAGCTCCTCCTCCTCCTCGATCTCGAGCAGCGCGGCGGGCTCGGTCCCCACCACGGTCGGGAGGTTCTCGGAGCGCTTGAGCTCGGCGTGCTCGGGCTCGTCGCGACGGGTGCGCACGTTGAGGAGGTTGCCGGGGAGCGACCACGCGTCGAGCTCCACGAGGGCGCCGCCGCTCGACGGCGCCACGATCCCGCAGAGGTGCGGCGTGCGGACGACGACCTCGGCGCGCCCGTCACAGTCGTAGTCCACCTTCTCCGCGCGCGGCGAGAGCTCTTCGAGCGCGGTGGCGACGGTGTACTCGGCCCGCAGGAGGTTCGCCCACGCCTGGGCGCGCACGCCGGGATCCTGCGCCCCCACGTCGGTTCCGAGCACGTACGCGGCGCCGTTCTGGCCGCGGTAGAGCGCGCGCGTGGCCTCTTCGAGGGCCTCGGCCCGCTCGTCGCCTTCCTCGCCGACCAGCGGCCGGCGGTCCTCGCGCACCGCGGCGCGCAGCCGCGCCACCTCCGCGGAGGTGCGGAGCATGCGCTTGTGGAGGCGGTTGATCTCCGGGTAGTGCGCCAGGAGCTGCTCCCACGCGGCGCCGCGCAGGAACGGAGCGGCGCGCTCCAGCGTCCAGTCGCGGCCGCGCCGCGCCTCCCCCATCACCTCGGCGAAGGCCGCCCCGCGCGGGCCGAGCGCGGCGACGGACACCGGCAGGCTCACCGACGCGGGCGGGTAGACCCGGTCGGTCGGGCGCATGCGGTCGAGCACGGTGCCGAAGCTCACGAGCTTGAGCCAGTGGGCGTTGTCGGTGAGCGCGGCGAAGAAGCGCCGCACCCAGCCGCGGTTGGGTCCGAAGCAGTGGGTGGCGGACGAGTCGAGCGCGGCGCCGAAGCCCTCGCCGGGGACCGCGAGCACGACGCACCGGGCGCCGTCCCGCGCGCGGAGCGCCACCGCCTTGAGGATGCGCCCGGGGGTCGACTCCGGGACGAGGCGGCCGAGCCGCGTGTCGGCGCAGAACAACGCCAGGGCCGTGCCCTCGCGCTCGGTCAGGTAGTAGCCGTCGGGCACGACCGGGGGGGAGAACTGCGACTCCTCCAGCACGGTGTACTGCAGCCCCAGCCGCCCGAGGATGCGCGCGGCCGACGGATCCCACGCGGTGTACGGGAGCCACGCGCCGCGCACCTTGATGTCGCCCTGGGCGCGCCACCAGCGCGTCATCGTGCTCACCTGCCCCACGATGTCCCGCTCGGGCAGGGACGGCAGCACGCCGCCCCCCCACAGGCCGCCCAGGATCTCGACGCGCCCGCTGTTCACGAGCCCGACGAGCCGCTCCAGCTGGTCGGGGGCGTGCAGCTCCATCCACTCGAGGAGCTGGCCGCTCCAGTGCATCGACGCGCGGATGGCCGGGTAGGCCTCCAGCGCGTCGAGCATCGGGAAATAGGCGCGCTCGAAGGCGCGACGCAGGTCGTCTCCGCTCGTGCCCGGTGGCTGGGTGTTGTGGAAGGCGAGGACGAGGCCGATGGATTGCACGGCGGCATGGTATCGCATGGTGGTGCCGGCGGGGTGTCAGCCGTGACCGGACCTCCGAGAAGACGAGGCCGGGCTTCGACGAGCGCGTCCCCGGCGGGGCGCCGGGGCCGGTCCCTTCCAGGGTTCGGCGCGGGGCGCCTCCGTCCGGCCGAGGCCCGCCGGACCGCTCGCTGCGCTCGCGCCTTGCAGGCACCTCGCGCGGCGGAGGGGTGGCGGGGCGTACGGCTCGGGCAGCAGCGGGGCGCCGATCCTCTGTGTGAAGAACTAGAGGCGAATGGGCGCGATTCCGTGATCGCGCCCCTCCCCGGACCGCCCGGCGAGGTGGTTTCGGTGGGAGGGCCCCCCGAGGCGGCCCCCCGAGGCGGCCCTCCTCACGCAATGTCCCCTCGAACGCCGCAGTCACGACACGGAGAGGGGTCGAACGCCGCGCTCGGGGGCTCGACCGGCCGGCGGATCTCGCGTTTCGGTCACTCCTGGCGGTTCAGACGCGCGGGTGGCCTCGCCGGGCGGCGTTCGACCCGGCACTGCGCGAGCGGTGCGGCGTTGGACATGGCACTGTGTAGGGATGGGGCGATCGGGGGCTCCGGCCCCGCGCTACGCTGGCCCGCCGCGGAGCCGACCATGCCCTCGTTCGCCGACGCCCTCCACCTCGTCCCCGACGGTGACGCCTCCGTCGGCACGGTGACCCCCGAGTGGGCGCAGGGCCGCGCCGCCTTCGGTGGGCTGCTCGTCGGGATGGCGGTGCGCGCGCTCGCGCAACGCGTGCCGGCCGACCGTCGCCTGCGGTCCGTGCTCGTCGACTTCGTGGCGCCCGCCGGCGTCGGGCCCCTCCGCGTCGAGACGCGCATCCTCCGCGAGGGGCGCGCCCTCACCCACGCCGAGGCCCGGCTCGTCCAGGGCGGCGAGGTGTGCGCCGTTGTCGTGGCGGCGTACGGCGCGGCCCGCGCCACGGCCATCCGTTGGGAGGCCGGTCCGCCGCCGACGGTGGCGCCGGCCGACACGCTGCCCGCCTTCCCCTACATCGAGGGCGTCACACCCCGCTTCACGCGCGAATTCGACTACCGCTGGACCGGCGGCGCGCTCCCCTTCACCGGCGGCACGGACCCCCGTGTGGGCGGCTGGGTGCGGCTCGCGGAGCCCATGCCCGCCGATGACGCCGTCGTGCTCGCCCTCCTCGACGCGTGGCCCGCGCCCGTCCTCCCGCTCCTCGGCGCGCCGGCCCCCGCGAGCACGGTCACGTGGATGGTCGACCTCGTCGCGCCCGCCGACGCGGCGCCCGCCGACGCGGCCCCCGACGCGTGGTGGCGCTTCGAAGGGACCACGATCGCCGCCGGGGAGGGCCACGCGAGCGTGGACGGCCGCTTGTGGGGCCCGGACGGCCGGCTCGTGGCGGCGTCCCGCCAGCTCGTCGTGGAATTCTCGTCCCCCGGCTGACGTCCGCCCGCGTAGCGCGGACAGAACGCTTGACGTCCGGCCGGAGATCGGCGAAAGGAGGTCCCGTATCCCGGATCTCCCATGCGCCTCCTCCTCCTCGCCGCGCTCCTCCTCCCCGCTTGTGACGGCCCCGACGACAAGTCGGAGGACACCGACACCGACGCCGCGGACACCGATACGGACACCGATACCGATACGGACACGGACACCGATACGGACACCGACACCGATACGGATACGGATACCGATACGGACACCGATACCGACACGGACGCCGACACGGACACCGATACGGACACGGACACCTCGCCGCCCCCGTTCGAGATCACCCTCGTCGAGGACGACGTCCGCTTCATCGAGGAGGACGAGGTCGAGCTCGTCGCGTCCGGATCGGGCGTGCTCACCGGCTCCGCCCGGGCGTGGACCAGCTTCGCCGGCACCGCCACGGTCTACAGCGCCAACCTGGACGACGGCAGCGTCATCTGTGACTTCGACGTGAACCTCACGGGCGTGGGCGCCTCGACGATGTGCCCGGACTGCGAGTTCGACTTCGACATGGACGCCGCGCTCACGCGCGACGCGTCGTCCGCCTCCTGCGACTACGAGACCCGCCTGTCCTGGCTCGACACGACCGAGCGCTACGACACGTCGATGCAGTACATCCACAGCTACACGACGCCCGAGTACACGGAGACCTGGGTCGACGAGCGCACCGGTGAGGTGTTCACCTACACCTGGGGTGGCTACCTGGAGCCGGCGCGGTTCCAGTCCACCTACATGTCGGCGTACACCGGCTACTATTACTACTACGACTACGATTACGGCTCCGAGGACGGCGGCGACTCCGGCTACTCCGGCGGCGGCTCCGGCGGCAGCGACGGGCGCCCCGACGACACCGGCATGGGCCCCGACACCGGCGGCTACTGGGGCGGTGGCGTCTACGAGGAGTCGTTCGTCATCGCGCGGGTCCCGGTGATGGACGACGGCGGGAGTGACGGCCGGGACTCGGGCACCAGCGAGTTCGGCGACGGGGGCGCGGACGAGCCGCCGCGCCCCGACACCGGCGGTGGCGACTGGGGCGGGGACGGCACCGTCACGCTCGACGGCGACACGCTGGCCTGGGACTACACGGAGACCGAGTGGGTCAAGCGCTTCCTCTACCTGGACGAGACCTGTGGCTACGCCACGTCGCGCGACACGGGCTCCTACCCGAGCGCCGTGACCGTGTCGGAGGATCTCCGGTGCGACGACTCGGCGATCGACGTGTGGTCGGTGGATCTGCTCGCGGGTGACACGTTCACCGTCACCATCGACACCGTCTCGGGCACCACGGCCTTCTTCCCCGCCTTCTGGCTCAACGGTCCGGACTCGTGCACCGAGGTTGTCGCGTTCGACAACTACACCTGCTCCTACGGCCGCGGGTACCGCTGCCCGTCGGTGGAGTGGACGGCGGATGCCGACGGCGCGTGGCAGATCGCCGTCATGCCGGTGGAGTGCGGCCGCGAGGTCGTCGAGTACACCCTCGGGGTCGACATCCACTGACGCGGGCGCGCCGGGGGGCCGAGCCGCCGTCGGCGGGTCACCCCGGCGGCGATCCCCACGGGGGCTCGCGGTAGGCCGCCACGAGGTGGTCGATGAACGCACGCACCTTGGACGGCGGGCGGTTGCCGTGCGCGTGCACGGCCTGGCACGGCAGCTCGTTGAGCCCGTACGTCGAGAGCACCCGTACGAGCCGCCCCGCCCGCACGGACTCGCCCATGATGAACCAGGGGCCGACGACCAACCCGGCGCCCTCCTCGGCGAGCGCGGTGAGCAGCGTGCCGTCGTTGGTGGTGATCGGGCCGGAGATGGGCACGGAGAGCGGGCCCTCGTCCGTCTGGAAGCGCCACTCCTGGTCGCGCGTCACGTTGGCGTAGCGGAGGCAGGCATGCTCGGCGAGCTCGAGGGGGTGCCGGGGGCTGCCGTGCCGCGCGAGGTAGGCCGGCGAGGCGCACACCACGCCGACGTCGCGGGCGAACCGGCGCGCCACGAGCTCGGGGTCGCGCACGATCCCGAAGCGCAACACGACGTCCCACCCGCCGCCGACCACGTCCACGACGTCGTCCTGGAGGATCACCTCGAGGTGGACGGCGGGAAAGCGCTCCATGAACCGCGCGAGCGGCGGACCGAGCCACCGCTGGGAGAACGTGACCGGCGCGTTGATCCGGAGGCGCCCGTGCGGCGCGTCCGACTCGGCCGCGGCGACATCACGCGCCTCCGCCGCCGCGCGGGCGACCCGCGCGCACGACGGGTACACCTCGCTGCCCGCGGGGGTCAGCGCCACGCGGCGGGACGTGCGGTGCAGGAGCCGCACGCCCAGGCGCTGCTCGAGCCGGGCCACCTTGGCGCTCACCACGGACTTGGCGAGGCCGAGCGCCTCGGCCGCGGCCGTGAAGGATCCGCGCTCCGCGACCGCGGCGAACACGACCATGCCCGCTACGTCGTCGGGATCGAAACGTGGGCCGTTCATCCGTTCGTTGTAGCCCGTCCGTCGGTGGATGCGCACGCCATCGTTCGGCAAACGGAACGGTGTGTCCGGACGCGGGCCCCTGTCGCCGCGGGCGTGCCCCACCTAAAGGAGCAGCACCAACATGGAGTGGTCAATGTCCTTCCTTCGTCCCCTCGCCCTCCTCGGGCTCCTCGCCTCGTCGTCCTCCGCGTTCGCCGCCACGTACGACATCGATCCGGCGCACACCCGCGTCGGCTTCAGCGTCAGCCACATGATGGTCAGCACCGTGCGCGGCGAGTTCGGCACCGTGAGCGGCACCGTGGAGTGGGATCCCGCCAAGGTGGCGGCCACCAAGGTCGACGCGGTGGTCGGCATCGCGTCGGTCGACACGCGCGACCCCAAGCGTGACGATCACCTCCGCTCCCCCGACTTCTTCGACGCGGCGAAGTTCGCCGAGATGAAGCTCGTGTCCAAGGCGGTCAAGAACATCACCCCGCAGGGCTTCGACCTCGTGGGCGATCTGACCATCCGCGGCGTCACCAAGGAGGTCGTCTTCAAGGTGAAGACCCTCCCCGGCGAGCGGAAGGACCCCTGGGGCAACCTGAAGACCGGCACGCACGCGACGGCGACCATCAACCGCCAGGACTTCGGCGTGAACTGGAACACCGCGCTCGACGGCGGCGGTGTGGTCGTCGGCGACGAGGTCACCATCGAGCTCGACGTCGAGCTCAACCGCAAGAAGTAGGCTTGCCGTGGGGGGGGCCGCCCTCCCCCACGACACGTCGGACGATCAGGACCCCGGACGAATCAGAACCCCGTGGGATCGACGTCCGGGGGGCTCCACCCGGAGCCGGTGACGCCCCGCATCCAGAACCCGATGCCGAGAAAACCCACGTCGAGGTACCGCGGGGCCACGTCGACGGCGGCGCGCCAGGACAGATCCCCGGCGATGCCGAAGATGTCGAAGTGGAAGAGGCGCAGCTCGAGCCCGGTCGTGCCGTGGAGCCGTGGGCGCGCATCCGCCACGCGCGCGGGCTCGAGGTAGGTCCCCACGCGCACGCGGATGCGCTCGGGCCAGACGGTCAGCTCCACGCCCGCGCGTGGGGTGACGGAGAGCGAGGCGCCCCGGGTGCGGGGCTCGCCGACGAGGATCGAGTCGAGCGAGACGCCGTCGGTGACCGGGCCGTCGACGACCACGTCGGCGACGACGCGGACGGGGCGCGACCGCGGCTCCGCGGGCGTGAACCACCCCACCCCGAGGGAGGCCTGCCAGGGGACGAGCGCGCCCTCGACGTCCAGCTCCAGATCTCCGCTCGTCCGCTCCGCGCGGAGCGGCCCGCGAAACACCCCGCCGAGGTTCAACCCGGGCAGGGGCCGGTTGACCGCGAAGCCGGCCTCGAAGCCGGAGCCGGTGAAGGTGGCCGTGTCGTCGTCGACGTTGGCGCGGAACGACAACAGGCGCCATCCCGCGCCGACGGCGAGCCGACCGTCGAAGAAGGCACCGCTGCCGCCGACCCGGCCCTCCGTGACCACCGAGTTGCCGCGCGCCCAGGCGTGGTCGAGGGAGCTCACGGTCGCGCCGATCCCCGCGTTGCGCCAACCGGCCGCCACGCCGAGGTTGGTCGCCACCCGTTTCCCCTCGACGAGCTCGCCGAGGTTCTCGATGTCGGCCGAGGGCGCGAAACCGAGCCGCCTCCGGTTGAACGCGAGGCTCACGGTCAGCGGCGCCAGGTTCTCCACCTTGCGGTTGGCGGGCGCGGCCGGCTGGAAGAACATGCCGATGGCGCCGCTGGCGAACCCGATGCCGGCGCCCCCGAGGGCGGTCGACTCGAGGGGCAACAGGCTCACCAGGCGCGTCGCGTCGACGACCGGGGGCGGAGCGGTGGGCTCGGCCGCGAGGGCGATCCCGAACAGGAGCATGGCGGAAGCTACCTCCGGGGCCGCCCGTCGGCACGTTCGACCCGGCGTACGTGAACGGCCCTACTGACCGAAGTTCTGGGTCCAGTAGTGGCCGTAGCTGCCCCCCGCGAAGTAGCCGACGCCGGTGAGGGTGGCGCTGCCGCTCATGATGTTTGCGCAGTGCCCGTCGGAGGCCATCCAGCCCGCGACGACCTCCTCGGGCGTGTAGTAGCCGGCCGCGATGTTCTCCCCGACCGCGGCGCCGGTGAAGTCGGTGCTCGCGATGCGGGCCCAGGGGTCCGCGCCGAGATCGCCGCCCGGGGACTCGTGGGCGAAGGTCCCCGTCTCCGCCATCCAACGGGAGTGGTACCGCGCGGCGCATTGCAGGTTGGGCTCCATCCGCACTGCGCCCGCTCGCCCGAACGTGCCCCCGCTCCGGCAATCGGCCCCCGCCGCCCGCTCGAGGTTGACGAGATCGACGACCTCGTCCTCCCAGGCGGCCGCCGCGGTCGACCAACCCGCCACGTCGCGGTGACAGGCCTCGGCCGGATCGGCGCCGGGCTCCGTGTCGGTGTCGGTGTCCGCGTCGGTGTCGCTGTCGGTGTCCGCATCGGTGTCGCTGTCGGAGTCCGCGTCGGTGTCCGCATCGGAGTCGCTGTCACTGTCGCTGTCCGAATCGCTGTCCGAATCGCTGTCCGTGTCGGCGTCTCCCTCCTCGAGGAGGGGCGGGCGCTGGTCCTTCGGGATGGGCCCGCCGGACTCGTCATCGGGCACGCACGCCAGGAGGAGCACGAGGAGCGGGAGAGCGCGCATGGGGGCGAACGTACCCTCTCCCGACACCTCGTGCCGCTCGCGGCCGCTACTCCACGGTGACGGAGATCTCGGTGTAGACGGGCGGATCGAGGGGGGTGTGGTCGTTGTTCTCCAACGTGACCCGGATGACACGATCCCCCGAGAGGAGGCCCGTGAGCGGCGCCGTCGACGAGCCGCTCTCCTCGACGACCACGCCGTCGACGCTCACCGACCAATGCCCGTGCCCGGCGACGTTGGCGCCGCCCATCGCCCCCGCGTCGAGCGTGAAACCTTCGGGCATCACGGCGAGCTCGAATTCCGGGGGGACCCCCCACCCCTCTCCCGGGTAGGTGATGGCGACGTCGGGGCGCGCCGGTGACACGAACAGGTGGAGGTGGTCGCGGATCGGGAGCTCCGAGCCGCCGTCGGTCACCCGCAATTCCACGAAGTGGTACCCGGCCGCGACGTGGTTCAGGGTCACCTGCGGCTCGGTCGCGCCCAGCGCGTACTCCCCGTCCACGTAGAGGTGGTAGGCGAGCGGGACGTTGGCCGCCGCGATGGCGAGCGGTACCGTCGCGGAGGCGTGCTCCTCGAGGTAGGGCGCCCGGTCGATGGCGACGTAGGGGGAGGTCGGGAGCACCTCGATGGACACCGCGTCACGCACGGGCGGATCGAGCGGCACGCCGTCGGCTGTGACGAGCTCGATCGCCACCTCGTGCGTGCCCTCGGGGATCTGGGTCACCTCGACGGCCGCGGCGTCGAGGCCGACGTCCACGACCACGTCGTCCACGAGCACGTTGTAGCGGCCCTTGCCGAAGGCCGGCTCGCCGAACGCCACGTCACGTGACACGTCGAAGTCGGTGAGTTGGAGAACCAACGGCGCGCTGCTCGCCGCGAACGTGGTGCCGTCCGCCGGGCTCACGATGGAGAGGGTCGGATCGAGCGTCTCGACGTAGACCCAGCTCCCCTCCCAGAGCTCGTCGTGGTTGTTCGCCGCGAGGCGCACCTCCAGGGTGTGCCCCCCCGAGGGGAGGTCCTCGAACGTGTAGGTGGTGTCGGCGGTCTCGCCGACCAACACCCCGTCGACGTAGGTGTGGACGTGGCCCCGCCCCTCGACGGCCATGCCGCCGATCGCGTCGGCGTCGAGCTCGAGGTGCTCGACCGCGTACGCCGCCTCGACCATGCGCCCGTAGCGCTGCTCCGAGGCGACGGGCGTGGTGAGGGCGATGCGCGGGGTGGTGTCGGGGGGGCCCTCGGTGCCGTCCTCGGCGCCGAAGGGCCCACCCTCCCCACACCCGAACAGGGCCAACGGAAGGATCATCGAAAGCATGTGCTCTCCTGTGTCCTCCCCAATCTCGTCCGTGTGACACCCCGGACAAGCTCGGGCGGGACACGGGTTGTCACATCCCCATGCTCGTGCGTACCCGGTCCGGCCACTGCTCCATCACCCCGATGAGCACGTCGCGGGAGAGGCTCACCTCCGCGGGCGTCCACGGCATGCGCGGATCCTCCATCATCTCCACCTCGGTGAGCGTGAACAACGCCGCGGCCTTCGCGGGCACGTCGGCGCGCTCGTAGGCGTCGAGCGCCGCGGCCGTGTGGGCGTAGACCTCCTCGAGGCAGTCGGGCTCCGCGGAGCACCCGAACGACATCGCCCCCCGCCCCCACTGCCAACGCCACCCGGTGTCCCACGTCTCGTCCATCCCCCAGGGGGTGAAGGAGAGGCGCCCGTTGTCCTCCTCGTTCGCGAACACGAAGAAGTCGTCGAGGTTGTAGGGGTAGCCGTCGATGTTCCCGACGGCCATCGTCCACGCCCAGTAGTCGAGGAATTGGTCCATGTCGACGACCTCGTCCGCGAGGCCGTAGAAGTCGGTGGTCGGGTTCTCGATGACGCGCGCCGCGCGGGTGAGGCGCTCCGGCAGGTCGTCCCCGGCCGCGAGCTCGAAGTGGGTGACACCGAGCGTGGTGAGATCCGCCGAGTCGTTGGCCTCCCAGAGGGTCCCCTCCCCGTCCCCGAACCAACGGTTGACGATCTCGGCGTCCATCGACTCCAGGAGCGCGTAGAGGCCGAACGGCTCGCCGTTGACGGTCAGCACGGCCGGCGCGGCGCGCGGGGCCAACATCCCCACCTCGTTCCAGAGTTGGTAGGAGACGATCTCGCGCCCCATGGAGGGGTCCGACACCAGGTTGTTGAGCGTCAATCCCCGAAGGCCGCCGTACCGCGCCCCCTGGACGAAGGCGTTGAACTTGACCTTGAACGCGGGCTTGCCCTCCCAACCCTGGAAGCTGTTGTTGCCCTTGAAGTGCACCCCCACGTTCTCCACGACGTTGCCGCCGTGAAGGAAGCGGGCCGGGACCCAGGTGTCCGGGTCCGTGCCGAGCGCGGCGATGGCGGCGTCGTCGAGGACGAGCTCGAGGCGCTGGATCTGGGTGGGGTCGAAGAGCGCGGCCTGGATCGCCTCGTTGCGGGCCTCCTCGCCGGGATCGTCGACGCCGCCGACGACCTCGGGCGAGTCCTGGTCATCGTCGTCACGGATGTTTCCAAATGGGCCCACGAGCGGATCGCACGCCGTGAGCGCCAGGGTGGCCAGCCCCAGGATCGGCCCGATCAACCCGCGCATGCCGTCGCCTCCATCACGATGTACTGGTGCCGAAGCCCGATGGTCTCGTGCAGATCGTCGATGACCCACTGCCACGTCTGCCAATCGATGAACGGGTCCTTCTTCACGTGTGGCAAGAGCAATTCCTCCAGGGCGTCTATGCGGGGGGACAGGACGGCGGGGTCGTAGAGCTCCGCGACCTTCAGGACCTCGTCACAGAATTGTTGTCGATAGATCATTCGCATTCGGTTCACGAGCACGGGTTGGGAGTTCTCGAGCCAGAAGGGGTGCAGGTCGAAGATCCCCCCATCCGCGGCGTCGTGGTTCGCCAGGGTGAGGGAGAGGTCCTTGTCCCAGGGCACGACGACGAAGCGCCCGTCGGGCGGTCGATAGAGGAGGAAGTTCTGGCCGGCGCTCGCCATGCCGTCCACGTCGGGGAGCGCCATGTCCACGGCGATCTCGCGCAGCCAGGCGTCGACGTCGATGTGCCCGGGGAGGCACGCCGCCAGCTCGCCGTCCGTCGGGCTCGACGCGCACGCGAGCATCGGGATCAGGTCGGCGACGAGATCGGCCTCCTCGGTGCCCGCCTTGGGCTCGTAGGTCGCGCTGTAGGAGATCGGTTCGTCGGAGACCCACTGGAGGCTGGCGCGATCGCCGCAGTACCCCTTGATCTTGTAGTAGCTGCCGCCCCCGTCGTCGAAGTGGGCGTCGAGGAAGCGCTGATCGTCGGCCTCCTCGCTGTTGGGGAAGACGCCCATGTACGCACCGTTCACGAACAGGCGCGCATGTGTCACGCGGGGCGCCTCGACGCCGGCCTCGTTCATCAGCCCGAGCGCGAGGCGCTCCCGCAGGAGGGTGTAGTCCCCCTCGGTGCCGAGGAGGTTGATCTTGTCGACGCCGTGGAAGGACCGGTCGGGCACGAACTCGTCGAAGGAGAGCTTGAAGCCGCGGCGCTCCATCGCGCTCTCCTCGTAGACGTTGTGTCCGCGGTACCGGACGCCCACGTCCTCCCACGTCTCGGTCTCGCCGGTCGCGGGGTTCTCGAAGAGCACGGTGGCGCGCTCGTAGGTGCGGTCCCCACACTCGAACGGATCGAACGCGGCGTCGAGGCGCTTCTCCCAACCCGACTCGTCGAACCGGATGCGGTAGACGGGCACGGCGTCCGGATCCCAGAGGGGCTCGTCCGCGGTGATGCCCGGCCCGCACGCCGTCAGCAAAACCGGTAGGGAACCGAACAAGAGACGATGTAGCCTCTTAATCGTCATTTTCCAACCTTGGTCTCTTGAGGGTAGGCACCCCCGCACGATCGGCCGCTCGGACGTGTGCCTCGCCGGCCTCCGCTTCCGGTGGGCGCGCCCGGCCTCCCCGAGAAGGCGCACGCCGAGGCACGGCGCCGTTGCGGCCGAGGGGCCCGGCGGAGTACGCTGTGCCGCGCCGATGCCCCTACCCCTGCTCCTTCCCCTGATGTGGTGGTCCGCGGCGTCGTTCGCCGCAGATGACGTCCCCGCCGACCGTACGCCTCCGGACGCGCCCCAGTTCCTCGGTACCGAGCGGGCCGTCGCGAGCCCTGCGGAGGTCGCGGCTTATGTCGAGGTCGTTCGGCAGATGAACGGCGGTGCGGTCCTCCTCGCGGCGGCCGGCCCCGACGCCGAGCCGCTCGCCCAGAAGGTGGCCGCGGGGATGCCTCCCGGCCAGGCCCGGGTGGTGCGCGTCGGGTACATCGGGGATGTTCCCGAGGAGATGCGCCGCGCGCTCGAATCGGCGGGCCTGCGCTGCGGCGTGCGCGTCGCCACGACGACCGCGGGCACCTGGCTCGTCTCCACCCACGGAAGCTGCGGCCCCGTGCCCCAGCCGACCATCCCCATCCGCCCCCCGGGTGACGCACCGGTCGCCACCGTGCCGACCGCCACGCCCCCGGCCCCCGTGTCCTCTCCGGCTCCCGCTCCGGCTCCCGCCCCGGCCCCGTCGATCCCCGGCCTCGGCTCGGCGCTCCCGGGCGTGCGGGTGGAGGCCGCGCAGCCGACCCCGGTGCCCTACCTCACCGCGCCGCCCCCGCCGCCGGACCCGGACGTGCTGGCCGCCACCTACAAGATGGTGTCGCTCGCGCGCGTCGAGAACCCCACGCCGCGGGACGACCTGCCGGACGCCTCCTGGGCCATCCGTGACGGGCGGGGCCGTACCCTCGCCGCGCTCGACTTCGCGCAGCGCACGGGGGACAGCACGACCGAGCGCCGCCTCACCCGCGAGCGCCGCACGGCCAAGGTCCTCGGGGTCTCGCTCGTCGTGGGCGGCGGCTCCCTCGTCGTGGCGGGCCTCGGCCTGCTCGTGGGCCGGGAGGCCGGCGCACCGCTGTGGTCCGACTACGAGCCCGACAACGGCGACTACACGAACGCCGAGTACTTCGAGGCGGTCGCGCAGGCCGAGGCCGACTACCGCGCGGCCGAGGACACCCACGCGATCCGCGTGGACGACCGCACCTGGATCGCCGGCTTCCTCATGGGCGCCGGCGCCATCACCGCGAGCACCGCCCCCCTGGTGATGCAGGGCGTGAACGACCGGCAGAAGGTCCCGGCCCTCTACTGGAGCCGCGACGAGGCCGACACCCTCCTCGACGCGCACAATGCCACCGTGCGCCAGCGCATCGGGATGCCCGAGCCCGAGCCGGCCCCCGTCGTGCCGCCGCCGCCCTCCCCGGAGGACGACGAGGACGACGAGGATCTCGAGCCCGGCCTCGACGACGATCCGCCGGAAGACATGCCGGACGACGCCCCGGAGCTCGCCCCGGGCGGGCCCTCGGGCCACCTCCTCCTCCCCTCGGGCACGACGGATCTCCGATCCGGCCCCGTCGCCCTCACCGTCACTCCGCTCCTCGGCTTCGGCTGGGCCGGATTCACCGGGACCTTCTAGCGCGTGCCCTTCCTGACGCTGCTGCTGACCTCCGCCCTCGCCCGGGCCGAGGGGTACTCGACCGACATCGAGCTCGTGCGCCCCACGTTCTCGCCCGGCGCCGTGGCGGGCCTCGACACGCCGAACTTCGGCCGCCCGGGCACCGTGCGCGTCGGAACCCTGCTCCAGTACGAGCGGGATCCCCTCCTCCTCTACCAGCTCGAGCGGGAGGCGGGTGCGGTCGTCAGCAACCGCCTGATGGCCCACCTCGGCGTCTCGGTCGACCTGACGAAGCGCCTCTCCGCGAGGTTCGTGCTGCCGATCGCCGGGCAGTGGGACTCCGAGGTCGACCGCCTCGCCGCCGACCAGGGCGGCATCGGGGATGCCACGCTCGGCGCGCGCGTCAAGCTCTTCGAGCTGGGGCCGCTCACGACGGCGGCCCGCGCGGACGTCTACCTCCCCTTCGGCACCCAGGGCGCCTACCTCGGAGAGACGGGCCTCCGTGGCCTGGGCGGCCTCCTCGCCGAGGCGAAGGTCGGCCCTCTCGCCCTCCTCGTCGACGCCGGGGTGCTCGGCCGCGCGGTGGTGCCCACCACGCAGGACTTCAGCCTCGGCTCCGAGCTCGCCCTCTCGGGCGGCGTGCGCCTCGACGTCTGGCCCGAGAACGTGGCGCTCGGCGCGGGCGTCATCTCCCGCAGCGGCTTCACCAACTTCTGGGGCGGCGGCGCCGAGACCCCCGTCGAGCTCGTCGCCGGGCTCCAGGTCCGCCCCGCGCGGGACTGGCGGCTCGACGTCGGCTTCGGCCGCGGGCTCGCCGCCGGGTACGGGACCACCCAGTTCCGCGCCTACACCGGCCTCACCTGGCAGCGCTCCCCGCCGCCGCCCCCCAGCCTCGCGCCGGAGCCCATCGCAAAGGTCCTCGCCACCGAGGCCCCCGAGCTCCCCGCCGACCTGTTCGAGGACCCGGTGGTCGAGCAGCCCGTGTGGAAGCCCGACGAGCTCGCGCGCGTCGAGGAGTCGCAGATCGTCATCCGCGACCCCATCCAGTTCGAGCTCGCCACGGCGAACATCCTGCCGGAGTCGATCCCGACCCTGCACGCGATCTCCAAGCTCCTCTCGGAGCACCCGGAGATCGGCCACCTCGTCATCGAGGGGCACGCGAGCGAGGAGGGCAGCTTCATCTACAACTACGACCTGTCGATCCGCCGCTCGCTGGCCATCTTCCAGGAGCTCGTGCTCGCCGGCACCTACCCGGCGCGCCTCTCCTGCCGCGGCATGGGCGAGGTCGAGCCCGTCGCGCTCGGCTCCACGGAGACCCAGCTCGCGACCAACCGCCGGGTGATCTTCCACATCGTCCGCCGCCTGAAGGCGGGCGAGGAGCAGCCGGCCATGCGGACCGAGATGCTCCTCCCCTGGAACGGGGATCCGAAGACCTTCAAGCCCCTGCCGCCGATCCCGGCGCCCGAGCCGGTGCCCGTGGCCGCGCCGAAGAAGCAGGAGGACTACCCCACCGATCCGGAGCTGTTCCGGGAGCGCGACGAAGACCACGAAGAAGAGGAGGCGCCGAAATGACGTTCCCCGCGCTCCTCCTCCTCGGCCTCGCGTCCAGCGGGCCCGCCTTCGCGTTCGCCGAGCCGGGCTGCGTGAACGAGCCCTACCAGGACCTGAACTGCAACACGGTGGCGGAGCCGGACGAGCAGCTCGTCGACCTCGACGATCCGCTGTGCGCCGGCAACATCGACCCCGACACCGGCGAGCCCTACCCGAACGCCGACTACTATTGGGACTACTACAGCTACAAGTGCCTCTACCCGGTGTCCGCCTTCGACACCGACGGGGACGGCCTCTCCGAGGGCTCCTTCCAGGTCCCGGAGGACGCGACCTACCCCGACGTCATCGCGGTCTTCTCCTGCGACAACTGCCCCGAGATCGCCAACCCCACGCAGGACGACCTGGACTGTGACGACGTGGGCGATCTCTGCGACAACTGCATCGACACGGAGAACCACGATCAGGGCAACGGGGACTTCGATCCGCTCGGCGACGCCTGCGACAACTGCCCGGGGGAGACCAACCCCGAGCAGGAGGATGGGGACGAGGACAACGCCGGGGACCTCTGCGACAACTGCCTGGACCTCTACAACCCCACCCAGGCGGACGCCGACGGCGACGCATGGGGCGATCTCTGCGACAACTGCCCGCCGATCAACAACACCGACCAGGCGGACGAGGACGACGACGGCATCGGGGATGCCTGCGACAACTGCGAGGGCCAGAACAACGACTCCCAGGCGGACTCCGACTTCGACGGGTTCGGGGACCTCTGCGACAACTGCCCCGACGCCTTCAACCTCGATCAGCTCGACTCGGACGACGACTCCCTCGGGGATGCCTGCGACTCCTGCCCCTTCTTCGCGGATGTGGACGGCGACGACGACGACGGGGACGGCTTCGGCAACGCCTGCGACACCTGCCCGGCCCTGCCCGATCCCGGCCAGGAGGACGTCGACTCCGACGGCATCGGGGATGCCTGCGACAACTGCCCCGACATCGGCAACGCCGACCAGGTCGACGCCGACCAGGACGAGCTCGGCGGCCCCTGCGACAACTGCCCCGAGGTCTACAACCCCGACCAGGCCGACCTCGTCGACGATGATGGCGTGGGCGATCTCTGCGACGGCGAGAAGCTCCGCGGCGGCGGCAGCCGATGCGCGGCCGCCCCGGGTGGAGAAGGCTGGCTCGGCGTGGCCCTGCTGCTGGCCGCCGCCGCCACCCGTCGTGCCCGGCGCTGACGCCGGAGTGAGGCTCCGGCCCGAAGTGCTCCGGCAGGGCCGGCCCGACGGGGGGCTCGACCTCTACGATCCGCTGCTGGAGCGCCTCACGCGCCTGTCCGCCGCGGAGGCAGCCGCGCTCTCGTCACCCGACCCCGCGCTCGCCGCGCGCCTCGCCGCGGCCCTGCTCGTGGAGGGCCCGATCGCCGAGGCGCTCCGACAGCGGGTGTTCGCCGCGCGGCTGGGCACGCTCGCCGAGGCCCCCGCGTCGGGCCCCGTCGCGACCGCGCTCGACCTCGGGCGCGCGACCGCCCTCCCGTGGACCCGTCGACCACGACCATCCGCGGCGGCTACGTGCAGCCGGTCAAGAGC
>JAKFCH010000129.1:0-16562 GCA_036676765.1 Deltaproteobacteria bacterium
CGTCGCGGCCCCCGCCGCGCCCGTGGCCCGCGCCACGCCGCCGGTCGCGGCGTCCGCGTCGGTCCGGTCCGCGCGTCCCGCGCCCCACGACGTCACCGTCGTGTGCTCGGGCGCCTCGCTCGGCCTCCCCGGCGGGGACGAGGTGTTCGCCCCCGACAACATCGCGCGCATGCTCGCCGGCGAGAACCGCATCGAGCCCGTGTCCGACGCGCAGCTCGATCGCCAGCTCGCCAAGCGCCTCGTCCGCCTCGTGAAGAACGCGCAGACGGGCCAGGGCGAGTTCGTGCCCGTCGAGGATCGCGAGGGGGTCGTCCACCTCGCGGGCTTCAAGCGCCACTTCGACCTCGCGGCCGACTACGCGGTCGACCCCGCGCTCGTGCGCTCGCTCGACGTGACCACGCAGCTCTCCTTCGCCGCCGGCCTCGAGGCCCTCCGGGACGCCGGGATCCCGCTCGTGCGCACGTGGCGCAAGACCACCACCGGCAAGCCCGTCGCCACCGGCTGGGCGCTCCCCGAGGCGCTCCGGGACGGCACCGGCATCATCTTCGCGAGCGCGTTCCCGGGCCACGACCAGCTCGTCTCCAACCTCCTCTCCAACGCGGACGACGGGGCCGGCCAGTTCGATCGCCGCTTCCTGTTCCAGGTCCTCGCGATGGGGCACTCCCAGTTCGCGCAGTTCGTCGGCGCGCGTGGCCCGAACACCCACGTGAACGCGGCGTGCGCGAGCACCACCCAGGCGCTCGCCATCGCCGAGGACTGGATCCGGCTCGGCCGCGCCGACCGCGTCGTCGTGCTCGGCGCCGACGACGTGACGAGCGACACCCTCTTCGAGTGGTTCGCCTCGGGCTTCCTCGCCGCGGGCGCCGCCACCACGTCGGCCAGGGTCGAGGAGGCCGCGCTGCCCTTCGACCGGCGCCGCCACGGCATGATCATGGGCATGGGCGCCGTCGGCCTCGTCCTGGAGAAGGACGAGGACGTGCGCGCGCGCGGCATGGTGCCGATCGCCGAATTGCTCGGCACGCGCATCTCCAACTCCGCCTTCCACGGCACCCGGCTCGACGCGGACCACATCTCGCGGGAGGTGGCCACCTTCGCCGACGCCGTCGTGGCGCGCGCGGGCGTGACCCACGAGGCCTTCGCGCGGCGCTGCGTGTTCCTCTCCCACGAGACCTACACCCCGGCGCGCGGGGGCTCCGCGGCCGCGGAGATGGCGAGCCTTCCGGCGGCCTTCGGCCCCGCCGCGGCGAGCATCGTCATCGCGAACACCAAGGGGTTCACCGGCCACGCCATGGGCGCCGGCATCGAGGACACCGTCGCGGTGAAGGCGCTGCAGTACCGGCAGGTGCCGCCCATCGCCAACCTCAAGGAGCGCGACCCCGACCTCGGCGAGCTCACGCTCTCCACGGGCGGCCACGCCGACATCGACTTCGCGCTGCGCCTCGCCGCGGGCTTCGGCTCGCAGCTCGCGCTCGCGGCGTGGCGCAAGGTTGCCGTGGGAGATGCCCGCGTGGCCGACGCCGGGTCGTACGGGCGGTGGCTCGGCGTCGCGGGCCCCGGGCGGCTCGTGGTCGAGCACCGGCAGCTCCGGTGGGCCGCGGACAGCGTGGACGCCTCCACCGCCCCCGTTCCGTTCGCGCCTGTGTCGCCTGTGTCGCCTGTGTCGCCGATGTCGACGCACGCCACGGATGTGTCACCTGTATCGACACATGTATCGCCGATGCCTGTGTCACCGGCGCCGACGCACGCCTCCGAAGGCACGAGCGGCGTGGCCGCTCCCCGCGCCGACGCCGTGACGGCCGCGCAGGTCCTCGCCACGCTGATGACCGTGATCGCGGGCAAGACCGGCTACGATCAGTCGGAGCTCGACCCCACCTACGAGCTCGAGGCCGACCTCGGCATCGACACGGTGAAGCAGGCCGAGATCTTCGGCGAGGTGCGCGACACGTATCGCCTCGAGCGCGATGATTCGTTCCGGCTCGCGTCGTACCCCACCATCGAGAAGCTCGCCGCGTACCTCGCGGAGCAGGCAGCGAAGGGGGGCGCGCCGGCCCCCGCGGCCGAGGCCGCCTCGGTCGTCACCCCGCCCGCGATCACGGGGGGGCCCCCCGCTCCGGCTTCGGCTCCCGTGGCCCCCGTCGCCCCCGTGGCGCGGGACCTCGCGCCGCTCCCGCCCGCCCCGTCGGCGTTGCCCGCCGCGGCGGGGCCGCGTCTCACCGCGGTCGCCCCCACCGAGGCGGAGGTGCTCGCCAGCCTCATCGACGTGGTGGCCGCGAAGACCGGCTACGACGCGAGCGAGATCGACCCGTCCTACGAGCTCGAGGCCGACCTCGGCATCGACACCGTGAAGCAGGCCGAGATCTTCAGCGAGGTCCGTGCGAAGTACGGGTTCGAGCGCGACGACTCGTTCCGCCTCGCCGACTACCCCACGCTCGCCGGCCTCGCGGGCTGGATGGCGCGGCAGGCGGCCGCGGCCGCGCCCGTGGCCGAGCCCACCTGGATCCCGGGCGCGGACGATCCGTTGATGGCCCAGGCGAACGTGACCGTGCGGACGCCGGCCGAGATCGCGGCCGCCTCCGAGCCGACGGCGGCCGATACGAGCGCGCCGGTGCCGCCGGTGGCCCAGGCGCCGACCGGACCCGCGGTCGCCGAGGACCTCGAGGAGGGCGTGTCGGACTGGTCCACATGGCCGGCCAACGCCACGCCGGTAGCGGCGGTGATCGACGCGGCTCCGCCGGAGGTCACCGAGGTGGCCCTGTCCGCCGGGCCGCCGCCGAACGAGGTGTTGCCCCCCGCCTTCCGCGTGCGGCGCCCGCTCTACGTGGACCGCCCGCCGAGCGCGAACGTGTCGGTGCGGGGGATGACCATCCGCGTGCTCGGCGAGGGCCCGCTCGCGGAGGCCCTCCAGAGCGCGATCCTCGACGGAGGCGGATCCCTGGAGGGCGCGCCCGACGCCGTCATCGACGCCGGGGTTCCGGTGCTCGGGGCGTTCAGCGAGGCGAAGGCGCTCGCGGCCGCGCCGCCGGCCCACTGGCTCTGCGCGGTGCAGGAGGCGCCCACCTTGCGGGGGGCGCGGGACGCCGGCGCGCGGGCCGGGCTGGCCAAGGCGCTCGGCCGGGAGTGGGCGAACTGCCGGGCGCGCGTCGTGGATCTCGCCTCCCGGCTCGATCCCGCCCGCGCGGCGAACGCGCTGCTCGGCGAGCTCTGCGAGATGGGCCATGCGTCCGAGGTCGCCCTCGACGGCGGCGGCGGGCGGCGGGTCGGAACGCTCGACACCGAGGCGCTCCCGCCGCGGGGCCGGCTCGCCGTCGAGGCGCCGGTCGTCCTGCTGACGGGGGGCACGCGCGGCGTCACCGCGAAGGTGGCGAGCATGTTCGCGCGCCAGGGCCCGTGCACCCTCGTGCTCGTCGGGCGGACCTCGCCCGGGGACGAGCCGCTCGACGAGGAGGTGGCCAAGGCCGACATCCGCGCGCGGCTGGACGCCGAGGGCGTGCGGCCGACGCCGAAGCGCGTCGAGGACGGGCTCCGCCCGCTCCGGGTGGCGGAGGAGGCGCGTCGCAACGTGGCGCTGCTCGAGAGCCTCGGGGCCGAGGTCGAGACCCACGCCATCGATCTCGCCGACGAGGTGGAGGTCCAGCACCTCGTGGAGCTCACGCTCGCCCGCTACGGGCGCGTCGACGTGTGCGTCCACGGCGCGGGGGTCGAGGAGTCAAGGATGATCGCCGACAAGGACGTTGCGGCGTTCCGACGGGTGTACGCGGGCAAGGCCGACGGCGGGCTCACCCTCGCCACGGCGCTCCCGGCGGCCACCGTGTTCGTCTCCATGGGCTCCATCGCCGGTCGCTTCGGCAACCCCGGCCAGGTGGACTACGCGGCGGCGAACGAGGCGATGGCGCGCGTGTGCCTCGCCCGCCCGCGCTCGCTCCACGTGTGTTGGACGGCGTGGGGGGATGTCGGCATGGCCGTGCGCGGCGGCATGGAGGCCCTGCTCACGAGCCGGGGCGTCGAGCTCCTGCCCGCCGACGCCGGCGCGCGGCTGCTCTACGACTTCGTCGCGGCGGGTGTCACCGGCGAGGTCCTCGTGGCCGGGCGCCTGGGTGACTTCTCGCTCCCCTCGCTGCACCCGCTGCTCGACCAGGTCGAGCTCGACGGCGACACCGCGATCGGCCGCCGCACCCTCTCCGTCGAGAGCGATCCCTGGATCGTCGACCACGCCATCGACGGCGTGCCGGTGCTCCCCGGGGTCATCGGCGTGGAGATGATGGTGGCCGCCGCGCTCGCGGCCATCCCCGGGGGCCAGTACGCGGGCGTCGAGGATGTCCGCTTCCACGCGCCGCTGAAGCTGCATCGCGACGAGCCGGTGGAGATCGAGGTCCGGGCCGAGCCGATCGGGGAGGGCGCGGTCCGCTGTCGCCTCGGCTCGAGCCGCGCCACCCGCGCGGGGCGCACGCTCCGGACGGATCACTTCGAGGCGATCGTCCAGCTCGAGGAGATGCCGGTGCTCCCGGAGCTCCGCTCCGCCTTCTTCCCCGAGGAGCGGCTCCCCCAGCGCGACATCTACCGCCGCTTCTTCCACGGCTCGCGCTTCCAGGTGCTGACCGAGGCCGAGGCCGTGGCGGTGCAGGGGCTCCTCGCCCTCGGCGTCGTCGAGCACGCCCCCATCGCGGAGGGCCTGCTCACCGATCCGCTCGTGCTCGAGGCGGCGTTCCAGGCGGCGGGCCTGCACCGCATGGCGCTCGACGGCGTCATGGCCCTGCCGGCGAGCATCGACGCCGTGCGGCGCTTCCGCCCGGTCATCGAGGGGGATTCGCTGCAGATCGTCGTGCACGTCCGCGACGGCGCCTACGACATCGACGTCGACGGCTCCCAGGGGCGTGTGCTCGTCGTGCGCGGGTTCCGCATGGTGGACCGCGGGCCGCTGCCACCGGGCGATCGGTTCCCCGAGCCCGAGGGCGGCTGGCCCTCCGCGAGCCTCGCCACCTCGTCGGAGGCGCGGGACTCCTTGCCGAGGGGGGAGGTCGCCTGGTCCACCGAACGTGGCACGCGGAAGCGCCAGGACGACCGTCTCGCGGGGCAGCTCGCCGCGCGCCGGGCGGTCGAGGCCCTCGTGGGCCACGCGCGGTTCACCGTGGTTCGCGCGCCGTCCGGGGAGCCCCGTGTCGAGGGGGTCGCCGACGTGCACGTCAGCATCTCCCATGTGGACGGGGAGGCCGTGGCCCTGGCCGTGCGGGGCGCGCGCGCCGGCATCGATCTCGAGCAGATCGAGGTGCGCCACCCGAGCTTCGCCGAGGAGTGGTTCACCCCGGTCGAGCAGGCGCGCTTCGCCGACCCCACGGCGCTCACCCGCGCGTGGGCGGTGAAGGAGGCGGTGCTCAAGGCGCTCGGCCTCGGCATGGCGCTCTCGCCGCGCGAGGTCGAGGTGGTGGCGATGCGCGCCACCGACGCGGACGTCCGGCTCACCGGTGGGGCCGCGCTCCGACATGCCGAGCTGGGTGGTGCGCCGCTGCGTGTCCGCATCGGTGCCGTAGCGGGGCGGGTTGTCGCGACCGCGGTCTTCGCGGCATGATGGGGCAGCCATGTACGTAGTTGCCGAACGCGACGATCAGGTTCGCATCATCCGCCTCGAGACCGCCGCCGACGCCGAGCCGTGGGTGGCCGCGTTCGTGGGCGCGTATCAAGCCATCTGGAGCGAGCCGCCCTACAACGAGCGGTTCTTCCCCGACGAGGCCGCCGCGGTCTTGCGGCGCTCCTTGGAGGTCGCCGACAACATCACGCTGCTCGCCGTCCGCCCGAGCGGCGTCGTGGCCGGCTTCGGCATCGCCTACCCGGTGAAGGCGAAGACGGACGTGGCGCGCGACATCCGCGGCCTGCTCCCGATCGAGGACACCTACTACTTCGCCGAGCTCGGCGTGCTCGAGCACTGGCGCGTGCGCGGGCTCGGGCGGCAGCTCATCGACCTGCGGCTCCAGCTCATCGACCGCCAGCGGTGGCGGCACGTGCTCCTCCGCACGAGCGCGGTCCGCAACACATCCTACGAGATGTATCGGAAGATGGGCTTCGAGGACACCGGCGTGTACATGGAGGTCCCGGCGCGTCGCAACGACGGCTCCACGCGCACGGATCGCCGGTTGTTCCTGTCGATGGTGTTGTAGCCGCGGGTCCGGATCCGGGCAGCCGGCCGGCGCGGACGCCGCCGCTGCGGGGCGGGATTGCCGAGGACGAGGCCGTCGGCTCCGCTGCCACAGTGCCTGACCGTCATTCCCTCTCAGCGCCAGTCGTACCGGGGCGGATCCTTCGGCTCGGCGAACGGCCCCGTCGCGAGGTCGAGGAGGTAGCCCTCGTCGAGGAGGAGCTGGTAGTCGAAGATCACGACGCCGCGGGCCCCGGCCGCGCGCGCGGCGTCGATACAGCCGAGCACGGCGCCCTCGCCGCCGTCCATCTCGGCGGTGATCCCCGCGTAGACGTGCCGCCCCCCGCTGTGCGCCACGTGATCGGCGATGAGCGTGGCGAAGTCGAGGCGCTCGCCCGGGGTGGCCGTGACCGGCCAGTAGATCATCGGGATGTTCGCGTCGACCACGCCCTCCGAGGCGAACGCGCGGCTGTCCTGGTAGTAGTCGTCCCGCCCCTCGGACGCGCCCGACCAGCCCCAGTCGTTCGTGTAGATGCCCCAGACGGCGGCGGTCACCGGCACGGGGCTCACGGCGTACACGCCGGCCACGGCCTCGACCACCTGGGCGCGCTGCCAGTCCTCCCAGCCCGAGCCGTCGTAGGCGGCCTCGCTCGTGTCGTCGTGGGAGTAGGCGGCGCCGGGGTAACGCACGAGGTCGAGGTGGATGCCGTCCACGTCGTAGCGGTTGCCGATGTCGGCCGCGACGTCCGCGAGGCGCTCCTGCACCTCCGGGTTGGCCGGGCTCATCCAGACGTAGCTGCTGTTGAGCGCCATCGGCGTGCCGCTCCCGTCCGCCACGAGCCAGTCGGGGTGCTCGAGCAGGGCGTGGCGGGGGGTGGACTCGGCGGGGGGCGTCGTTCCGGCCCAGAAGGGGAACGCGTTGATGTAGGCGTGCACCTCGAGGCCGTTGGCGTGGCCGGCCTCGACCGCCACCGCGAGCGGATCCCACCCCGGATCGCGCCCCAGCGTGCCGGTGAGCCCCTTCGCCCAGGGCTCGTGGGAGGACTGGTAGTAGGCGTCGGCGTTGCCGCGCACCTGGAAGAACACCGTGTTGAACCCCGCCGCGGCGCTGTTCACCATGATCGCGCGCACGTCGGCCTCGTCGGAGAAGGTCCAGCGATCGACCCACACCCCGCGCAGCTCGCCGTCGTCGGGTGCCGGGTCGGTGTCCGTATCGCTGTCGGCATCCGTATCGGTGTCGGCGTCCGTATCACCGGATGTGTCATGCGAGCGGTCGGGCTTCGCCGTGCGCAGATCCCCTTCGGACGGGTCGAACAGGCAGCCGGAGAAGAGCAGGAGCGGGAGCATGGACCCACGCTAATCCGCGTGGGGGCGGGCTGCGCGCCCCCGCATGGTTATCCGTCCCCGGTGTTCCTGCTCCTCGCCTGCGCCGCCCCCGCGCCCCCCCCGGCGCCCGCTCGCCCGACCAGGCCCGACGTCGTCCTGGTGAGCCTCGACACGACGCGCGCCGATGTCATCGACGCCGAGACGACCCCGAACCTCTGGGCGTTGGCCGCGCGCGGCGTCCGGTTCGACCACGCCTTCGCGCACGCGCCCACCACGCTCTCCTCGCACGCCTCGGTGTGGTCGGGGCGGGACCCCCACGGCCACCAGGTGCCCCGGAACGGCTATCCGCTCCCCGAGGCCCTCCCGGTCCTCCCCGAGCGCATGGCGGCCGCGGGGTACGACACGCTCGGCATCATCGGCGCGAGCGCGCTTGCGCGGCCGATGGGGATCGACCGTGGCTTCCGGGTGTGGGACGAGCAGCTCTCCCACAAGCACCAGCGCCGCTTCGAGGCCCGCGCCGCCGAGGTCACCGACCGCGCGATCGCGCGCCTCGGGGAGCGGCGGGCGGGCGCGCCGGCCTTCCTCTTCGTCCACTACTACGATGCACACGCGCCCTACGACGCGCCGGCGCCCTACGAGACGCGTTGGTCCGACCCTGCCTACGCGGGCCCCTTCGACGGGTCGCGCCGCGCCATGAACGCCCTCGCGGAGGCCTCCCGGTCGGGCACCGTCGCGGCCGCCGACGTCGCGGAGGTGCGCGCCCGCTACCGGGGCGAGGTCAGCTACATCGACGCGGAGCTCGGGCGCCTCCTCGCCGCGCTCGACCACCCCCTCGTCGTCGTGTTCGGGGACCACGGCGAGGCCCTCGGGGACGTTGCGGAGCGCGCGTGGGGCCACGGCCCGGATGTCGACGCGCCCGCCACGCACGTGCCGCTCCTGGTGGCCGGGCCCGGCGTCCCCGTGGCGGTGGTCGACCGCAACGTGGCGCTCTCCGACGTGGGCGCGACCGTGCTCGCCCTCGCGGGGGTGTCGGGCGGCCTCGGCGCCGGACGGGACCTCGCGCCGCTCTGGCGCGGCGGCGCCTGGGACGACGCGCCGATCTACCTGGAGGCGACCCAGCCGCACGAGGTCGAGGCGACCGGGGCCTGGAACAACCTCACCATGGAGCGCGGGGTGGTCCAGGGCGCGTGGATGTTGACCCGCGCGCCGTGGTTGTCGCAAGGCCCGACGGTGACCCGTGTATCGGGTGTATCAAGCGGGTCGGATGTATCAAATGTATCGGATGTGTCGCCCGCGTCGGAGCTGGACGCACGGCTCTCCGCGTGGGATGCCGCCGCGCCACCGTGGCGCGGCGTGACGATGACCGACGACACCACCGAGGGGCTCAAGGCCCTCGGGTACCTCGCGGAGTGAACGTCGGGATGCGGATCGGTACGCCGATTTTCACCGATCCGTCGCCGCCCCCGCGCGGCCGTTCGGGAATCGTGCCATCCTCCCGGTAGCCAGAAGGACCATGCGCCTGCTTCCGCCCCTCGGCCTGCTCGCCAGCTGCCTCGGTTCGCCGGCGCCGGTGCCGTCCGACGCATCCGCCGACGCCGACCGGGGGTGGACTCCCACCGGGGATCCCGTCCCGGTCGTGTACTCGCCCTCCACCACCGAGGTGTCGGGCGCGGCGTGCGCGTTCACGCAGGGGGGCTGGGGGCAGGCGTGCAGCGGAGGCAACGTCGGCTGCATGCGCGACGCGTGGTTCGACACGCTGTTCCCCGACGGCGGGTTGGAGGTCGGGAGCGCGTTGCCCCGCACCTACGCCACCGCCCTCGCGGTCGAGGAGGCGCTCCCGTCGAGCGGGCCCGCCAGCCGCGGCGAGGAGAGCACGTTCTACGGCCAGCTCACCGCGCTCGCGCTCAACCTCGCCTTCTCCGACGGCGGCGTGTACGGGCCCGGCTCGGATCTGGCCCACGCGACCCTCACCGGCGGCACCTACGCCGGGTCCACCGCGACCGAGGTGCTCGCGCTCGCCTCCGCGGTGGATCCGCGCACGGGTGCCCCGCCCCTCGTCGGGAGCCTGGTGACCGCCATGACGAGCTTCAACGAGGGCTTCCACCACTGCGAGCCGTCGGACTACCCGTTCGTCGACCCCGACCTCGACGAGGACGGCCGCCCCGCCTCGATCGACTGTGACGACGCCGATCCGCGCCTCGGTCGGCTTCACTACGCCGACGACTTCTCCTCCGACAGCGGCGCCCTCGGCGTCACGCCGGCGCTCGACGATCCCTGGGTCCACGAGGGCGGCGCGGTGTCCAACACCGAGGGGGGCCAGCAGGCGCAGCTCGGCCGCGTCGAGTGGGGGGACACCGTCACCTACGTCACCCTTCGCGCCGACGGCGCCGCGTGCAGCGGGTGCGAGGCACCCGAGCGGTTCCGCGCCGGCGTGCTCGCGCGCGCGTCCGCCGCGCCCGCCCAGGACGAAGGGTTCACCGGGTACCGTTGCGCCGTGGCCTTCAACGAGGTGGACGACTGCGGCCCCGAGGGCCCGTTCGTGCAGCTCGCGTCCTTCCTCGACGGCCCCGAGGACGAGATCGGCTCGGAGTGCGAGGACGTCTGCGCGAACCCCACGTTCGATCAGCTCGATCGGGTCGAGCGGACCGAGGCGACGGACCTGCTCGCGGGGGACAGCGCCCAGCTCGCCTTCTGGGTCCACGGCGCCGACCTGGTCTGCACCTTCACCGGCGTGGACGGCGAGACCGTGACCACCCGCGCGACCGACCACGCCTTCGAGGGCGGCGCGACCGGCCTCTCCGTGCTCAACGCCATGGCCGCCTTCGACGAGATCCGCGTGTGCGAGCTGCTCGCGGCGCCCTGACCGCGCCACGCCGCTGTGACGCCGCCGCTCACTGGAACCGCATCAGCTCCAGCGATCCCGTGGCGCCCGGCTCGCCCTTCACGTCCATGAGCGCGGCGGCGACGCAGTCCTCCAGGTTGAACGACGGCTGGTCGGAGGAGACCTTGATCCGGCTCGGCTGCCCGCGCGGGTCGAGGCGCAGGTCGATCGTGGCGATGACCGGCTTGGGGCTCGTGTCGAAGCAGCTCGACAACGAGCCCACGAACGGCTGGGCCTCCTTCCGGAGGTCACCCGTGACCTTGGCGCGGACGCGGGTCTCGCCCGGCCGCTCCAGCGGGCTCGGCCGGCCGATGCCGTACTGGGGCGTGGGCGCGGCGCGGCTCGCGATCACCTCGCGCTTGCCGAGGCGGTCCTTCCAGTGGAGCACGGTCCGCCCGCCGACCGTCCAGCTCGACGCGACCCCGTACGCGAGGAACCCCTCCTCCGCGGGCCCGAGCACGACGCCGGTCCAGTCGGGCTTCGTCCCGTCGACGAGGACGGCGGGATCGAGCCGCTTGTCGCTCACCCACCACGCGTCGACGAGCTGGCCGCGCGCGTAGCGTACGAAGCGCCGCTCGCCCGGGGGTGCCTTCAGCTCGAGATCGTCGGGGCGCTCCTGCTTGGTGGCCCCGATGTAGTGGCTGTCGGGGAGCACGAAGTCCCGCGGGCGCGGCGTGGCGTCGAGCGGCATGGCGTCGCTCCCCCAGGCGTAGCCCTCGACGCCGCCGGACTGGAGCCACGCGGGCGCCCCGTCGTCTTGCGCGCGCGCGACCGTGGAGGCGAGGAGCAAGGCGAGCGCGAGGGGGCGGTGCATCGGGAGCCTGGGTTGGATCGGTTGTAGCCGGATCACATCGCGGCGGGGCGCCACGGCGGGATGTATCACTTGTATCAGGCGTGCATCCGCACCAGGTCCTCCCCCTCGGTCACCAGGTCGGCCTCGATGGCGGCGAGGTGGGCGAGGCGCGGCACGGGGTCACCGAAGCGGGCGGCGGCGTCGAGCAGGAGGAGGTGGTGGCGCTCCTCGGCAGGGTGGAGCGCCTGGTAGAAGGCGCGCAGGTGCCGGTCGTCGACCGCCGTGGCGAGCATCCCGATCCGCTCGCACGACCGCGCCTCGATGAGCGCGCCCGCGACGAAGGCGTCGAGGAGCGCGTCGGGCTCGGGGCGCTTGCGGCACGCGGCGGCGAGCCGGCCCGCGTACGCGGAGGGCGTGAGCTTCTCGTAGGGCCGCCCGCGGCGACGGAGCTCGCGCAGCGCCATCTCGAAGTGGGTGAGCTCCTCGCGGGCCATGCGCGAGAGCGCGCCGGAGAGCTCCATGTCGGGCGCGCGGAACACCAGGGCGAGCATGGTGCTCGCGGCCTTCTTCTCGCAGTGGGCGTGGTCGAGCAGGAGGGTGTCGAGGTCACCCAGCGCGCGATCGAGCCAGCGGGCGGGGGTGGGGCAGCGGAGCGGGGTCAAGAGGGGGCCTCCCGGGACACGCGGAGAGCTAACGGGGTGGCGCGTCGAGCGGGGAGGAGAGCGCGGCCGACCGGGGTCGCAACCGGGCATGCTACCGTCCGAACCCGTGTCCTCCCTCCTCCTCCCCGCCCTGATCGCCGCGTGTGGCGCCCCTCCCGAGGCGGCCGGCCCCGTCGACGGCGAGGTCCTGGCCGGGCGACTGGCCCTCGGTGAGCCCGCGGTCTGCGAGGCCCCGCGCGCGTCGGTGACCTACGAAGAGGTGGGCGCCGCCTGGGGGTTGACCGGCGCCGACGAGCCGGCCGACGGGGCGCGGACCGACGGTGGCGGCGTCGTCGTCGACGACCTCGACCACGACGGCGATCTCGACTTCGTGTTCACGCGCGAGGAGGACGAGGTCCGGGTGTTCTGGCGCGAGGGCGACACGCTGGTCCCGGAGCGCCTCCCGGGGCGCTCCCTCGGGATCCCGGTCCTCGTGGATCTCGACGGGGACGGGTGGAACGACCTCGTGATCGGCGGCCGGCCCGGGCCCGTCTTCCACAACCAGGCGGGGCGGCTCGTCCTGGTCGGCGACCTCGGGGACGCCGGGGAGTCGATGCGCGGGGGCGTGCCGGCCGACCTGGACGGAGACGGGGATCTCGACCTCCTGCTCCTTGCGCGGGGCCTCGACATCGCGGACCAGCAGGACACGATCCTCTGGAACGACGGGGACCTCGTGTTGCGGCGTGACCTCACGACGCTCGACCCCACCGTCGCGAGCCGGAAGGGGTTCGACGGCATCGTGTTCGACCGGGACGGCGACGGGGCCCTCGATCTGTACGTCGTGAACGACATGGGGGTGACCCACGGTCCGAACGTGCTCTGGCACAACGAAGGGGGGGCGTTCCGCGAGGCCGAGTGCGCCTGCGACCTGACGATGAGCGGCATGGGCGGCTCGATCGGCGACTACGACGGAGACGGGGAGCCGGACCTCTACCTCACGGGCGTGTGGGACAACGTGCTGCTCTCCGGCGCCGGGGACGGGACGTTCGTCGACACCACCCTCGCCACCGGCGCGGATCCGATCGACGACGGCGGCATGGCCTGGGGCTCGGCGTGGCTGGACCACGACAACGACGGGCAGACCGACGTCCTCGTGGCGCGGGGGGACTTCGGGTCGGGGCACGTGGAGGGCGATCCGGTGCTCCAGCCGATCCACCTGATGCGGCAGGAGGAGGGCGTCTTTCGCGACGTCGCCCCGGAGCTCGGCGTCACGCGCGACGGGTTGTGGCGCGGTGTGTTGCCCGTGGAGCTCAACGGCGACGGGGTGCTCGACCTCGTGGTCGACGCGATGGACGAGCGGCCGCTGCTGTTCCTGTCCGAGGGGTGCACCGACGCGAGCTGGCTCGCCGTGGAGGCCCCGATCGGCAGCGTCGTGCGCGTCGACGCCGGGGGGCGGACCCACACGGCGTGGGTGACCAGCGATCAGGGCTACGGCGCAGCCGGGGCGCCCCAGGCGTGGTTCGGCCTCGGGGAGGCGGCGGGGATCGACCGCCTCGAGGTGACGCTCCCGTGGGGCGCCGGGATCCTCGTGGCCGAGGGGCCGCTCGCGGCGCGCCGTCGCGTGCGGGTCCTGCCCGAGACGTTCTGAGGGGGGGCCCCGCGGGGGCCCTACTCTTCCTCGCCGCCCGCCGCGGCCTCTTCCGGCTCGGCCCCGCCCCCGGCGTGGCGACGGCGCGCCGACCAGCGCCCGCCCGCGTCATCGGCGGGCGGCACGGGAAACTCGCCGTCCTGCTCGGGATCCCAGTCCATGCGCAGCTCGTAGAGCGCGCGGTCCCAGCGGGCGAGCATCGGCGGGATCGCGAACGGCACCGGGAAGGCGCCGGCCGCTCGGGCCGTCAGATCGAGGAGGCCGTCGGATTCGAGGGGCTCCTTGCTGTAGATCGCCATGGCGGGCGCGTGCTTGTCGAGGTGGAGGAGCACCAGCGCCTTGACGTGCTCGAGCACCTGCGGAATCGCGGCGGCGGCGTAGCGGCGCGCGGGGCGATCGTCGGGATCGCCGTAGCCCACGAGGTAGAAGAGGGCCTCGACCAGGGCGGGCTTGATCGGGGTGTGGAGCACCACGAACCCGTCGGCGCGCGGGGCGGCGAGGCCGTCCTTCTCGCCTTCGATCCAGGTGTCGACATCCTCGGGGTTGCGCACGGGCGCGACCCAGCGGACGGCCGGCTCGAAGCGGAGGCCCCCGGCGATGGGGCGCACGTAGTCCTCCTCGACGACCATCTCCGTGGGGAGGGCGCGCGGATCGCCGGCCTCACAGAAGCCGAAGATGCGCGAGCCGGGGAAGAGCCCCCGCAGGAGCGCGCCGGCGCCGACGCCGCTGTAGCGGAAGCCGCGCCTGGCATCCCGCGCGCTGTCGTCACTGAAGATCGCGCCGCTCACGACGGTGCGGGCGACCTTCGTGGGCGTCGTGTCGGGGAGGCCCTCGATCCACCGCTCGCGACCGCGGCAGAGGCGACCGTGGGCGTGGGTGTCGAAGGTGTCGTTGCAGAAGCCGAAGGCCCGAATCATGCGCGCCGCTATCTCCCGGGGGGGGGAGGGGCAACCACCGCGGGCAAGGATGTTCGACGATCGGAAAAGCGTCGCGGATCCGACCGTTTCGCGGCAGAACGGGCCCTCTGCACCGTGGTCGGAGGTCACGATGGGAGATAGAAAGGCGGGCTCCGGAGTCCAGGTGGCCCGCTTCTACGTCACGACCCCGATCTACTACGTCAACGACGTGCCCCACGTCGGGCACGCCTACACGACCGTGGCGGCCGACACCGTGGCCCGCTGGCGGCGCCTCCGCGGGGACGACGTGATGTTCCTCACCGGCACCGACGAGCACGGGCAGAAGGTGCAGCGCGCCGCGGCCGCCCTCGGGCGCACCCCGCAGGCCCACGCCGACGAGACCCACCGCCGCTACAAGGCGCTGTGGGCGCGCCTCGACATCTCCCACGACGAGTTCATCCGCACGACCGACGCGAGCCACCAGGCGTTCGTGCAGGCGCAGCTCCAGAAGCTGCACGACGACGGGCTGATGTACTCCGCCGACTACTCGGGCTGGTACAGCACCAGCGCGGAGCGGTTCTGGGCGGAGGAGGAGCTGGTGGACGGGAAGTGCCCCGACACCGGGGCGCCGGTGGAGTGGATCACCGAGAAGAACTGGTTCTTCCGCATGAGCCTCTACCAGGAGCGCATCCTCCAGCACATCGTCAAGCACCCGGGCTGCATCCAGCCCGACCTGCGTCGCAACGAGGTGCTCGGCTACCTGAAGAAGCCCCTGGGCGACCTCTGCATCTCCCGGCCGAAGGCGCGGCTGCCGTGGGGCATCCCGCTGCCGTTCGATCGCGATTACGTCACCTACGTGTGGTTCGACGCGCTCTCGAACTACCTCTCGGCGCTCGAGGGCGGAAAAGAGGCCTTCTGGCCCGCCGACTACCACATCATCGGGAAGGACATCCTCACCTTCCACACCGTGTACTGGTTCAGCATGCTCTTCGCGATGGGCTACGCCCCGCCGAAGTGTGTGTACGCCCACGGGTGGTGGACCGTCGAGGGCAGGAAGATGAGCAAGTCGCTCGGGAACGTCGTCGATCCCCACCTGTTGGTGGACTCGTACGGCGCCGACGCGGTGCGGTACTTCCTCCTTCGCGAGATCCCCTTCGGTGGGGATGGCGATTTTTCTCATCAGGCCTTCCTCGTACGGTACAACGCGGAGCTAGCGAACGACCTCGGCAACCTCGGCCATCGCGTGCTGGCCACGATGCTGGCGCGGTGGTGCGGCGGTGTGGTGCCGGAGGCGGGGCCCGCCACCGTCAACGATCGGGCGCTCGCGTCCGTGGCCGCGAAGGCGGCGGAGGCGTTCGACACGTGCGTCACGGCGCTCCAGTTCCGGCAGGCGCTCGAGGCCCTGTGGGAGCTCGTCCGGGCGGGCAACAAGTACGTGGACACCGAGGAGCCCTGGGCGCTGAACAAGCGGGGTGACACCGCGCGCCTCGGCGCCGTGCTCCGCAACGTGCTCGAAGTGTGGCGCATCGTCGCGAGCCACCTCGCGTGCCTGATGCCGGCCAAGAGCGCCGAGATGCTCGCCAAGATCGGCCTGACGACCCCGGACCTCGCGCCGACGTTCGACCGCCTCGTGCCCGGCACCCCCGTCGCCGCCGGGAATCCGCTGTTTCCCCGCCTCGACGCCATCCCGCCGGCCATCGCGGAGCTCGTCGCCGCCGCGAAGCTCGCGGAGCCGGCGCCCGAGCCGAAGGCCCGCAAGGCCCCGAAGACCCCCACGCCCGCCCAGGAGCCCCCCGTGTCCACCGACGCCCCCGCCAGCCCCGCCGCGCCCGGCACCCCCGCCGCGTCCGCCGCCCCCGCGCTCATCGAGTACGACGACTTCGGCAAGGTGCAGCTCCGCACCGGCCGCATCGTCTCCGCCGAGCGCCACCCGAACGCCGACAAGCTCCTCGTCCTGAAGGTCGACGTGGGCGAGCCCGAGCCGCGCCAGATCGTCGCGGGCATCGCCGCCGCGCACACCCCCGAGTCGCTCGTGGGGAAGGACATCGTGGTGGTCGTGAACATGAAGCCGGCCAAGCTGCGCGGCCTCGTGAGCCAGGGCATGCTGCTCGCGGCCGGCGGCGGCGATGTCGCCGCGCTGCTCACCGCGGGCGCCGACATCGCGCCGGGCACGGTCGTCAAGTAGGGTGCGGTAGGCGCCCGGAGGGCGGCCGGCAGCGCCGGCCGGCTCCGCGCCTCCGACGCCGGCGG
>JAKFCH010000130.1:0-8771 GCA_036676765.1 Deltaproteobacteria bacterium
GCTCGCCGCGAAGCCTGTCGCCGCCCCGGCCCCCGCGCCGAAGGCCGACGCGAAGCCCGCCGCCACCGCCGCCGCCCCGGCCCCCGCGCAGAAGGCCGAAGCGAAGCCCGCCGCCGCCCCGGCCCCCGCGCCGAAGGCCGACGCGAAGCCCACGGTCACGGCCTCCCGCCCGCAGGAGGGGTGCGTGCCCGTCGACGTCGCGGGCCTCATCGCCGCGCTCGCGCCCGCCGGGAAGCCGCTCGTCGTCAACCACTGGGCGACCTGGTGCGAGGCCTGCGTGGACGAGCTCCCGAGGCTGGTCCGCGCCGCCGCCGGCGTCGCCGACCTCGGCGAGTTCATCGGGGTGAGCTGGGATCTGTTCGACCACCCCGGCAAGCCCGCCCAGGTCGCCAAGAAGGTGGGCCGGTTCGCGGACAGCGCGGGCATCGGCTACGCGAGCGTGTTGTTCACCGGCACGCCGCGGGAGCTCTTCGCCACGTGCGGCCTCGACTTCGAGCAGATCCCGCAGACCGTCGTGTTCGCCCCCGACGGCCGCGTCGTCTACCACAAGAAGGGGGTCATCGATCACGACGACGTGTTCCCCCTCATCGACGCGGTGAAGGCCGCGCGATGACCGTCCTCCTCCTCGCGCTGCTCGCCTGCCGGCACCCCGCGGCCGAGGTGGGCCTCCCCGAGGCGGACGGGCAGCTCACGCTGCTCCACACCAACGACATCCACGGGCACTTCCTCCCCGAGCCCGCCGAGTGGATCGAGGGCCGCGCCCCCATCGGCGGTTGGGCGCGGCTCGACGCCGAGGTCGACCACCTCCGCGCCACCCGCCCCCGCAAGAGCGTCCTCCTCTTCGACGGCGGCGACCAGCTCACCGGCACCCCGCTCACCGACCTCGTGGTGGACGGGAGCCGCGGCGGCGCCATGCACGACTTCTTCGAGACCGTCGGGTACGACGCCTGGGCGGTCGGGAACCACGAGTTCGACAAGGGCCTCGACAACCTCCGGGCCTACACCGAGAACTTCGACATCGTCACGCTCTCGGCCAACCTCCGGGCCTCCGACGGCGTCTCGCCGCTCCTGCCGAAGCAACAGTTCAGCCACGTGTTCGAGCGCAGCGGCCTGAAGGTGGGCGTCATCGGCGCCACCACCGAGCAGCTCGGCGGGCTCATGAGCCGCGCCGACTTCGCCCGCCTCACCCTCCTCGACGTCGAGGACGCCGTGCGCGCCGAGGTGGCGCTGCTCGATCCGCTCACCGACGTGATCGTCGTCCTCTCCCACATCGGGCTCGACTCGGACGAGCGCCTCGCGCGGTCGGTCCCGGGGATCGACCTCATCGTCGGCGGCCACTCGCACACCCCGATGAAGGAGGCCTCGCGCGTCGGCGAGACCTGGATCGTGCAGGCCGGGAGCTACTGCCGCTCGCTCGGCGTGGTCGATCTCGTCGTGAGCGACGATCGCATCGTGAAGCTCCGCTACGAGCTGCGGGACCTCCTCCCCGAGACCATCCCCGGCGAACCCTCGCCGGAGATCACCGAGCTCACCGCCGCCTACGAGAAGGAGCTCGACGTGGTCTTCGGAGAGGAGCTCGCCGACGCCCCCGCGCTCCTGGACCGCGACTACCACCACGAGAGCCCGCTCGGCCGCTGGATCACCGACGCACTGCGGGAGGCCGCGGGCACCGACGTGGGCATGTACAACGGCGGCGGGCTGCGCTCCGACATCCTGCCCGGCAAGGTCACGCGCGGCACGCTGTTCAACTGCTTCCCGTTCGGGAACGAGCTCCAGACCTTCGAGATCAGCGGCGCCGAGCTCCAGGACATCGTGCTCAAGAACGCCATCGCGGAGAGCGACGAGAAGCGCGGCTTCCTGCCCCTCTCCGGGGTGACGTGGACCTGGCGGGTGCGCAACGGCGCCCCCGAGCTGCTCGACGTGAAGGTGGGGGCGAGCCCGCTCGACCGCGACCGGACCTACACCGTCGCCACCAATTCCTACATCACCGAGCAGTGGGAGCGGCACATCGGCGTGCGCCCGCGCAACCTCAAGGTGACCGGCCAGACCGACTACGACGCCGCGGTGGAGTACGCCCGCAAGAGCGGCGTTCTCGTCGACCCGGGTGACCTGCGCGCGGTTCGCGTGAAGTGACGCTCCGTCCGTAGGAGCTCGCGGCGTGGTGTGCATGTCCAGGGGGAGGGCAGCGCCATGGGCAGAGAGGGACTCGCGGGCGGGGCTGCGCCGCTCACGGTGGGGCTCACGGGGGATGTGATGGTCGGCCGCGGCGTGGCCCGCGCGGTCGAGGTGTATGGGCTCGACCACCCGCTCGTCGCCGTGGTGCCGCTCCTCGGGCGCGCCGATCTCACCTTCGCCGACCTCGCGTGCGTCTACACCGGGCGGGCCATCCGCCCCGAGGAGACCGCGGGCAACCGGTTCTACGCGCGGGCCGAGCCCTCGCACGTGGAGGTGCTGCGCCGCGCCGGCCTCGACGGGGTGAGCCTCGCGAACAACCACCTGTGCGACTACGGCAATGTCGGCCTGCGCGACACCGTGGCCGCCCTCGACGAGGCCGGGATCGCCCACGCCGGGGCGGGCGAGAACCTCGCCGCGGCGGAGGCGCCCATCCGCCTGGTGCGGCGTGGCTGGCGGGTCTCGACGCTCGCGTTCACCGTCCACCCCGCGGCGTGGGCGGCGGGGCCGTCGACCCCCGGCATCCGCTACCTGTCCATCGACGGGCCGGGCCTCGCGCGCGCGCGCGCCGCGATCCTCGCCGAGCGCAGTACGGCGGATTTACTAATCGTGTCGGTACATTGGGGGACGAACCTTCATGTGCGACCCGAGCACAAGCTCCGGTCGTTCGCGCGCGCGCTGGTCGAGGCGGGGGCGGACGTCGTGTGGGGCCACGGCGCCCACGTGGTGCAGGGGGTGGAGTGGGTGCATGGCCGGCCGGTGCTCTACGACACGGGCGATCTCGTGGACGACTACGTCGCGGATCCACAGGTCCGGAACGACATCGGGGGCGTGTTCCTGGTGCGGGCGCAGCGCGGCGGCATCGAGTCGGTCGAGGTGCACCCGACGCGGATCCGCGGCATGCGCGCGCTGCCCGCCGAGGGGGTCGAGCGCGAACGGGCGCTCATCCGCCTCGCGTCGTTGTGCCGGGAGCTCGGCACGCACGCCGAGATCGAGGCGGGGTGCCTCCGCCTGCCGGCGCGGCTACCGTCGCTGGTGTAGCTCTCCGCGAAGTCCCGGAAGGATCGAAGTCTCGGGAGGATCAGGGCCGGAGCGCCCCCTCGAGCTTGTGCTGGTGGCTCACGAGCTTGGCGAGCTGCTCCAGCTCGGCGTGGAGCGCACCGATGAGGTCGTCCACCGACAGGATGCCGACGAGCTCGCCGTTGTGGTCGATCACGGGCAGCCGGCGGATGTTGTTGTCGCGCATGCGCTTCGCGACGAGCATGGAGTCCTCGTCGAAGCGGGCGGTGATCAGCGGCCGGACGAGGACATCGTTCACGAGCAGCCGGTCGAGGCCCTCGAGACCGTGCGCCACGAGGCCCACGACGATGTCCCGGTCGGTGAGGATGCCGACCGGCACGAGCCGCCCGGCGCGGTCTTCGACCACCACCAGATCCCCCACGTGATCGGTGCGCATGCGCCGCGCGGCGTCCATCACCGAGGTGCTGCCCTCGATCACCGAAACGGTGTGGGTACAGATGTTCCCTGCATTCATCGAGCCCCCTTGCCGCGACCGGCGTGATTCCAAGCTAGCCATCCCGACACGTTCGGGGCCCCGCGGCGTGGCTCCGCGACGCCTGGAGACACCCGCTCCCCGGGCCGGTGTGCACGCTCGATGGAGGGGGCGACGATCCGTGCGTGAAGCCGGAGCGGCGCAAGAGGGGGGTGTGTGCCGGGTCGTACCGAGGAAAGGGTGTTTCGCGACCGCGAGGACGCGGGGAGGCTGCTCGCCGAGGCGCTCAAGGATTACCGTGGCCAGCCGGTCGTGGTGCTGGCGCTCCCGCGGGGAGGGGTGCCCGTGGCGTACCCCGTGGCCCGGGTGCTGGACGCGCCGATGGACGTGTTCCTGGTGCGCAAGCTCGGGGCGCCCATGCACCCCGAGCTCGGCATGGGCGCGATCACCGAGGGGGGCGTGCGGGTCCTGGACTCCGCGATCGTGCGGCTGGTGGGGGCGACGCCCGGCCAGCTCAACCGCGTGATCGAGCGGGAGGAGGCCGAGCTCCGGCGCCGCGGCGAACGGTACCGCGGCGGACGGCCGCTGCCCGACGTGCGGGGCAAGGTGGTCGTCCTCGTCGACGACGGCATCGCCACCGGCGGCACCGCGCGCGCGGCGCTCCGGGACCTCCGCCAGCGCGGCCCCGCGCGGCTCGTCCTCGCCACGCCGGTCAGCGCCCGCGACGCGCGCATGGCGCTCGAAGCGGAGGCGGACGAGGTCGTGTGCCTCGAGACGCCGTCGTGGTTCCACGCCATCGGCGAGTGGTACGAGGACTTCCACCAGCTCGTCGACGAGGACGTGATCGCCTGGCTCGACGCGGCCCGGCGGGAGTACGCGGCGCGGCACGCCGTGGTGGCGGAGAACCCCGGGCCGGCCCCGGCGGCGCAGGGTCCGCTCGCGACCACGCCCACCGCCGCCGGACCCGTGGGCGGGCCGGGGCCCGCGGTGCCCGAGCCGCCCTCGGCCCGGTCGATGAGCTTCCGCGTCGGCAACGTGTCGCTCGAGGCCGACGTGACGGTGCCCGGCGACGCGCGGGGCGTCGTCCTGTTCGCGCACGGCAGCGGGTCGAGCCGGCGCAGCACGCGCAACCGCGCCGTCGCCAACGCGCTGGCCGACGCGGGGTTCGCGACGGTGCTGTTCGACCTGCTCACGCCGTCGGAGGAGGCCACGGACGTGCTGACCGGGCGGCTCCGGTTCGACATCGACCTGCTCACCCGGCGCCTCATCGGCGTCATCGACGCCGCGAGCCACCACCCCGACCTCGGCGTACTCCCGATCGCGCTGTTCGGGGCGAGCACGGGCTCGGCCGCCGCCCTCATCGCGGCGGCCGAGCGCCCCGAGCAGGTGCGGGTGGTCGTGTCGCGCGGGGGGCGACCGGACCTCGGCGGCGACGCGCTCCTCCGGGTGCGAGCGCCCGTGCTCCTCATCGTCGGCGGTCGCGACGCGCCGGTGCTCGACCTCAATCGGAGCGCGTTGCGGGCGCTCAAGTCGACCTCGGCCCTGGCGGTGGTGCCGGGCGCGACCCACCTGTTCGAGGAGCCCGGCGCGCTCGAGGAGGTGTCGCGGCTCGCCGTCGCGTGGCTGCAGCGTCACCTCGCGGGGATCGAGGCGCCGGCGTAGGCGCGGAGGCGGTCGTCGCGGTCGCTCACTCGAAGCGTGGGCGCGCGAGCCCCCCTGCTACGCGCTGGCCGCTACCTCGGGCACCTTCGGCTGTGTCCTCTGCGCGCGGGCGTTCCACACGCGCAGCGAGAGGAAGAGCCCGATGAACGCGACGGGGAGCATGGCGGCGGGCCAGGTCACCCAGTTGTCGGCCACGGCCGCGGCCTCGCCGTCGGGGAGGACCCGCTTGAGCACGGACGCCTGCAGGGCGGTGCCCAGGTACACGAAGCCGTCGATGATGCCGACCACGATGCCGACGTTCTTCTTGCCGCCGAAGTCCATCGACGCGGTGCCCGAGAGCATGCCGTGGACGCCGATGATGCAGAGCGACATGAAGATGACGAGCCAGCCGAGGAGCGGGTTCCCGAGGAGGAAGAAGAGCCCGCCCGAGCCGAGCACCATGCCGCCGTAGAGGATCGCGGCGACCGGGCCGCGGCGCGACTGGAAGAGCGCGTCGCTGATCGTGCCGGCGAACACGCCGCCCATGATGCCCGCGCAGCAGAGGAGCATGCCCCAGTTGGAGGCGACGAACGAGTCTCCCTGGTCGAGCGCCTTGGCGTAGACGGGGTGCCACTTCATGACCGCGTTGCGGAGGAAGCCGCTGCAGAACTCGATGGCGGTGATGGTGAGGATCACGGGGTTGGTCAGCATGAGCTTGACTAGGTGGAACACGCCCTTCGAGGGACCGGTGTCCCCCGAGCCGGCATCCCCCGTGTCGAAGTCGGCGTGGCCGGTCTGGCCGGGGGTGTCCCGCACCATCGTCACGACGGCGCCCAGCATCACGAGCAGGATGGCGGCCGGCACCCAGAAGACCCAGTGATCGGCCGCGACGGCGGGATCGAGCCGGGGCAGCCCCTTGGGGGCCTCCACGCCGCCGACCTGCGCGATCATCCGGGTCCAGTCGTAGGCGAAGTAGAGCCCGAGGCTGATGAGGATGCCGAAGATCCCGCCGAAGGTGCCGCGCTCGCGGAGGTGGAACCACGAGGCGTTCACCTTCACGATCGAGACCGCGCCGAAGCTCTGGAAGTACATGTTCGCGGCGTAGGCGAGGGCGAACGTGCGCCCCTCGCCGTCCTGCCAGCCGTCCATCGCGAGGACGCCCATGTAGACGTTCATCAACGCGGAGCCGAACATGCCGACGATCATCGTGGCGCGGCCGCCGAAGCGGTCGGCGAGCGGCCCGTTGAGCAGGAATGCGAGCCCGTAGGTGATCGACCCCCACTCGTCGATCGTGCCGTAGTCGGCGTTGCTCATGCCGACGGCGTTCTTGTAGGCGGTGAGGTTGTACCTCGCCATGTACATGAAGGCGTAGGCGAGCCCCACGGGCAGCCAGTTCATCACCCGGCGGCGCTTGAACAGATCCGTGTGACCGAGCTCCTGCTTCGGGAGGCGGGCCACGACGAGCAGCACGACGGCGAGCAGGATGACGATCGGCAGGATCTTCTCGAACCACGACGGCATGGGCGCTCCGCAGGGCGGCACCCTACCTCAGCGGCTCCCGCCTGTCCGCCACGCGACGCGCGTCGACACGGAATCGTCACACGGTCGAGCGGGTGACCGTGCGGGCCCCGCGCGGCGTGCGGCGTCAGTCGCGACGGGGCGGCGGGCCTTCGGGGAGCTTCTCGTACTTGATCGTGCCGGGCTCGTAGATGGTGGCCACGAACTGCCGATGCACGACCTTCTCCTCGCGCGCGACCGGGTCCTCGCCGGGGTGGCGGTCGGCCCAGGCGGCGGCGCACGCCTCCCGGTAGGGCGTGAGCGGGATGCCGAAGCGCGTGGCCATCTCGGCGCCGTCGACCGCGCTGTCGCGCGAGTACCACGCGTCGAGCGCGCGGAGGTGGTTCTGCCAGCGGCGCCCGAACGGGCGCGCGAGCGGGACGAGGCCCCGGAGCACGGCGGGCGGCACCTTCCACGCGTCGGCGGGGACCCGGGCGACCTCCGCCATCGTCTTCCAGGCGGCCTCGATGGTCATGGCCTCGGGCCCGCCCACGTCGATCACCTGGTTGCGAACGGAGGGGAGGTCGAGGGCGGCGGTGCACATGAGCGCGAGATCGCGGCCGTGCAGCGGCGAGATCATCGCGTCGGCGCGCCCGGGGAGGAAGATCGCGCCGTTGGTCTCCGCCCGCCGGGCGAGGTCGGCGAAGTTCGCCGCGAACAGGCCGGGCCGCAGGATCGTGTGGGAGAGGCCGGAGGCGACGAGGTGGTCCTCCGCGGCGCGCTTGCCGGTGAGGGCGGGCACGTCACCCGGGTCGGCCGCGCCGGCGCAGCTCACGAACACGACGTGCTCGACGTTGCGCGCCTTCGCCGCGTCGAAGAGGGCGATGTTGCCGTCGGCGGTGACGTTCTTGTGGTTGTTGTCGGTCTTCTCGACGCGCACGCCGGCCGCGGCGATGACGTACCTGACGTCACGCAGCGCGCGCGAGAGGCTCTCGGGATCGCGCAGGTCACCGAAGAAGTAGCTGGCGCCCGTGTCGTTGAGCCAGAAGTACTCGCTGCCCTTGCGGACGAGGCAGCGCACGTCGAGCCCGACCGACCGCAGGACGCGGACGATCTGGTTGCCCAGGCGGCCCGTGCCACCGGTGACGAGGATCATGGAGCTTCCCGATTGGCGGTCCCCCTATCCACCTCCCACCGGGCTGGGCGAGATAGCAGGGTCCGATCGGTGGAGGTCGCGTGTCGGAGCGTGGAGATGGAGCGGGCGGAGCGCCGGGTGCCGGATCGGTGGAGGCTGTGGACGCGACGGAGAACGGGGGGGCTACCGACGGGTCTCGCCCGTCCGAGCGCCGGCTCGTGAGCGACGAGCCGCTCGCGGAGATGCTCGCCGAGCTCGCGGGCAAGCTCTGGCGCCGCGGGCGCATCGAGGTGGAGAAGGCCGCCCGGAAGGGCCGCGAACGCCTGACCCTGCGCCAGCTCCGCGGCGACCGCGACCGCATGTACCAGAAGCTCGGCAAGGAGGCGCGGCTGCTGCTCGAGGGCGGGGAGCTCGACCACCCCGGGCTCCGCCGCGGCGTGGAGCGCATCCGCGAGCTGGAGGCCCGCCTGCTCGAGGCGGAGGACGCCGTGCGTGCCGTCGGCGGTGACCCCGACTCGGAGGGGACCGGCGAAGAAGGCGGAGGGTCCGCGAGCGGCTGACCATCGCCATGCGGCGACGTGGAAAGAAGATCGTGTCGCCGCCCTTGCGGGCCCGCGGGGACACGATAATAGGGTTTCACCTTCGGGGGCGCTAGCTCAGTTGGGAGAGCATCAGAATGGCATTCTGGGGGTCAGCGGTTCAACTCCGCTGCGCTCCACCACTTAGGTAAAGCAAGGCCGCATCGAACCATGGTTCGGTGCGGCCTTTGCCGTTTTGCGGTTGCGGAGCGCGCGGAGGCGGGCGGGCGACCGCTGCGTCGTAGGGGTGTGGGTG
>JAKFCH010000131.1:0-5368 GCA_036676765.1 Deltaproteobacteria bacterium
GGTCGCCACCGTGAAGATCGCCATCGTCGGCGGAGGCCCCGCAGGCCTCTACTTCGGCCTGCTGATGAAGCTCCAGGACGCCCGCCACCAGGTGACGATCCTCGAGCGCAACCGCGCCGGGGAGACGTTCGGGTGGGGCGTCGTCTTCTCCGACCAGACGCTCGGCATCTTCGAGCAGGCCGATCCGGTCTCGCTCGCGGCGATCCGCGCGGCGTTCGCGTGGTGGACCGACATCGACATCCACTGGAAGGGCGAGGTGGTGCGGTCGACCGGCCACGGCTTCTGCGGGTTCGCGCGGGTGAAGCTGCTCGAGCTGCTCGAAGCGCGCGCGGTGGAGCTGGGGGTCGAGGTGCGCCACGAGGTCGAGGTGGCGGATCTCGCCGATCTCGAGCGCCTGCACCTCGGCGATGCCGACCTCGTGCTGGTCGCCGACGGGGTCAACAGCCGCATCCGGACCCAGAACGCCGAGCACTTCGAGCCGACCCTGGACATGCGACGGTGCAAGTTCGCGTGGCTCGGCATGCGCAAGCGGCTGGACGCGTTCACGTTCTACTTCCAGGAGCAGCAATTCGCAGAGGGGGCGGGGCTCTTCCAGGTCCACGCCTACCCCTTCGACGACGACACCAGCACCTTCATCGTGGAGTGCCGCGAGGAGGTGTGGCGCAGCGCCGGGCTCGATGACGCCGACGAGGCCGCCACCATCGCCTACTTCGAGCGATTGTTCGCGGCGGAGCTCGACGGCGCGCGGCTGCTCGCGAACAAGTCGAGCTGGCGCACGTTCCCCACCATCCGCAACAAGCGTTGGGTGAAGGACAACGTGGTGTTGATGGGCGATGCGTGTCACACCGCCCACTTCTCCATCGGCTCGGGCACCAAGCTCGCGATGGAGGACGCCATCGTGCTCGCCGCCACGTTCGACCGCCTCGACGGCGCGCCGGTGGCCGAGGTGCTCGCGGCCTACGAGGCCGAGCGTCGCCCCGAGGTGGAGCGGCTCCAGGCGAGCGCGCAGACGAGCCTCGAATGGTTCGAGAACACCGCGCGCTACCGCGATCTCGCGCCGGTGCCGTTCGCGTTCTCGCTCCTGACGCGGAGCAAGCGCATCACCTGGGACGAGCTGGCGAAGCGCGATCCCGCGCTGGTCGCCCGCGTCGCGGCCGAGTGGCGCGCCGAGCACGACAGCCAGGGGCCCGTGCCGGTGTTCACCCCCTACACGCTGCGCGGCGTCACGCTCCCAAACCGGATCGTGGTCTCGCCGATGTGTCAGTACTCCGCGGTGGATGGCACGCCCAACGATTGGCACCTCGTCCACCTCGGCAGCCGGGCCGTCGGCGGCGCCGGCCTGGTGATGTGCGAGGCGACGGCGGTCAACCCGGAGGGCCGCATCTCACCGGGGTGTACGGGGCTCTACAACCCGGAGCACCTGCCCGCGTGGCGGAGGGTGGTCGACTTCGTCCACACCCACTCGGCCGCGAAGATCGGCATGCAGATCGGCCACGCCGGGCGCAAGGCGGCGTGTCGGGTGCCGTGGGAGGCGGCGGGGTCGCCGCTCCCCGAGGGCGAGGCCTGGCCGATCGTGGGCCCCTCGGCGGAGGCCTACGACGCCGCGAGCCAGACCCCGCGCGCGCTCACCGAGGCCGATCTCGCGCACCTGCGCGGGCAGTTCGCCACGTCGGCGCGGATGGCACACGAGGCCGGCTTCGACTGGCTCGAGCTCCACATGGCGCACGGCTACCTGCTCTCGACGTTCATCAGCGCGCTCACCAACCACCGCACCGACCGCTACGGCGGGGATCTCGAGGGGCGCCTCCGCTTCCCGCTCGAGGTCATCAGCGTGGTGCGCGCGGTGTGGCCGGCGGACAAGCCGCTCTCCGTGCGCCTCTCCGTCACCGAGTGGGCCCCCGGCGGCCTCACCGACGCCGATCGGGTGGCGATCGCCCAGGCGTTCGCCGCCCACGGCGTCGACATCGTCGACTGCTCCGGCGGCGGCGTCGTGCCCTGGCAGAAGCCGGTCTACGGGCGCATGTTCCAGCTCCCGTTCGCCGACCAGATCCGCAACGAGGCGGGTGTGCCGACGATGACCGTCGGCAACATCCAGAACGCCGACCAGTGCAACACCATCCTCGCTTCCCGCAAGGCTGATTTGTGTGTCATCGCCCGCGGCCACCTCGCCGACCCCTACTTCACGCAGCACGCCGCGGAGCAGTACGGCCACGACGACCAGCCCTGGGCGAACCAGTACCTCTCGGTCAAGCCGCGGCGACGCAAGGGCGCGTGAGTACGCCCCGGGGCCGCTCCTCTACGCGGGAGGGTCACACCGACAGCGTGATCGCCGCGATCTCCGCGCCGTCGTCCCCGACGTAGGCGACGTCGACGGTGCCGGCGACCGGGTCGCACGTGAAGCGGGTCCAGTTCCACTTCGCGAACACGATGGGGTACTGCTCGCTGCCGACGAACGCCTCGACGATCGCGTTGAGGCGGCTCCCGCCCGGCCCGACCAGCACCTCCCACTGGTCCGCGGCGTTGCCACCGACCGGATCGACGTGCCCGACCTGGGCGTAGTGGACATCCCCGGTGATCCAGACCACGCCGCCGATGGCGTTGTCGCGGATGTGGTCGAGGATCTCGGCCCGCTCGGTGGGGAAGCCGGTCCAACGGTCCGACTCCTGGACAGAGCCGATGATGGCGAACAGATCGGTGATCGGCACGCTGTTGAGCACGATCTTGAAGCGCGCCGTGCTCGCGGCGAGCGAGGCCTTCAGCCACTCCATCTGCTCGACCGACATGTAGCGCCCGTCGCGACGCTCCCCGCGGCAGTCGAGCGCGAACACGTCGAGCGTGGCGCCCCACGAGAGGCGGCGCCAGATGCCGGTGCCCTGGGTGCCAACGTCGTGAGGCAGGGCACGCCGGAACGCCGCGAGCCCCTCGACGTAGCGCGCCTCCATCCCCTCGGTCTCGAAGCTCCAGTTGTTCCCGACCTCGTGATCGTCCCACGTGGCGACGAGGCTCGTGCTCGCCGTGAGCGCGCGCATGCCCTCGGTGGACAGCGCGGTGGACCACTTCAGCTCGTAGTCGAAGGGGTCGGGCTCGTAGTCGGCGTAGATCGTGTCCCCGAGGAGGGCGAAGAAGTCGAGTTGCTCGGCGGCGGCGAACGAGAGGCTCGGCCAGGGGGCGTTGCCACCGAGGCACGAGGTCGCGCCGAAGGTGACCACGCGCAGGCCGTCGGCGGCGAGCGCGGTGCGGAAGCGCCCGACCGGGGAGCGCCGCGTGCCGTCCGCCGCGTAGACCGCCACCGAGTAGGCGGTGTCGGCCACGAGCCCCTCGAAGCGCACCTGGGCGACCTCCTCGTCGGTGACGAGGCCGTCGAGCCGGTCGATCTCCGTCCACCCGCCGCCGTCGGCCACGGCGAGCACGACGGACACCGTGAGCTCGGGCGTGCGCACGGACACGAGGGCGGTCGACGGCGTCGCGTCACCCACCTGCACGCCCCACGCGAAGGCCTCGGCGTCCTCGGTGCCCGGGGCTACCCACGGCGCGGGCTCGGCGCTACGGACGGGCGCGCCCCCTGCGGTGTCACGGGTGCCGGTGTCGACCGGGCCCCCGCCGTCGCTACAACCACCCACGAGCGAGAGCGCCCCGAAGGACGCACCGCCGACCAGGACCCGCCGCCGTGTGAACCGCATGCCGGGCGCTTTAGCGCGGCGGAGGCCGAGATGCGGCCCCCGGGCGCCGGTGAATCCGCGCCCCGCCGCGGTTCACTGGTAGGTGGCGGTGAACGTGGCCTCGTCCAGGGTGGACCCGTCCTCGAAGCGCACGTCGTCGAAGGTGACGGCGACCGTTCCCGTGAGGCAGTCGGCCGCGGTGTCCTCGCCGCACGGGGAGACCTCGCCGGCGAGCGTGATCGTGCCCGACTGGCCGACGACGGTGCAGCTGTCGTTGCAGGAGGGGACGTGGAAGCGGATCGCGACGTCGCCGGCGGGCACGGTGATCGCGAGCGTGCCGGCGCTCGTCAACACGCCCGACGTGACGACGAGGTAGGTCTCGGAGCTGTTCTGGGCGTAGAAGATCGCGCCGTGGACCGAGCCGCGCCCGGCGGGTTCGAAGACCGTCGTGAGGTCGGCGTCCAGGGCGCAGCCGTCCTCGAACACGTGCCCGCAATTGCTCCCGGACGGCTCCACGCGCACGCTCGGGGGCGGCTCCGGCGCCTCGACCGACGGCGCGGGGCCGCAGGACGCGCAGACGAGGGCGACGACGACCGTGGCGAAGCGGCGGGAAACGCAGGTCATCCGCGGAGCATACCCGAGGCCGGGCCGCGGGCGCTTTCGTTCCGCCTACTTCCGCTCGATGAGCTCCACCCGGTGCCCGTCCGGGTCCTCGACGAACGCGATGACCGTGCCCCCGTGCTTCATCGGCCCCGGCGGCCTCGGCACCGGCACCCCCGCGGCCGCGAGGCGCGCGCACATCGCGTGGATGTCGGCCACGCCGATGGCGATGTGGCCCCACGCGTCCCCCAGGGTGTACGGCTCGGCCTGGTCCCAATTGTGTGTCAGCTCGATCACGGCGCCCGTGGCCTCGTCCTCGTAGCCGACGAACGCCAGGGTGAACCGCCCGCCCGGGTAGTCGTTCTTGCGGAGGAGCCGCATCCCGAGGTGCTCGGTGTAGAACGTCAGGGCCGCGTCGAGGTCGCGCACGCGGATCATCGTGTGGAGGAGGCGCATGGGTCCTTCTATCCAGCCGGGATCGCCGACGGGCGCGCCCCCGCGAAGACGCGGGGCCGGGCGCCGTCCGGGGTCGGGCATGCGCCCTCCGTCGTCCCGCCGCGCGCGGGCCGACCGACGCGGGCCGTGGGCGTCCCCGCGGCCTACGGCCTATCCACCGACGCGCCCGCGCCGCCCTCCCGTCGCCCTCGCGCGGGGGTGTGTGGCTGGCCGCGGGGCGGCCGGGGAGGCCCGGTCATCCGGGATGACCCCGCCTTGCTGGCCGCGGGGCGGCCGGGCCCCGGTGCGAACGGCGCCCAACCAGCCCCCGGCGCGAACCATCTCGCCCAAGTGTCGACACTTCATGGAGTTGGTTCGCGATTTAGCCGCCAAACCCGGCTCGGGTGCGAACCATCCCGCCCAAGTGTCGACACTTCATCGAGTTGGTTCGCGAATGAGCCGCCCAACCGGCCCCCCGTGCGAACCAACTCGCCCAAGTATCGACACCTCATCGAGTTGGTTCGCGCCCGCCCGGTGCCGCCGATATCGACCCTGCCGACATCGACCTCGATATCGACTCCGATATCGATATCGATATCGATACACGATTCCGATTCCGATATCCGACTCCGATCCCCCCGCGCCCGGGCGTCCAAAGGGCGCCGCCCGTCCCC
>JAKFCH010000132.1:0-19291 GCA_036676765.1 Deltaproteobacteria bacterium
AGGCCGCCCGCATCGGGGACATGGACACGCTGCGCACCGAGGTGGAGGCATGGCGGTCGGGCAGGAACGACGACGTTGCGACGATGCAGGCGCGCCCGAGTCTGGCTCGGGCGTCCCTCGGCCGAGAACAGCGTCGGATCACGCGGGCGGACGTCGAGCGGGGACCTGTCCGTCAGGGGTGCCTTCGGCGGCCGCCGCCTTCAGCAGGCCCTCGACTCGGCGCCGCTGGTACTGGGCCGGTTCTGCACGTGAGCCGGGGGGCTGTCCGACGGAGCATCACTCCGCCTGCCAGACCCCCCACTCGACGTCGTCACCGTCCGCGTACGCCGACCACAGCCTGCCGTCGGCGACGAACACGGTCTCCTGGGGGCGCGGGCAGCCGAGGCGGCCGATGCCATCGGCGTCCCGGTAGAGGAGGCGCCGGGCGACGCCGCCGTTGGGGGCCACGGCCTCCACCGCCAGGAGCTCGGCGTCCCCGTCGGTGGCCCACCCCATGACGTCGACGAGGCCGTGGCTGCCGAGGTGTTCGGGCGCCGCCTCGGTGAGCGGGGGGTGGGCGGTGAGCGCGCGGGGCTCCCCGGTGGTGCGGGAGACGTAGCGGATGAACGAGCCGTCGAGGAGCGCGATGCGGAGGGTGTCGTCGAGGGCACCGGTCACCGCGATGCCGATCTCCGCGGCGCCGGGGAACGGGGTCGAGGCGACGGGCTCCCAGCGCAGGTGATCGACGGTCACCACGCCGGGGAAGGGGCGGGTGTAGACGTGTTCGAGGACGAAGGCGAAGGCTTCGGCGCCGGGGGTGTCCTCGGGGCAGGATTCGCCGAGGAGTTGGATGGTCTCTGCGCCGAGTTGGCAGGTGTAGGCGAAGGCCTCGCGGGGGATCTCGGAGTCCTCGTAGTGGTCGGTCTCGAAATTCCACTCCGATCGGGCCTCGGCCTCGATGCCGAGGTCGTCGTCGGCGGCGTGGCAGGCCTCGTGGGTCGTCGTGGCCCACTCCTCCCGGTCTCGCCAATGATCGGGGAGATCGATGCGCTCCTCGATGCGGATCGCGTCAGCCTTCCGGGAGTAGCCGCCCGTTGCGCCACCAGGGACCTCGTCCACCTGGAGGCGCGAGAGACAGACCGCCCCCTCGGGGACCGCCACCATGAACGCTTCGAACGCGGCCTCCATGTTGGCGCGCGTGCGCTCGCTGCCCCCCTCGATCGGGGGGAGCTCACAGGCGCAGCCGACGGAGAACAGGAGGAGCGCGCAGCGCGGGGCCGTCAGGGACACGTCCACTCCCAAATGTCGTGGTTCGAACGTTCGATGATTCCGTCGTACCCATCGTCCCGCTCGGAGCGGCGTTCGAGGGGGAGGCCACGGTCGTCGTAGGACCATTGCTCCAGGACGAGCCCGGTGTCGAAGTCGGTCTCCTCGAGCAGCGGCCGATCCTCCTCCCAGGTCGAGGTGATCACCGCGTGCAACCCTCGCGCGGGGTAGGTCGACTCCGCCCAGACGAGCCGATCCAATTCGTCGTGGCGGCGCTCGATCGTGTAGTCGCCCCACTCCTCGCCGAGGCCCCGCTGTTCGATGCTATCGAGCGATGGCGCTGGGGATGGATAGGACCACGTCGTGACCGCATCCCCTTCGTAGGTCGTGACCGAATCCCGACGAACGAGGCGCTCGTCCTCGTAGGAATAGCTGAACGACGCGATCAGCGACCCGTCGGACCCGTAGCCCTCCACCCTCGAGAGCAGGCCGTCCTCGTAGGCGTACGTGTAGTGATATTGGTTCTGCCATTCCCCGTCGTCGTCGACCCATGTCCGGTCGTACACGAGGATCTCCCCCTGCTCTCCGCGCTGCCAGGCCTCCCGGACGTCGTCGACATCGTCCCCGTCCTGGTCCAGTCGTTGCGTCACCAGGAGCCCCTCCGCGTCGTATTCGTAGAGGAACCGCCCCAACGACTGGCTGCGCCACCGGTCGTCCCACCCCTGGTACAAGACCGGATCGCCGGCGGCGTTCACCCGCTCGGTCGTCCAATACCCGGAGCCCGTCACCTCGTCGGTGTAGGTCCCCAGCCCGACGCAGGCGCCGTCGGGCGGCGCCTCCGCGGGCGCGGGCGTGGTCCCCTGGCAGGCGACGAGGAGGGGGAGAAGGACGAGCATGCGCCGCAGGATACTCCGGATGACCCCGGAATCGTGCCGCGCTCCCCGCCCCACGGTTAGGAGCCGGACGTGCACGTCGACCCGGCCGAGCTCCTCCACGATCTGAACGACGAGCAGCGCGCGGTCGTGACCGCGCTCGCGGGCCCGGTCCTCGTCGTGGCGGGCGCGGGGTCGGGCAAGACCACGACGCTCGTGCGTCGTGTCGCGTGGATGATCCGGCGCGGCGTTCCGCCCGCGTCCATCCTGCTCCTGACGTTCACCCGCGCCGCCGCCACCAGCATGTTGGCGAAGGCGCGCGCGCTCGCCCCCGAGGCCCGCGACGTGACCGGCGGCACCTTCCACTCGGTCGCCAACGCGGTGCTCCGCGAGCTGCACGCGGTGTTCGGCCTCCCCGCCGAGTTCACCATCCTCGACCCCGAGGACGTCGAGCAGGCCGTGTCCGCCTGCATCGCCGAGGCGCCCTACCCGGAGCAGGGCCGCTCGCCCCGCGCCTCGACCGTCGCCGCGGTGCTCTCGCTCCGGGCCAACACCCGCTGCACACTCGACGCAGCGCTGCTCCGTCGCGCGCCGAACTACCTCGCGCAGGCGCCCTGGTTCGAGGCCGTCGGCCAGGCCTACACCGCCTGGAAGCTCGACCGCGGGCTGCTCGACTACGACGATCTGCTCGTCTACCTCGCCCACGCGCTCGCCAACCCCGAGGTCGGCGGCTGGCTGCGCACGCGGTGGCCCTACGTGCTCGTCGACGAGCACCAGGACTCCAACGCGCTCCAGCTCGAGATCGTCTACGGGCTCGGCGGGCCGCCGGGGGAGGGGACGGCGGCCGCGGGCGCGGCGTCGGTGGGCCCCAACATGATGGTCGTGGGCGATCCCGCGCAGGCCATCTACGGCTTCCGCGGCGCGGCCCCGGCCACGATGCTCCACTTCCGCGAGCGCTGGCCCTCCGCGCGGGTGCTGCCGCTCGAGATCAACTACCGCTCCACCCAGGCCATTCTCGACCTCGTGAACACGGTCGATCTCGCGCTCTCGCCGCGCTTCGATCGCACCCTGCGCGCCGCCGCCGGGGCGGGTCCCGTGGCGCCCGCCGATCGGCCCGCCCTCGTCGTGTGCGCGGACGATCGCGCCCAGTCCGAGGAGGTGTGCCGTCGCATCCTCGCCGCGCGCGAGGAGGGCGTCGAGCTCGCCGAGCAGGCCGTGCTCGTGCGGTCGATGTGGGCGGCGCGGCGGTTGGAGGGCGAGCTCATGGCGGCCCGCATCCCGTACCGCGTCGTCGGCGGCATCCGCATCGACGAGGCCGCGCACGTCAAGGACCTCCTCTCCCTCGCCCGCGTCGTCGACAACCCGCGCAACGAGCCCGCGTGGGGCCGGCTGTTCGCGCTGCTCCCGGGGGTCGGCCCCGCCGCCACGAAGAAGCTCGTCGCCCACGTGCGCGGCGCCCCCGACGAGGCCTCGGCCGCCGCCCGGCTCACCGGCGCGCCGTTCCCCAAGAAGGCCGATCCCGCCCCGCTCGTGGCGGCGCTCGCGGCGCTCGCCGGGCGCGGGTCGATCTCCGCGAGGCTGGCGGCGGCGGTCGTCGCCTTCGAGGCGGTCCTCCAGGCGAAGTACGACCTCGAGTGGTCGGACCGCCGCCGCGACCTCGACACCGTCGCCGGCATGGGGGAGGACCACGACTCCCTCACGACCTTCCTCGCCGCCATCACGCTCGACTACGGCCTCGACGCCCGCGAGCGCGCCGGGTCCGCGCCCCGGCCCGAGGAGCGCCCGCTCACGCTCTCGACCGTCCACTCGGCGAAGGGCCTCGAGTGGCACACGGTGCACGTCCCGAGCTTCGTCGCGGGGCACTTCCCGTCGCCCTACGCCGCGCTCCCCGACGAGCTCGCCGAGGAGCTGCGCATCTTCTACGTCGTGACCTCGCGCGCGCGCCGCCGGCTCGTGTTCTACCGCCCCGCGGTCGGCGACAACGGCTTCCTCCGCGCCGAGAGCCCCTACGAGCGGCTCGTCGCGCCGTTCGTCGATCGCCAGGAGCCGCCGCCGCCGCCCGCGCCGCCGGTCGCGCCGACGCTCACCGGGGTGCGGATCGACATGCGGGCGGTCTTGCTCGGGAAGGGGTGAGGTGTCGGAGGGGCGCGCCCCGCGCGGACGCGGGGCCGGGTGTCTTGCGGGGTCGGGCTGGCGCCCTCCGTCGTCCCGCTGCGGGCGGGCCGACCGGCGCGGGCGCTCGCACGTCGGGTGACGTCGGGGTTCGGGGCCGCCCGCGCCGCCCTCCAGCCGCCCTCGCGCGGGGGTGGCGGACGGGGGCTGGCCTTGCAGTTCGACCCATAGGCGCGGCGGGGGCGATCGCGGGGGAGTCTGGGTCGCGGGCGGGCGTTTGGGTCGCGGGCGGGTGTCTGGGTCGCGCCAAGTGGCGTAGTGCTCCTGATTGGGACTTCGCGCCGGCGTAGTGCTCACGAACGAGAAACCGGCTCCAAACTAGACGACACTGTGTGCCTGTGCCACGAACAAAGCGCCACTATTCGGTGGTCCATCCTGATGTTGTTCCCACTGAGTCCCAGCCGACGTGGCTACGCCGCCGCCGGTTCCCAAATCGGGTGACTACGCTGGCGGCGACGGCGGCCGGAAGAGCCGGCCGCCCGGTGAGCGTCGGACCTTCACGCCAACCTCGATCACCCCCCGCGCGAGGCGGGCGGAGGGCGGCCGGTCCGCCGGCCGGTCCGGCGCGTCCGCGCGCCGACCGAGGGCCTCCGGCCCCGCGAGCGTGACCGTCCTTCCCTCCCGTCGCCCGCTCGCGTCCGCTGGACGCGGCCGCGCGTCTTCCTCGGTCACAGGTCTCGACCTGCTCCCTCGTCAGCCGCGCAGCCGCGCCTCAGCGGCCAGGTCGCGCGCTCGGTCCGGGAAGGACGGTCCCGCTCGGCCCGCAACCCGCCGGCCGGCGTCCCCGCCGGACGCGCCCGCCCCCGACCGCCCCCGCCCGCCCCCCAGGAGTGTCGGTGCAACCGACACATACGCGAGGGATCACCCGCGCTGCGCCGGCTCGCCGAAAGGCGAACGTAAGGCCGATGTAAGTGTAATGTAAGTGTCACCGTGCCGCGAAGAAAAGCCCTTCCACGCGCGGAGAATCATCGATTCCTCCAGGTCGGACGCCCCGACATCGACCATTTCCGATCCGGACCCCGCATATCGTCCGCCCGCCGACCGGAGGGCATCATGAAGAACCTGCTCGCAACCACAATTGGTCTGTGTCTCGGGGCCGTCCCCACCTACGCCGACGCCGCGACCTGCTCGACCTACAGCGGAACGAGCTTCCCGGCCGCCCGCATCATCTCGGTCGACTCGGGCACGAGCTCGACCTTCACCGCCACGGCGACGTTCTGCGGCGGCTCGGCCGGCTACACCAGCGACTTCTACCTGGCGAGCCCGGACTTCCAGTACCTTGGCACGGGCAACGTCACGCCCGCCGGCACCGAGTACGACCTCGGCGTGTTCGCCGAAGGCGACGAGCTCATCTTCTCCATCTACGTCCGGAACACCGGGTACACCTACTACACCGGCCCCGGCTCGCGGAACCCCGACGGCCAGGTGCACGCGGCGGTGACCGACTTCGGTGACGGCAGCTTCCTCGTCGGCTTCGAGGACCTCTTCGGCGGCGGCGACCGCGACTACGACGACATCAACCTCATCATCGAGGCCGACATCCAGGTCGTCACGGACGACGGCATCGACACCGACGGCGATGGCGTCGACGACTACGACGACAACTGCATCGACACGCCCAACGCCGACCAGGCGGACAGCGACGGGGACGGCATCGGCGACGCCTGCGACGAGTGTCCGGCCGACGCGACCAACACCTGCGACGTCTGCTCGGACGGCGACGGCGACACGGTGTGCGACGAGGACGACAACTGCGCCTCGGACTACAACGCCGACCAGGCCGACACGGACGGCGACGGCGCGGGCGACAGCTGCGACGCCTGCCCGGCCGACGCCGCCGACGACACCGATGACGACGGCTTCTGCGACGACGTCGACGCCTGCGACTTCGACCCCGAGAACGACGCGGACGGCGACGGCATCTGCGCCGGCGACGACGAGTGCGACTACGACGCGGAGAACGACGCCGACGGCGACGGGATCTGTGGCGACGTGGACGACTGCCCCTACGACGGCGAGAACGACGCCGACCTCGACGCCATCTGCGGCGACGAGGACATCTGCCCCTACGACGACCAGAACGACGCCGACGCCGACGGGATCTGCGGCGATGTCGACGTCTGCCCCTACGATGTCGAGAACGACGCCGACGCCGACGACCTCTGCGGCGACGTGGACGACTGCGACTACGACGCCGACAACGACATCGACGGCGACGACGTGTGCGGGGACGTCGACAACTGCGCCGTTGACGCCAACACCGACCAGGCGGACAGCGACGCGGACGGCGCGGGGGACGCTTGTGACGTCTGCGCCTTCGACGCCGAGGACGACGCCGACGACGACGGTGTCTGCGGCGACGCGGACGCATGCCCCGACACCGTCCTGCCCGACGAGGTCCCGACCGTCGCGCTCGGCACCAACCGCTGGGCCGACTTGGACGGCGACGGCGTGTTCGACACCGTCTCCCCGCGCGGCCGCGGCCCCGGCCGCAGCTACACGATCGAGTCGACCGCGGGCTGCTCCTGCGCCCAGATCATCGACGCGCTCGACCTCGGTGAAGGCCACGCGAAGCACGGCTGCTCCATCAGCGCCATGGACGACTGGACCGCGCTGGTCGAGTAGCCCCGCGCGCGCTCCCCGGGCCCCCGCTCGTGCGAGTCACGGGTGGGGGCCTCGTTCGTCGGGGCCCGACGACCTCGCCGACACCCGGTCCGCCTCCCCGAGCGCCTCCACCCGCGCGAACACCGCGCGGCTCACCGCGGTCGCGTCGGTGCCGAGCGCGCGCGCCTCCGCGACGGTGAGCGGCGCGCCGAAGCGGACACGCACCGGCTCCGCGGAGCCGATGCCGAAGTTCGAGAGCACCTGGCGGCCGAACGCGTTCTTGAGCCCGATGACGAACAGGGGCACGATCACGACGTCGTCGGGCACGCTCTGCACGAGCTCGCCGAGGCCGGGGCGCGCCGGCAGGTAGGTGTAGGGGTCGGGGCCCTTGCCACGGGTGCCCTCCGGGTGGATGCCGACCACCGCGCCGGGCAGCGTGAGCACGTGCGCGATCTGTTCGAGGCCCACGGGGTTCAAGGCACCGCGGCGGTCGTCGCGGAACACCGGGGGCCACATGGCGCCGTGGGAGATGGCGAGGTTGACGACCACGCCGAGGAGGCGGTCGTAGAAGAAGTTGGACCGCACGGGGAAGTAGATCCGCCGCAGGAACGGCGCGCTCTCGTACAGGAACGCGCTCACGACGTACATGTCGAAGAAGCTGCGGTGGTTGGCCACGAGGATGACGCCCCGGGGCGGGGCGAGGCCGCGCAGGGGATCGAGGCCGTCGAGCGAGACGAGGTTGCGGGTGCACGCGCGCACCCACCGCGCGGTCACCTCGCGGCCGATCCACTGCGCCACCGCCTTCGCGACGACGCTGCGGTTGAGGCCGTCCATGAGGGGCACGGCCAGCCGCTCGACGCCACGGAGCTGGTCACGTGGCATGAGCGGGGGCGCGGTCGGGGGCGGGGCGGACTGGGCAGGGAGCAGGGGTGCGGGCACCCGTGACCTTACCGTGACACGGCGGAGATGGCCGCCTCGAGGTCTTCCACGAGCGCATCGATCTGCGAAGCGTGCGTGCGGAACGACAGGACACACACTCTCAGCAGGAAACGGCCGTCGACCTCGACGCCGGTGAGGAACACCCGCTGACCCGCGTTGACGCCGGCGAGCACGCGGCGCCCGAAGAGGTCGATCGCGGCGGGATCGTCGGGCCCGGGAGGCACCACCCGGAACGAGAACAGCGAGAGCGTCGGCTCCGACACGATCTCGACGCCGGGGAGCCGCGCGAGCCGCGTGGCGGCATCTCGGGCGAGGTCGAGCTTCTCGTCGAGCAGCGCCCGGAACGTGCCGGCGCCGTGCATCTTCAGCGGCAGCCACACGCGGAGCCCGCGCGGATCGCGGGAGAGCTCGGGGCCGAGGTCGGCGAAGTCCCAGCAGTCGGGATCCACCTGGGAGGGCGGCAGGTAGCTCGCCGAGACCTGGTGGGCGCGGCGGAGCGCCTCGCGGTCGCGGACGAGGAGCCCGCCGGTGCCGTAGGGGAGGAACAGGCCCTTGTGCGGGTCGAGCGTGATCGAGTCGGAGCGCTCGATGCCGGCGAGTGCCTGGCGCCCCCGCTCGGTGAGCAGGAAGAAGCCGCCGTAGGCCGCGTCGACGTGGAGCCACAGGCCCTCGCGCGCGCAGACGTCCGCGATGGCGTCGAGCGGATCGACCGCGCCGGTGGCGGTCGTGCCGGCGGAGGCGACGACCATCGCGGGGGTGTACCCCTCGGCGCGATCGGCCGCGATCGCCCGCTCCAGCGCGTCGACGCGGAGGCGGAAGCCCGCGTCCGCCGCCACCTCGCGCACGTTCGCGTCGGGGAAGCCCGCGATCCGCGCCGCCTTCCGAACCGAGTGGTGCGCCTGCGGCGAGGTGTAGATCGTGCCCCGCGAGAAGTCCTCGCCGAGCTTCGCGTGCCGCGCGGTCACGACGGCGGTGAGGTTGGCGATCGACCCGCCCGAGGTCAGCACCCCGCCGCCCTCCGGGGGGTAGCCGGCCATGCCCGCGAACCAGCGGATCACCGTGCTCTCGATCTCGACGAGCCCCGGCGCCGCCGCCCAGATGCCGACGTAGCGGTTGGTCGCGTCGGCGATGAGGTCGGCCACCGCGGCGTGGAAGATCCCGCCGCCCGGGATGTAGGCGAGGTAGCCGGGCGCCGCCGTGTTGAGGCTCATCGGGAGGACGCGCTCGAAGAGCTGGCCGAGCAGGCGCCTGTAGGAGACGCCGACCTCGGGGAGCGGCTCGCGGAGCGCCCGCGCGAGCTTGTGGGCCTTGTCGAGCCGGTGCATCGGCTGCTCGGGGAGCGACGCGATCCACGGCACGATGCGGTCCATGGCGCGATCCACCATGTCGCGCATCTGTTCGGGGGTGAGCTCGAGCGAGGCGGGGGGGACGTTGCGGCGGGGCACGGGCCCCCCTATCCGGAATACGTGGGCCGATGCCCTTCACCCACACCCACGTCGTCCGCTTCGCCGAGGTCGACCCCGCGGGGATCCTGTTCTTCTCCCGCGTCGCGGAGCATTGCCACGCGGCCTACGAGGCCCTCGTCGCGTCCGCCGGTCTCTCGGTCCCCGCCTACTTCGGGGGCTCGCCGTGGAAGGCGCCCATCGTGCGGTGGGAGGTGGACTACCACGCCCCCTCGCGGCTCGGAGAGTCCCTCACCGTGACGATCACGGAGGTGGTGCGCGGCCGATCGTCCCTGACGCTCTCGTTCGCGGTGACCGGCCCCGACGGGGTGCCGCGCAGCACCGCCCGGATGGTGGCCGTGTTCGTGGAGGGGGAGCCGCTCCGCGCCCGGGCCATCCCCGACGAGGTGAACGTCGCGTTCGATCGCCTGCTCCGTCGCTGAGCGCGCCCGCACGTGGTCGCGTATCGGGCCGCCACGCGGGCAGGCCCGTCATCGCCTCCCCATCGATGAGATCCGGGAAAAAACGAGGCCCACGGCGGAGTGTTCGGTGTCGATACTCTGCCCGGGTATCATGGAGGGGACGATGGGATTTCGCTTCGGAAGTCTGGTGGCGCTGTGCGCCCTGATGGGCCTGGCACAAGCGGCGCCCGTCGAAGGGCAGGACCAGCCCACGGATCAGCAGGAGCGGGGCCGCGGCACGCAGATGTTCGCCGGCGGCGCCTACGACAACGCGCAGCTCCAGGACGATTGGTTCTACGACAGCTACAGCAACGAGAAGGGGTTCGGCGCCGACTACTACCAACAGGACAACCTCTCCGGCACCTATGACCAGAAGGCCGACGAGAACGATTGGTTCTTCGACTCGTACGAGATGGTGGAGGAGCAGGGACGGCGGACCCCGTCACCGCGTACGCCCCGCCTCGGGGAACGTGATCAGTACGAGGGCGGCCAGCAGCGGCCGGAGGGCCAGCAGGGCCAGCAGGGCCAGGAGCAGCAGGAGACGATCCAGCTCGACGGCACCGTGGAGGCCATCAAGCAGGTGGCCGTCGCGGACAGCGACGTCACGCACGACGTCGTGCTGCTCTCCAAGGGAGACGATCGCTGGGTCGTCGACCTCGGGCCCTCCGAGGCGCTCGGCGAGTTCGACATCATGAACGGCGACCGGCTCATGGGGGAGGGCCACATCGGCCGCGTCGGGGGCCGCGCGGTGGTGTTCGCCGATCGGATCGACGCGAAGGGCCAGAAGCTCGACATCGAGCAGGATCTGAAGCTCGAGGCGAGCCCGATCCCCCGCTCCCCGGGGCGCGGCGAGATGTACACCGGAGAGATCCTCCGGCTCAAGAACGTCAACGTCGAGAACGGCCGGAACACCCACACCGTCGCCCTCGTCGAGACCGAGGACGGCCAGCAGCAGATCGTCGATCTGGGCCCCAGCCAGACGTTCGACACGTTCAACCTGAACGAGGGGGACAACATCGATCTGCAGGGTCGGCAGATGCTGATCGGCGAGCACCTCGTGATCTGGGCCGATTCGCTCGAGGTCGAGGGGGAGCAGGTCGACCTGCGCCAGGGCCCGCAGCGGGGCGGACAGCAGCAGGGCGGCCAGCAGGGCGGACAGCCGCGCGGCGGGCGCGGAACGCGCTGACGACGTGATCGCCCGGGGACGGGCGCGTGAAACGGGGCGGTCGCGCGGTTCTCGCGCGGCCGCCCCCCTTCGTGACGCCGCCCCCGTTCACCCCACGAACGTGGCCCAGCCCGAGGCGAGGCGCGCGGCGCGGGCCTTCTCCGCGACGCCGAGCAGCGGGGCGTCCCGCACCCATCGGCCCGCGCCGTCCGGATCGCCCGAGGCGGCCCACGCGGGCTCCGACGCGCGCGCCAGCTCCCGCAGCGACGCCAGGGTGCCCGCCAACGCGAGGTGCACCCCCGGCGCGTCCGGCGGGGCATTGGCCAGGCCCCGGAGCGTCACGACGACGGCCGCGAGGCCGGCGGCGAGCTCGACCGGCCACTGCAGGCGCCGCGCGGTGGAGAGGAGGAACGCGGCGGCCGCAGCCGATACGTGGAGGTCCTCGATCGTCCGGAACGGCTTGACGTAGGCCGTGAAGCCGTCCCCCGGGAGCACGGCGGCGGCGTCGACCCGCACCTCGTCGAGCGACACCTCGTAGTGCGGGATCTCGGGCGTGAACGGGGTCGGCGGCAGCGCCTCGCACCGCACGCCCGGCGCGTCCGCGGGCACCGACACGAGGCGGACGCGGTTCCGGTCGCCCGACCACCCCTCCGAGGCGGCGACGAGCAGCACGTCCCCCTCGCCGGCGAGCGTGGCCCACCGCTTGGCGCCGGTGAGCCGGAAGGTGTCCCCGTCGGGCACCAGCGTGGTCCGGATGGCCCGCGGGTGGCCCCCGCCCGCCTCGGTGACGCAGAGGCAGGCGTGCGTCTCGAGGCCGAGCGCCGGCACGAGGCGTCGCAACGCGGCGGCGTACCCCGCCGCGAAGGCGTAGCCGAGCCGGTCGGCGAGCGCGCCGCCGAGGAGGGCGTGGTCGATCGGGTTCCCGTCCGCGAGGGCCAGGCACTCCAGGCGCCACGCCGCTCGGAACGCGCCCACCGAGGTGAACGGTCCCGGCGGCTCGAGGGTGAGCAGGGTGTCGAGCACCACGTCGAGAGAGGGGGTGCCGGGCATCGGGACCTCGGGGAAAGGGAATCGTATCAAATGTGGGCAACCGAAGGGCGGGCGTGGACCCCGACGCCCCGGGCCGCGCCGGCCGTGCCGGTGGACCGCCCCACGCCGAACTTTCGCGTCGTCCCACCTCCCGGAAGCCGCCCCCGTCGGGGTACAACGCGGCACCATGTCGTCCACCCGCTCGCCCCACCCCGTCCACTTCACCCTCCTGATCATCCCGTTCGGCGCGGTCGGCGGCTTCGTGAGCGTCGTCCTGGCGTTCCTCGCCACGAAGCGCGGGCTCACGGTGGAGGAGGGCGCCTCGCTCATCGCCATCGGCATGCTCCCGCACACCTGGAAGTTCTTCTGGGCGCCGGTGGCGGACATGACCTTCACCGCGAAGCGCTGGTACATCGCGTCCAACGCCGTCTGCGCGCTCGGCGTGCTCGCCATGGCGGCGATCCCGCTCGGCCCGGCCAACCTGCGCCTGCTCCAGGTCGTCATCTTCGCGACCAACCTCGCGAGCACGGTGGTCGGCATGGCGGTGGAGGGCCTGATGGCGCACGCCACCGCGCCCGAGGAGCGCGGCCGGGTCGGAGGGTGGTTCCAGGCCGGCAACCTCGGCGGCTCCGGCATCGGCGGCGGCCTCGGCTTGTGGCTCGCCACCACCTTCGAGGCGAGCTGGGTCAGCGGCGCCGTGCTCGCCGGGGTGTTCGCCCTCTGCACCTTCGGGCTCCTCGGCATCCACGAGCACGCCCGCGCCGAGCGCCTCGGCAGCGTCGTCGAGGCCGTGAAGACCGTCGCGCTCGATCTCTGGGGGGTGATGCGGTCCGCGTCCGGGCGCACCGCCGCCGTCCTCTGCTTCCTCCCCATCGGCACCGGCGCCGCCGCCGGGGTGCTCGCGCAGGCCGAGGTCGCCGCGTACTGGGGCGCGGGCGAGTCCGAGGTCGGCATGGTCAACGGCGTGTTCTCCGGCCTCGTCGCCGCGATCGGGTGCATCGCGGGCGGCCAGCTCTGCGCGCGGTGGCCCTCCATCCGGGTCTACGCCGGCGTCGGCGCGCTCATGGCGTGCGTCACCGGCGCGATGGCGCTCTCCCCGCTCGTCCCCGCGAGCTTCATCGTCTACGGGCTCGTGTACGCCTTCGTCACCGGGCTCGCCTACGCCGCGTTCACCGGGCTCGTGCTCGAGACCATCGGCACCGGCGCGGCCGCGACCAAGTACAACATCTTCGCCGCCCTCTCCAACACCCCCATCGCCTACATGGGCCTCGTGCTCGCGTGGGCCGTCGGAAAGTGGGGCGCGAGCGGCATGCTCGTCGCGGAGTCGGCGGCCGGGCTCATTGGCATCGCGGTGTTCTCCGTGGCGTTCTCGCTGCTCCGTGCACGCGCGCCGATGGAGCAGAAGGGAGCCGCGTAGGGGCGCCGCGTCGGATAGGAACGGGGGATGTCCACGACCGCCACGCTCGAAGCCCCCCCGCCCATCGTCCTCAAGAACCGCGTCGACATCGACGCGCGCCACAAGTGGGATCTGTCGCGCATCTACCCCGACTGGAGCGCGTGGAAGGCCGGCTACGACCAGCTCTCCCGCCAGGTCGACGCCTACGCGGCCCTGCGGGGCACCCTCGCGAAGGGCCCCGAGGCCCTGCTCGCCGCCTACCAGCTGGGGGACGAGCTCGGCCAGGTCTCCTACAAGGTCTGGTACTACGCGTCGTTGATGCACGACGAGGATCAGCGCGACAACGAGGTCGGCGGTCGCCGCCAGCAGGTCCAGATCCTCTTCGCGCGGCTCGCCCAGGCCTCCGCGTGGTTCAGCCCGGAGCTCCTCGCCATCCCCCTCGCCACCGTGCGGTCGTGGATGGACACGAACCCCGATCTCGCCGTGTATCGCTTCGCCGTCGAGAACCTCTACCGGCAGCAGGAGCACGTCCTCGACGAGAAGGGCGAGCACCTCCTCTCGCTCGCCGGCCGCCTCGCCGGCTCCCCGGGAGAGACCTACGCGGCGCTCTCCACCGCCGACATGAAGCACCCGACCCTCCGCCTCGCCAACGGGCAGGAGGTCACGCTCACCTACGGCGCCTACCGCAAGCTCCTCGCGACGGACCGGGACCAGTCCAACCGCGCGGCCGCCTTCCGCGCGTTCCAGGGCCTGTTCGTCGACGACATCAACACCTACGCCGCGCTCTACGACGGCGTGCTGCAGCGCGACTGGTTCCTCGCGCAGGCGCGCGGGTTCACCTCGACGCTCGAGGCCGCGCTCCACGGGGACAACGTCCCGCCCTCGGTCGTCGAGAACCTCATCGCCACCACCCGGGCCGGCACGGCACCCCTCCAGCGCTACCACCGCCTCCGCAAGCGCGCGCTGAAGCTCGACCGCTACTACACCTACGACGGCGCCCTGCCGCTGGTCCCCGATGACCAACGCTACGGCTACGACGACGTGCTCGACTGGCTCGAGGCGTCCGTCGCCCCGCTCGGCGCCGCGTACCAGCAGGAGCTCCGCACCGCCGTGCGCGGGCGCTTCATCGACGTGTACGAGAACCCCGGCAAGCGGAGCGGCGCCTACTCCGCGTCCGTGTACGGCGTCCATCCGTACGTCTTGATGAACTACAACGACACGCTCGACGCCGTGTTCACCCTCGCCCACGAGATGGGCCACTCGATGCACACCCTGCTCGCGAACCGGCACCAGCCCTTCGTCTACGCCGGGTACACCATCTTCGTGGCCGAGGTCCCGTCCACGCTGAACGAGGCGTTGTTCCTCGAGTTCATGCTCGCGCGCACGCAGGATCCCGCCGAGCGCGTGGTCCTCCTCCAGCACGCCATCGACGAGCTCGTCGGCACCTTCTACAACCAGGTGATGTTCGCCGACTTCGAGCTCCAGGCCCACCGCCTCGTGGAGCAGGGGCAGCCCATCACCGGGGACGGCCTGAACGAGCTCTACATGAGCATCGCCCGCGCCTACACCGGCGATTCCGTCGAGTACGAGGCGCCCGGCGCCGCCACCTGGGCGCGCATCCACCACTTCTTCGCGGCGCCCTTCTACGTCTACCAGTACGCCACGTGCTTCGCGTCGACCGCGCAGCTCGTCGACCAGATCACGGGCGGACCGCCGGAGGGCCGCGAGGCCGCCCGCGAGCGGTTCCTCGACCTCCTCCGCGCCGGCGGGAGCGACCACCCGATGGCGCTCCTCCAGAAGGCCGGGGTCGACCTCTCCCGCCCGGAGACCGTCGCGGCCGTCGTCACGCGCCTCGACACGTTGGTCGAGCGGCTGGAGTCGGAGCTGGGGGCCCTCGGGGTCCTGTAGGCGTTCGGGCTACCGACCGGAGGGGGGCGCCCGAGGCACCGCGTCAGCGGCGGCGGCGCTTGCGGGTGCGGCGGCGGGTGAGCATCCGGGCGACCGCGCGCCCGGGCGCCCCGAACGCGGCCGCGAACGTCCGCGCCACCGCGCCGACCAGCGCCCCCACGAGGCCCGTCACGAGGCCCTGGAAGAGGCGGCCGAGGAGGCCCGGCGGCGGGGCGGGCGGTCGGGAGGGGGATGCGTGGCGGCGGCGGACCCGCTCGCCGCGCGGCGCGCTCGGCGGCATCGGCGCGGCACCAGCGCGCGCGGGCGTGGCGGTCAGGATCACGTCGCGCCACGGGAGCCCGCCGGAGGGGTGGAGGGAGACCCCGCGCACGTCGCCCACGCAGGTCTCGACGACCTCCCCGAGCACGCCCCGGCCGTCGGTCGAGTGCGTGCCCGAGCCGGTGACGAAGCGGACGGCGGGGGCGCGCAGGTGCGACCGCCCCGCGAGCACGAGGGCGACCGCCTCGCCCGCGAGGCGCTGATCGAGCCCGTGGAGATCGACGCGGGGCAGCGCCCCGAGCGCGTCGGACCACTCGACGTCGACCCGCTCCGCGGCCTCCCAGCGTGTCCCCGCCTCGCGATGCCACACGAGCCGGGCGCTCCGCGCCTCGATGTCCCCGAGCGCGCGCTCGAGCCACGTACAGTCGGGATCCTGCCGTGTCGCCAAGCGCCGCCCCCAGAGGAGCGGGAGCATAGCCGGCCCGCGCCCGCGCTCCGAGGGTCCTCCCTCCCTTTCGTCGCGACCGTGAGGTACACGTTCCCGTTTTTCGTAGCGGGGGCTGCACGCCGGGGAGGGCGTGACAAGACTGTACGCCCCGAGGTCGACCATGCGGATCCTGCTCCTCCCCCTCCTCGTCGCCTGTGGCGCCGGGTGGTCCCAACGCGACGAGGATGGCGACGGCTACTCCATCCTCGACGGCGATTGCTGGGACACCGAGCCGACGGTCAGCCCCGCCGGCGTCGAGGCGTGCGACGGGATCGACCAGGACTGCGACGGTGTCGTGGACGACGGCGTCGGGCAGACCTTCTACGTCGACGCCGACGGGGACGGCTTCGGTAATCTCGCAGCCCCGGTCGAGGCCTGCGCCCCGCCGCCGGGCGCGGTCGCGGACGCGACGGACTGCGACGACGCCGGCGCCGACGTGCACCCCGGCGCCGAGGAGCTGTGCGACGACCTGGACAGCGACTGTGACGGCGATCTCGACGACGGCGTCGGCGGCGCCGGAGACTGGTACGTCGACGCCGACGCCGACGGCTACGGGAGCGACGCCGAGGTCGTGCGCGCGTGCGAGGCCCCCGACGGCTTCGTCGGCATCGGCGGCGACTGTGACGACGGCGATCCCGCCTTCCACCCCGACGCCGTCGAGGACGACTGCACCGACCCCGCGGACTACAACTGTGACGGCTCGTCCGCCTACGACGACCTCGACGCCGACGGGTGGATCGCCTGCGAGGAGTGCGACGACGGCGACGCCGAGGTGCGACCCGACGCCGACGAGGTCTGCAACACGCGGGACGACGACTGTGACGGCGCGATCGACGACGACGCGATCGACGCCGGCACCTGGCACCCCGACGCCGACGGGGACGGCTTCGGCGATCTTGGCGAGAGCCTCGCGGCCTGCGCCGAGCCCGAGGGCTACGTCGTGGAGGCGACCGACTGCGACGACACCTCCGCCTACGTGAACCCCGCCGCCACCGAGTCCTGCAACGGCGGGGACGACGACTGCGACGGCACGATCGACGAGGACGCCGCCGTCGACGCCGGCACCTGGTACGAGGACGGCGACGGGGACGGCTACGGAGACCCCGGCGCGGCCTCCGTCGCGTGCGTGGCGCCCGACGGCACGGTCGCGGACGCCACCGATTGTGACGACGGCGCGGCGGCCGCCAACCCCGGCGCCGACGAGCTCTGTGACGGCCTCGACAACGACTGTGACGGCGCCGAGGACGAGGTCGCCGCGGAGGACGCCCTCCCCTGGTACGCCGACTCCGACGGGGATGGCTACGGGGATCCCGGGGAGGCCGTCTACGCGTGCGATCCCCCGTCCGGGTACGTCGCGAGCGCCACGGACTGCGACGACGCGGTGGCGGCCGCCCACCCCGGCGCCGCCGAGCTGTGCGACGACCGCGACAACGACTGCGACGGCACGGTCGACGAGGCCGCGGCCACCGACGCCGTGACCTGGCACGCCGACGCCGACGCCGACGGCTACGGGAGCGTCACCGTCACCACCCGCGCGTGCGACGCCCCCGCCGGCTACGTCGCCGACGCCACCGACTGTGACGACGCCGCCGCCACCGCCCACCCCGGCGGGACCGAGGTGTGCGACAGCCGCGACAACGACTGCGACGGCACGTCCGACGAGGCCTCCGCCACCGACGCGCGGACGTGGTACGCGGACGCCGACGCGGACGGCTACGGGAGCGCCACCACCTCGACGCGCGCGTGCACCGCACCCGTCGGCTACCTCGCGACCGGCACCGACTGCAACGACGCCGCGGCGGCCGCCCGCCCCGGTGGGACCGAGATCTGCGACGACCTCGACAACGACTGTGACGGCGTCACCGACGAGTCCGGCACGAGCGGCGCCCCGACCTGGTACGAGGACGCCGACGGGGACGGCTACGGCCAGCCCGGCGCGTCGATCCGCGCGTGCGACCTCCCCGCCGGCTACGCCGCGAGCGCCACCGACTGTGACGACGACGAGGCGGCCTCCAACCCCGGCGCCACCGAGATCTGCGACGACCTCGACAACGACTGCGACGGCTCGGTCGACAGCACCTTCTTCTCCGAGAGCTTCGGGTCGAGCGTGTCCGCGTCCGTCCTCGATCTGAACGGCGACGCCTGGCTCGACACCGCCGCCGACCTCCTCGTCCTCGCCGACGCCGCCGACCACGAGGCGGGGAGCGCGGTGGTGGTCCAGCGCGTGCCGGCCGACCGGTGGTACGCCACCTTCCGGTTCGAGATCTCGGGCGGCGACGGCACGGCCGGCGGCGAGGGCCTCACCTTCTTCTTCCTCGACGAGACGAGCACCTTCGTCCTCGGCGACGACGGCCAGCACATGGGGATCTCCAGCGCGGCCGACTACGGCGGCTACGCGATCCAGATCGACACCTACGACAACGGCGGGAGCGATCCCACCGCGGACCACGTCGCGCTGATGGACGTCGCCGCCTGGACCCACCTCGACTCCGCCACCATCGGCGAGATGCAGTCCAGCGGCAGCCACACCCTCGCCGTCGAGATGGACGCGGGCTTCGTCGAGGTGTGGCTCGACGGGGCGCTCGTCCTCGACACCGTGATCGCGGGCTACACCTACGACGACCTGCTCCTCGGCTGGTCGGCCGGCACCAGCACGCGCAACAACCGCCACACCGTCGACGACGCCGCGATCACCTGTCCGTAGGCTCCCGGCCCTGCCGCATCACGCCCGAACCGGCCGTCCGCCCGGGGTAAGGCGCCATCCTCGACGAACGGCCGTGCCGGGCGGCCGTTCGCCCGGGGTAAGGCGCCATCCTCGACGAACGGCCGCCATGCGCGGCCGTCCGCCCGGGGTAAGCCGCCATCCTCGACGAACGGCCGGAAAACCCCTCCGGCTGTCACACCATCCGCGGCCCGTCACGCCGACCCCAACTACCGCGACGAGATCCCCCCGTTCGTCCACGCCAACGGTCGCGCGCCATCCACCGCCGCGGCCCACGCGTCGTCGTCGAGGGAGCGGTCGCTCGTGACCTCGACGTAGCGGTAGACCGCGCCCGACGCCGGCACGAGCACGCCGCGGTCCCCGAGCAGGACGGTCACCGCGCGCGGGCGGCCCACGGCGGCGTGCCAGTAGCGCGTCGCGCCGGCCCGATCGGCCCACCGGTGGAGGTCGGCGATGCGCGGGGCCGACCGCGCGCCGGCGACCGCCACCGTGCCCGCGTACGCCGCGATGAAGGCGTAGTCGTCCTCGGTGAGCGGCTCGTCGCGCATCTGCCGCTCCGCGAGCGCGCCGAGGCGCCGCGCGCTCGCCGCG
>JAKFCH010000133.1:0-11162 GCA_036676765.1 Deltaproteobacteria bacterium
CGGCGCGCGCGTAGCCGGCGCGGAGCCCCGTGAGGGCGGGCCCGATCGCGTCGGCGTCGAGCGGACCGAGGTCGCGGGAGGGGCGCGGGCGGAGCGCGGGGGGGCCGGCGAGGTCCACCCCCACCAGCGCCGCGCCGAAGGAGGCGAGGGTGCCGGTCACGCTCGGGGTGGCCGCGGCGACGTGCGGCGAGAGCAGGGCGGGCAGGCCCTCGGCGGCGGCCGCGGCGACGAGCGCGGTGGCGTCGGCGTCCTCGGCGAGGGCGATCTCGACGCCGACCGCGCCGAGCTCCCGCACGCGGCGGAGCAGGGCGGCCTCGGCGTCTCCGGGGATGCTCACCACCAGCGGCAGGCGGTGCGCGAAGCGCGGCGCCACGACCTCGGCGAAGCGGAGCTGGAGCAGCACGCCGCTGCACCCCCCGTCGGCCGCGAGCTCGGCGAATCGGCACGGATCGTCGATGGCGCCGACGAGATCGAGCAGGGAGAGGTACCCGGTGCCGGCGAGCCGCCCCGCGTCGAACAGGGCCTGGAGGTTCCTCCGCCACGCCGGGGAGTGCTCGGCGCCGCTCCACGCGCGCTCCACGAAGTCGGGGCCGGGCAACAGCCGCGCCCGGGGCCTCGCCCCGCCGACGCTGTCGACGCCGAGCAGGGCGTCGGCCTCGTCGCCGAGGATCGCGCGGATGCCGTCGATGTCCATGGGTGTCCCGGGGAGGGCGCGCCCTATCCGGATCGGTGCTCCGCCGCCCGGGAAGCAGCCCCGCGCCGTTCTACCCGTTGCCGGTCCGGCCCGTGGCCCTACCTTCGTGGAGCAACACCGCCCTCCCGGGAAGCTCGCGGGGCCGGTGAAACCAAGGGGGAACCGGACATGAACACCGGAAACACCAACAAGGCGATCGAGCAGCTCAACTCCTTCCTTCGGGGGGAGATCAGCTCGGTCGAGACGTATCGCCAGGGGCTCGACAAGTTCCAGGACCAGCGCGTCCGGAACGAGCTCCAGAACCTCCTCCGCTCCCACCAGGAGCGCTGTGACCTGCTCCGCCAGCGCATCGTCGAGCTGGGCGGCAACCCGGCCACGACCTCCGGGGTGTGGGGCTCCTTCGCCAAGCTCGTCGAGGGCGCGGGCAAGGCATTCGGCGTGGGGCCGGCGCTCGCCGCGCTCCAGCAGGGGGAGGAGCACGGGCTCAACGACTACCGTCGCGACCTCGGCGACCTGGATCCGCAATCGCAGGAGTTGATCCGCAGCCGCATCCTGCCCGAGCAGGAACGGACCTGCCGGGCCATGACGACCCTGCAGCAGACGGTGCCGGCGTAGGAGATTGTGAGGGCGCGGGCTCCTGTTGAAGCCCGCGCCCGACGCGCTCCTGGGGGAACGCCAGCGCCGCGCCGCGGCCCCGACACCGAAAGGTGTCGTGCGGCCGCGGCGCCTTCTGTTGGCTAGACCGCCTTCGGCTTCCTGAACACCAACCAACCGAAGCCGCCGAGCACCGCGAGGAACAACGCGCCGGCGCCGACCACGGCGGGGTGGAAGGGCCGGTAGGTCAGCGTGTGGACGATCCACTCGCCCGCCTCGTGCACCGACGCGCCGCCGTCCGGTCCGTCGAACGCCAGGCTCGCGCTCGTGGCGCGGATGGCCGACTCCAGCTCCTCGGCGCTCCCGGGCTCGCCGACGCCCCACGCCACCACGGTGCCGCGATCGTAGGGCACCGCGCCGATGCGCAGGGCCTTCCCGCTCACGTCGGGGGCGAGCAGGATGCCGAGGCGGTCGGACCGCTCGAGCTTCACCGCCGGGGGGAGCTTGTCCGCGGCCTTCCCGAAGTACCGCTGCTTGAGCAGGGCCTCCTCGGTGGAGAACGAGTCGTCGTCGAGGATGCCCATCTTCCACGGCTCGCCGCAGAACAGCATCAGGTCGACCTCGCCGACCGGGCTCGGGCGGATCGCGCGGAGGCAGGCGGAGGGGTCCTTCGGGCCGATGCCGAGGGCGGCGAGGGCCTTGTCCGCGTCGGGCTCCTCGGCGGGGAGCGGGCGCCGCCAGCCGGACGGCAGGGTGGCGGTGAACCCGGCCGTGGCGGGCGAGGGCCCGCCGAGCGCGAGGATCTCGGCGGCCGGCTTCTGCACGGTGAGGCGGGCGAGCAGCGCGTCGAGCGCGCTCGTGGCGCGGCCCGCGTTCTGGGCGGCGGCGAGCGTGGCGACGTGCATCACCTTGCCCTCCACCGGGAACGCCGCCACGACCATGACCCCCTTCGGGCCGCCCTTGTCGAAGGAGAAGCGCATCGTCGTGCGCGCCGTGGGGCGCCCCGCGGTCTCGCCGAGCACGAGGTCGTCCCGGAGCACCCCGACCGCGCGCATGTCGTCGAGCTTGTCGCGGTACAGGCCGGCCCACCGCTCGGCGGCGTCCTTGTTGATCGCGACCTGGAACGGCGTGTACCAGACCTCGACGGCCACGCCGCCGTCCCCCGTCTTTCCGGTCCAGTCCCAGTCGGACCAGCGGGTCATCTCCCAGCCGGCCGGCACATCCAGCGTGATGCCGGCGTCGGCGAGGGCGTAGACCTCCGCGTGGGCGGGCAGGACGGCCCCGGAGAGGGCGAGCAGCGTCAGGATCGGCATGGGGGGCTCCCGAGAGGGGGGCGACCTTAACAACGAAGGGGCGGGTGCGCCGAACTCGACGCCCCGCCCCCCGCCTCGCGGCTCCGACCTGGGACTAGTCCAGGCCCTGGAGGTGCGCGTACGCGTCCTCGTCCTGGTAGTCGGTCTTGCTGGCGGTGAACGTGTTGGTGCCCGCGCAGGTGGTGGTGGTGGAGAGGCGGCAGTTGTCGCCGTCGCAGTCATCCTCCTCCCAGTCGTTGTACTGCGCGTACTCGTCGTCCTGGTCCTCGTACACGAGGTAGCTGGCCGACGGGATCTGGCCCTCGGAGCCGATGTAGTCGCGGACGTCGTCGTCCCACTCGTCGCTCTCGGTCCACTCGCTGGCGGAAGAGGAGCTGCCCGTGTAGTCGCCGGTGGCCGCGCCACCCTTGCCCGGGGTGAGCTTGACGGTGATGTCCGAGGCGCTCGAGGTGGACTCCGTGAACTGTTAGCCGTCCTCGTGCTCGGTCCGATCCTCGGTGCCGGCGCTGTCGGTCCAGGCGAAGGTCCAGGTGGTGCCGTCGAACGTGCCCGGGAGCACCTCGCCGCCCATGATGAGCACGCCGGCGTCGGGGGTGCTGGTCTCGACCTGGACGAACATGAGCGAGTCGCTACCGGTGACGCTCTGCTCGAAGGTCCACTCGCCCTCTTCCTCCTCCTCCTCCTCGGGGACGTAGCCCTCCTCGAAGTTCTCGGAGAGGCTGCTGTCGCAGGCCACGCCCGCGTCCGCGTCGTACGCGACCTGGATGAGCCAGATGCCCGAGGGGTCGGCGGCGCCGCCGGAGCAACCAGTCAAAAGGGCCATCGTCATGGAAAAAAGAGTCATGGGATCCTCCGCGGCGCACCTTGCCTCGATTGTCCGCGAACGTCTACTCGAATCACCACAATCTGGTGAGTAGCGCGCGCGCGGCTACAGGTCCGTCCGGAGCAGCTCCGTGCTCCGGCGGTCGAACCAGTCGAACTGGTCGGCCTGGCAGGCCCGGATGTCCGACAGCAGCGACTCGAGGCGCGGATCCACCTCGAGGGCGGGCCGGATGAGCGCGACCGCGTCCCCGATCTCGTCGACGAGCGTCGATCCCGGCGCGGTGGCGGCGAGCGTGTCCAGCGCCGCGTGGACGGCCGCGTTGCAGGCCGCGTCGGCATGGCAGCGCTGGGAGACGACGCCGTACAGGGTCGTCACGGCCGTGCTGCTGGTGTACGCCCAGTCCGGGTCCCACGGCAGGAACACGGCCCGCCCGCCACGCGCGGGGTCGAAGTACACGCGGTAGTTGTTGCTGAAGTAGGTGTAGCTGTCCGAGTGGCCCGTCCACGCGTTCACGGCCAGGAACGCCGCGTGTTGCTCGAGATCCACGAGGTCCCCGAGGCCGCCCTCGAACGCTCCGCCGGCGCGGACGGCCCCGGTGACGGCCGCCACGTCGGCGAGCCCGACGTCGACGCCCTCGTCGAGGGTGAACAGGTTCTGCCCGCCGTCGGTGAAGTCGACGAGCGTGTAGCTGCCGTCCGGCCAGAGCGCGTAGTCGCCGTCGTAGAGGTTCCCGCTCGCGTCGGCGAAGTTCTTCTCCAGGAACACGTCGTCGTAGTCCTCGACGAGGCTGTACAGGCCGAAGTCCTCGCCGTTCACGGTCACCGTGGCGTAGGCGACGCGCGGCGCGGGCGTGCCGAGCATCCGGTGGACCCCGTAGGCCGCGTACTCGTGCACCTTCGCGCAGTCCTGGACCATGTTGTTCAGGTTGATCCGCTCCAGCCCCTCGAGCCGGGTGTTCTCGCCGAACTCCAGGAAGTCGATCTTGAAGGCGGCCTTCCCGTCGAGCGAGCGGAGGGAGCCGAGCCGCCCCTTGAGCCGCACACCCACGTTCGCGAACGCCACGCCGTCGAACACGAGCTCCGCGGCGACGTAGGTGTACGGCTCGAGCTCGAGCCCACGGCGCGCCCCCGGCGCGAGGGTGAGGTCGACAGCGTGCACGGCGTCGAGGTTGAACACGCGGGTGTCGTCGTCGGGCGGGACCGGAACGCCGGGCAGGCGCTCGATCTCCTCGGGTGCGTCGGTGTCGTCGAGGCGGGGACGCGGAGGTCGGGCGTCCTCGGTATCGGGGGCCACGCACGCGAGGAGGAGCACGAGCATCCCAGGAGCATAGGCCCGGGGAGACAGGTCGGAGCGGGCGACCCGCGATACGTCGGCCGCCATGGCTACGACCTTCCACCTCCGCGTGTGGTCCCGCTTCTTCGCCCCGGTCGAGGACGTGTGGGCGCTCAAGACGGACCCCGCCGCCCTCCAGGCCGAATTCCGCCCGTGGATGACCTTCGCGCTCCCCGACGGCGCCGCGCTCACCCGCGCCCTCGCCGGGGAACTCCCGGCGACCCTCGACGGCTCCCTCCGCCTCGGCCGCGTCCTGCCCTTCGCGTGGCCGGTCCGGATCGAGTCGGCGGTGAAGCACAAGGAGTACCGCGACACCTCCACGAACGCGTTGTACTCGCGCTTCGAGCACGATCACCTGTTCGAGGTGACCCCGGACGGCTGCCGCTACGTCGACGCCGTCACGTTCACCAGCAAGGCCCCCGCGCAGAAGCTGTTCGCCATCGCGACCCAGCGCCTGTTCGTGCACCGCCACACCGTCGCCGCGAAGCGCCTCCCGACCGATCCGCAGGCCACGGCGGTGTCGGTGCTGCGCGTGCTCGTCGAGGAAGAGGTCGGCTAGTTCCGGGCGCGACCCCACGCCGTCGCTCCCGCGCCGCCGTGCGGTCGGGCCGCTTCCGGGCTCGGCCTGCGGCCTCGGTCCGCCCGCGCTCCCGGGCGAGCGCGGGCGGGACCGGCCGCCCGTGCCGAGCCACGGCCGGCCGCCCTCAGCGTCCCTCGCGCGGGATGCTCTCGCTCGCTCACGCGGTTGGCGCGGGCGCACCGCCCGGTTCACCGGATAGACGCCGCCGATGCGCGTACCGGTCTCCATCCTCCGCTCGCTCGTCCCCCTCCCGGTCGAGCTCGACGAACTCGTCCGCACGCTGAACGCCCGGGTGAGCGAGGTCGAGCACGTGATCCGCTTCCCCGCGCGCGCCGCGTTCGCCGGCGTGTCGATCGTGGAGGCGGTGCGGCCCGTCCAGCAGCAGGGGGAACACACCCGCTGGGAGATGGTCGGCGGCCGGCACATCGTCGTGGGCGACCGCTTCGGCGTCGAGGCGGGCGGGCGCTACGCCGCGGTGCTGGCGGGCGGGGCGCTCCCCGACGGCACCGCGATCGACAGCAAGCCGGTCGCCGGCATGGCGAGCGACGGCGCCCTTGTGAGCGAGGCCATGCTCGGCATCGGGAAGGACGCGGCGCGGCCGCTGCGCTTCGCGCCCGACACCGCGCTCGACGCCGACCCGTGGGGCGCCCTCGCCCTCGACGACGTCGTGCTCGAATTCGACCTCGAGCCCAACCGGCCCGATCTGTACTCGCTCCTCGGCGTGGCACGCGACGCCGGCGCCATCTGGCGCAACCCCGTCGCGCTGCCCGCGGCGCTCGATCTCTCGGGCCTGCCGCGCGCGGCGTCGCCCCGCATCGAGCTCCGCACGCCGCGGGCCCGCGCCTACGTCGCCGTCGCGATGACGGGCGTGAAGGTCGGCCCCTCGCCCCAGTGGCTCCAGAACGTCGTGCGCAAGCTCGGCATGCGCCCGATCAACAACGTGGTCGACGCCGCCAACCTCGCCATGTTCGAGGTCGGCCAGCCCCTCCACACCTTCGACGCGGCGCGGCTCGAGAGCGGCGCCATCGTCCTGCGCATGGCGGCCGCGGGGGAGTCGATCACGACCCTCGACGCGGTGGAGCGCACCCTCACGGACGAGTGCCTGCTCGTGTGTGACGGCGAGCGCCCCGTGGCGATCGCCGGTGTCATGGGGGACGCGACGAGCGAGGTCGGCGCCGGCACCACCGACGTGCTCATCGAGTCCGCGGCCTTCGACATGGCGGCGGTGCGTCGCGCGTCGCGTCGCCTCTCGCTCCGCACCGAGGCCTCCCTCCGCTTCGAGAAGGGGCTCCCGTACTGGGGCGTCCACCGCGGGGCGGCGCGGCTTGCCCAGCTCCTCGTCCAGGTCGCCGGCGCGACCCCCGTGTCCATCACCGAGGAGGGCGGGCCCCCGCCGCGCGCCGAGGGCATCCGGGTCGACCGGGCGCGCATCCGCGCGCGCCTCGGCATGGACGTGCCCGACGCCGAGATCGACCGCATCCTCGTCGCCGCGGGCGCGACCATCGAGGGCGGCCTCGCCACGCCGCCGGAGTACCGGCCGGACCTCCGCATCTTCGAGGACCTCGTCGAGGAGGTCGGCCGCGTCTACGGCTACGAGCACGTGCGCGCCGAGGCGCCCCAGGTCCAGCTCCAGAACCCCCGCGCCAACCCCAACGTGGTGGTCGCGCGGCGGGCGCGGCGCATCCTCACCGCCGCCGGGTGGGACGAGGTCTACCTCCCCGTCTGGATCGGCGACGACGAGGTCGAGCGCTTCGGCTTCGATCCCGCCGGGCTCGTGAAGCTCATCAACCCCCTCGCCGAGAACCTCGTCTACTTCCGACCGAGCGCGCTCCCCGCGCTGGTCGAGTCCGCGGTGTCCAACCGCAAGGACCTCGCGCGCTTCGGCGTGTTCGAGGTCGGCAAGACGTGGCGGCGCGGCACCGACGGCGCCATCGTCGAGCGCGCCCACCTCGCCGGCATCGCCATGGGCGAGTCGCGCCCCGGCGAGCTGCTCCTGGCCGTGCGGGACGTGCTGCTCGCCTTCGGCGCGGAGAGCGGCGCGCCCGTCGACCTCGGTCGCCCCGAGGGCGATCCGGTCGGCGCGCGGCTCCCGCAGCTCCATCCCGGCCGGAGCTTCACCCTCGGGGGCGCCGCCACCGGCGCCATCGCCGGGCCCTGGGCCACCGCGGGCGAGCTCCACCCGCGGCTCGTGCGCGCGTTCGGCCTCCGCGAGGCGCCGGTGGCCTTCGCCGTCGACCTGCAGGCCCTCTTCGGCCTCGCCCCGGCGCCGGTGCGCTTCGTGCCGCCGCCGCGCTTCCCGTCGGTCGAGTTCGACCTGAACGTGACCGTCCCCCCCCGGACCGAGGCCGCCACCGTGCTCGGCGCCGTGCCGGGCGTGGCGCACCTGCTCGCCAGCAGCGTCGCGGACATCTACCAGCTCCCCGCCGGCTCCCCGGAGAGCGGCGCGCGCCTCACGCTCCACTTCGTGTTCAACGCCGGCGATCGCTCCCTCACCCAGGAGGAGGGCGGCGCGGCGATGGAGGCCGTGCGCGGGGCCCTCTCGGCGCGCGGGTGGAAGGTCGGGTAGCGCGGTCGCGCCCGTCCGGCGCGCTCCCCACGCACCCCACGCGCCGTCGCCCGGCCCGAGCCCGCGTTAGTCCGCGAGGATGTCCCGAGACCCCTACGGATTCGACGAACGCCCTCCCGCGCTCGGCCGCGCCGACGATGCCTCCAGGGCCATGTGGCTCGCGCTCACCGCCGCGCTCCTCGGCTCCGTCGGCATCTGCTTCTGCTACGTGCCCTACGTCGTGGCGCTCCCCATCGGGATCTACGCGGCCTGGCTCGGCTCGCGCGCGCTCGCGACCGCCACCGACGAGAACGGCCGGTCCATGGCGACCGCCGGGCTCGTCTCCGGCATCATCTCGTCGCTCGTCAACGCCATGTTCGCCGTGTTCTTCCTGTTCTACGCGTTCATGTTCGTGGCCTACATCGGCATCGTGATCGTGGCGATCGCCGCGGGGGCGTCGGAGGCGTAGCGCCCGCGTTCCCGACGGGCGCACGTCCGTCTCGTCGGGTAGGCTCCCCCCGTGCTGCTCGCCCTCCTGGTCGCCTGCTCCCCCGATCCCGCCGGCAAGGTGGTGGTCCTCGGGCTCGACGGGCTCGAGTACTCGATGCTCGACCGCCTCGTGGCGGCCGGTGAGCTCCCGAACCTCGCGCGCCTCCAGGCCGAGGGCGTGCGCGGGGAGATGGAGGTCACCACCCCGATCATGTCGCCGGTGCTCTGGACCACGATCGCGTCGGGCTACCCCGCGGACGTGCACGGCATCGGCGGCTGGACCACCGGCCGCGGCCACTCGTTTTCGGGCGCGGACGTGCAGGTCAGCCGCGTGTGGGATGTCGCGAGCGGTCTGGGCGTGCCCGTCGTCGTGAGCGGGTGGTTGATGACCTGGCCGGCCTCGCCGGTGAACGGCTTCATGTTGTCGGAGCGGTTCGTCTGGTCGTTCCCCATGAACAAGGACCCGGAGGAGAAGAGCGTCGGTGTCACCAACGGGGTGGAGCGCGTCGCCACCACGTTCCCCGACTCGCTCGCCGCCCGCGCCGAGGCGCTCCGCCCCGACGACGCCTGGATCGCCGCCCACCCGCTCGCCTACCAGGTGGCGGAGTACGGCGCGCCGTTCCACCCGCTCCTCCGCGACGAGACCCACCTGCGCGTGTTCGAGTCGCTCTGGCCCGAGGCGTCGGCGCGGTTCGGCGCGGTCTACCTCAACGGCGCGGACCAGGTCAGCCACCTCTACTGGCCCTACGCCGATCCCGACGTCCAGGCCGCGATCCGCAAGGATCCCGCCGCGCACCAGGCCGCGGCCCAGGCGGGGAGCAAGCCGGGCCGCCGCCCGGTCCCCTACGCCGACGGCATCGACGGGGAGCGGCTCGCGCAGGCCGCGCGCTACGTTCCCGACTACTACCGCTACCTCGACACGGTGGTCGGGCGGGTGTGGGGGCTCCTCGACGCCGACACCACCCTCCTCGTCGTGAGCGATCACGGCTTCCGCGTCTCGACCGCGCAGCCGCTCGTCAACGGCTCGCACAACGACACCGCCGTGTTCATGGCGGCCGGCCGCGCGGTGAAGCCCGGCCGCATCGAGCTCCACATCTTCGACGTGGCGCCGACGCTCTACGCCCTCCTCGGGCTCCCGGCCGCCGCCGACATGCCGGGCAAGGTGCTCACCGAGGCCTTCGACGTGACCGCGGTGCCGCCGGTGCCGTCGCGGCGCCTCGAGCGCGTGGCCATCGAGTCCGGCGCCGCCGACGGCGGCCTCGCCGACGACCAGCTCCGCGATCAGCTCGAAGCCCTCGGGTACATCGACGAGGAGGGGCTGCCCGACGCGAGCATCGGCAGCAGCCGCCGCCAGCAGTGAGGAGCCCGGCGCGCCAGGTCCTCGGCCCCGCGCTCGTCTGCCTGCTCCTCGGGGCGGCCCCCGCGGCGCCGCCACCCGTGGGCGCCGCCACGGACACCTCGGTCGCCCCGGCCGCTCCTGCTCCTCCGATGGCCCCCACCCCCGGATCGCCCCCCCTCGACCGGATGCGCGTCCACTTCATCGACGTGGGCCAGGGCGCCGCCACGCTCGTCGAGCTCCCGTGCGGCGCGATGTTGATCGACGCCGGCGGCGAGGACTCCGAGGAGGGCACCTTCCACAGCAACGAGGTGCTGCTCCGCTACCTCGGCGCGTTCTTCGCGCGGCGCGCCGACCTCAATCATCGCCTCGACGTCGTGCTCCTCACCCACCCGCACATCGACCACGTGCGCGGGGCCCTCCCGGTGCTCCGGACGTTCACCGTCGGGGCCCTCGTCGACAACGGCCAGACGCCCGAGCAGGAGGATGCCGCGCTCGCGATGGCCGAGGTCCGCGCCTGGGCCGAGGCCAACCCCTCGCTCCGAACCCTCGTCGTGACGACCGACGACCTCCCCGCGGACGGCACGCCGCTCCGCCACCCGATGCTCGACCCCTTCGACGCCTGCGAGGGCGTCGACCCCGCCGTCGGCGCGCTCTGGGGCTACGTGCCGCGCGATCCCGGCTGGGGCGAGACCGAGTACGGCACCGCCCTGTACGCCAACGAGAACAACCACAGCGTCGTGACCCGCATCGACTTCGGCGAGGCGAGCATGCTCGTCACCGGCGATCTCGAGGAGGTCGCCATCCGCGATCTCGTGGCCGCCCGCGGGAGCGCGCTCGACGTCGACATCTACGTGGTCGGCCACCACGGCTCGCACAACGGCACCACGCGCGACCTGCTCGCGGCGATGTCCCCGGCGTGGGCCGTGCTCGAAGTCGGGCCCGCCACGCGCCGCGGCGCCTGGACCGCGTACCAGTACGGTCACCCGCGCGAGCCGACGGTCGACCTCCTCCAGCGGGAGGTCACCGGGCGCCGCCCCCCGATCACCGTGCCCGTGGGCGTCACCGTGCGGCGCTTCGAGGACACCGCCGTCGACGAGGCGATCTACGCCACGGGCTGGGACGGCACGGTGGTGCTCGAGGCCACGGCCGCGGGGGTGATCACCGTCGGGGTCGCGGACGTGCGCTGACGGTCGGGGCCCCGCGCTGCGCGCGCGGCCCCTCGTGCGGGGCTCCCGCCCCGCAACGCCCCGGGGATCCTTGGCGGGTGTGCTCCCCTCGGCTCACCTCACGTCAATACATACATTCGCTTGCGACGCGCCGGAATTGAGCGGGCATTGATCAGCCGAACAGCGGCGCCGAGTCGAGGGCCTGCTGAAGGCGGCGGCCGCCGAGGGCACCCCTGACGGACAGGTCCCCGCTCGACGTCCTCCGGGCGGCCGCCGAGGGCACCCCT
>JAKFCH010000134.1:0-7837 GCA_036676765.1 Deltaproteobacteria bacterium
CCTCGGCGAAGACGCCGAGGGGGACGGCGGCCAAGATGCCCCGCGCGGGGACGCGCGGGAGGCCGCCTCGCACGTCAGCAGTCGTCTTCGCGTTCTTCGCCAGCCGGCCATCGGTCAGTGGGCGTTCAAGGCGCTTCGTTCGCATCGATTGGCGCCGCAGTTGCGGGGATGCATGCCGACGTTCGGGCGAGGTGGAAGCGGGGCCGTTCGTGTCGCCGCCAGGGTCGCGGGGCCTGGAGGTCTCCGTCCGGTGGACCCCGCGGGACGCTAACACACACACCCAAGTCGCTCCGGGGGTAGAACCGGCGCGCGTTCAACGCTTCGATTGGGGGAAGGGTCTCGGGGTGCGCGCCGCTCCCACCCCCATCGCGGCGAACGTTTGGGCGGGAGCGTCCCGCTCGACGGATGCCCCGCGCCGCGCGATGGTCGGCCCCGCGGCGCTCCAACACAATCGGGCCGGCCCCGCGCGCTTCGACGAACGGCGGGAGTCCCACGACCGGGTGAGTCGAGACGCGGGGCCGCACGTGCCGCCAAGACGGCGCGGGGCCACGAATCGTGCCGCCAGGTGGACCCCACGGGCCGCCTCTCCACACCCCGTCGGCGCTCCGGGGGTAGAACCGGCGCGCCTCGAGCGTGTGGGCGGACGGAAGTTTCTTGCGGGTGCGCGCCGCTCCCACCCCCATCGCGACGAACGTATGGGCGGAGGCGGCCCGCTCGACGAGGCCCCGCGCACCATGACGGTCGGCTCCTCCGCGCCCCAACACCACCAGTCCGGCCCCGCAGACTACGACAAGCGGTGAGGCGGGCGGCGCCTCGTGAATAGACGCATCGGGCTTCGACGAGCAGAACGATCCAATGGGTGGCCGGCCGGCGCAGAACGCCCGACATGCCGCTCGGCCCGTCGAAGACGCCGGGCCGGCCTCGGCGGCGCCGCCGCAAAGACCAAACGGAGCCGAAGCGCCGCCACCGGGAACGAGGACGCCGGGCACCAGCGGCCAAGATAGCCCGCACGCGGGGACGCGCGCGGGGCCGCTTGCGCACGTCGGCAGCCGTCCGGGCGTTATTGGACAGGCGACATTTCGCGTCCAACCTCGCCGATCGGTCGAAGCGTCCGCCTCGCGTAGATACCTGATCCCCGCAAGCCCGGCCATCCAAGAACCCCATCCCCTTCGCAGATGGAGTTCGAACTCCCTGCCTTGCCCGACTGCGGAGATGCGGGTTCAAACGTAACCCTTGAACGGAGGGCCCCGCTCCTGACTCAACGAGCGTTCTCTGGTACCGCGCTACGACAATCCTTCCACAAACCTTAGCCGCGTCGTCCCGCCCTCCGCCATCGTCGACTCGCCCCATGTCTCCACCAGCGCCCGCCCGAGCCGGCCGCACGCCGCAATCGACGCCTCGGTGAGATTTACCGCCGCGAGCCCGCATCCGCCGAACCCCCGGTGGAACGCGACCGCCGAGGCATCGATGTCCTCGACCTCCACCTCGCCCCACCACGCCCGTTCGGCGCCCGCGTCTCGATAGCCCGCCCACAACTCATCCCGACACGCGTGTCCCGGCTCGGGGCTGCTGCGCGCGCGGTACTGATACCCGTACCAGAGCATCGCCGGGAACCCGCGGCGCCCGGCCTCCGCGAAGACCTCGGCAGCCGACGGTCCGTCGGCGAGGCGCTCGAGCGGTCGATAGGGATCGAGGAAGACGAAGGTCGAACATGGTTCGGCCGAAGACAGCAACGACATCGTCATTGCCGCACCGTCCATCAGGTGACACCGTGCAATACCCCCGAACGCTTGCCGCAGGGCATGGATGCTCGCATGTTCGAGATCACATAGATCGAAAGCTGTGTTCGGGCCGAGCACCTCACGTGCGATGACCGGCGAGCCCGGGTACCGCGGAGGATCCTGCGACGCGTACGCGCGCAGCAGTCGAGTGTACACCGCAGCCTCCAACGCCGAGCTTCGCTCCGCGACCTGGAGGTAGCGCCACGCACCCGCGGCTCGGTAGGCGTCGTGCGGCAGCAGATACTCGGGATCGCCTGCGTTTGACTCGACGTAGCGGTGCGGCGCGGCGACCCGGAGCACCTCCGCCAACGGAAGGTGCTTCCAGACGTCGCCGAACTTGCCGAAGTGCCGGTTGGCCATGAGAGGCATCTACTTGATCCCGAGCTTTCCCGCCACGGCAACCGAGCGCCACGCCGCCCGGCCCGCGGGGAGGCGCGCAGCACGAAGCCGGGGTACTGGACGTCATGTCGCTCGCCGCCCATGGTCTCGTGCCCGCGAACCGCATGGAGGAGTTGGAACGGTTCGTCGCGTCCCACCGCACGACCGAGCAGATTATCCGGGCCATCGAGGCGGCCAGCCTCGAAATCGCAGAGATCTTGGAGATGGACGAATACACCCTGGACATCGTCGTCCCCTTGCCGGATGGCCTTGTGCTCGTCTACGACACCACGTGAAACGCGAGCGTGACGGCGGTCGCCGTCTGGGATCACCGGCCCGATGCCGACGAGTTGCTCACGACGCGCCTCGCCGCGGGGTGGAGGCCCACGCCGTCCTACGTGGTGGGGGGGCCCCGGGTGTTGGGTCACGCCGCCTCGGTGCCCGCGGAGCGGTGGACCAAGCCGGGTGATCGCTGCGACCGTCGGGACGCGGCGGGGCGCGACCCTTAAACCACGAAGAGCTGCTCGCCGGGTTGCTGGCGCGCCAAGCACGGAGAACGGCCGTGAGCCGGTGCGTAGAGCGCCGTCGCGAGGTAGCGTTCGTGTAGCTGCCACATGAACGCAGCCGCCCCCTCCTACATTAAGCGGATTCCTCGCCGGCCCAGTGACGATCCAAGGCTCATTGGACCGGAACGCAAAGGTCCGCGGTCCGTACCTTGGATCGCGCAAGGAGCTTTAGCCACCAACGATGCCGGGCACGGCATGACACTCGCGGAAGACCGCTCGGCCGGCCTCTGCGCGACTGCGAACCGCGTGATCGCGGACCGTCTCGCCTGCGAAACGCCGCTCCGTCCAATAACTGGCCGACGTGCTGCTCAGTTTCGGCGAAGACGCCGAAACTGGCCCGGGCGCACGAAGCATCGGCGCAGGTGTCGGCCTGGTCGCGTGCGCCCGGGACATGCGCCCCCTCGGCGAAGACGCCGAGGGGGACGGCGGCCAAGATGGCCCGCGCGGGGACGCGCGGAGGCCGCCTCGCACGTCAGCAGTCGTCTTCGCGTTATCAGACAAAGCGGCATTCTCCGCAGACAATATAGCTGATTCTATGCCGGGATAACGCGCAGGCGTTCGCGCGGGCGGTGAGGTCGTATCGCGGCGCATGAAGGTCAGGATGGAACAACGACGGATAGCATCGCGAGGAAGTCGATGGCCCCGTCGACCCCCGATTGGGGGCTGCATCCCGCGCGCGCCCCCAATCCGCTTTCCGCCGTGGTAGATTCCGCGCGGCCATGCGCACCACCACCCCCCTTCTCCTCGTGGTCCTCGCCGCCTGCGACGGCCCCTCCGACAAGCCCGCCGACGCCGCCGGCGCCCCCGATGCCAACGAGCCGCCCGGCGCGCCCGTCATCGAGCTCTCCCCGGGCTCGCCCACCACCGTTGACGACCTGCGGGTAGTCGTGCTCTCCGACGCCGCCGACCCCGACGGAGACGCGGTGACCTACAGCTACCTCTGGTTCCAGGACGGCGCGCTGGTGGACGACCAGGTCGGTGACACCGTGCCCGCCGATGTCACCGCGAAAGGGGAGACCTGGCGCGTGGTGGCCGTCGCGAACGACGGCGCGCTCGACGGGATGCCGGCCGAGGCGGCGATCGCCGTCGTGAACACCGCGCCGGTGGCGACGGCGCTGGTGGCGCCCGAGGCGCCACTCACGGTGGACGACCTCGTGGCCGCCGCGTCCGCCGCGGACGCCGACGGCGACACCGTCGCGTTCACCTACGTGTGGTCGGTGGACGGCGTCGACGCAGGCTATACCGGCGAGACGATCCCGGCGGACGCGACCACCCGGGGCGAGACGTGGTCGGTCACCGTCACGCCGGACGACGGGGAGGAGCAGGGGGAGCCTGTCAGCTTCGTCGTGACGGTCGGGAACAGCCCCCCCGCGATCACGTCCGTCACGCTCGATCCGGCGGAGGTACGCGCCGGCACCGAGGTGGCGTGCGTGCCCTCGGGCTGGGTCGACGATGACGGCGACGCCGAGGGGTACACCTACGCGTGGTACCACAACGGCGCCTCCGTCGCGGCGACGCCGACGCTGTCCGGCTTCGTGTCGGGGGACACGCTCTCGTGCACCGTGACCCCCGCCGACGGCGCCGACGACGGGGCGCCCGTGTCGAGTGAGGAGACGACGGTGCTCAACACCGCGCCCTCCATCGACACGGCGACGCTCTCGACCACGAGCCCCGTCGAGGCCGACACCCTCACGGTCTCGGTGAGCGGCGCCTACGACATCGACGGAGACGCCATCTCCTACACCTACGCCTGGTACGTGGACGGCGTCTGGGTGAGCGACGCGGAGACCCTGGACGGCACGTGGTTCGCCAAGGGGGACACCGTGTACGTCGAGGTGACGCCCTCCGACTACGCGGACGCGGGCGCCACCGTCACGAGCGACGTGGCGACGGTCGCCAACACCGCGCCGGTCGTCGACGTGGTGAGCCTCTCCCCGAGCACGGTGTACACGGACGACACGCTGACCGCGTCCGTCACCGCCGACGACGCCGACGACGACGCCATCTCCTACACCTACGCCTGGTATGTCGACGGGACCTGGGTGAGCGCCGCCACGACGTTGGACGGCGCCTCCTTCGACAAGGGGGACACCGTCTACCTCGAGGTGACCGCCGACGACGGCACCGACGCGGGCGCCGCGGTCACGAGCGACGTGGTGACGATCGCCGACACGCCGCCGGTCGTGAGTGCGGTGAGCCTCTCGCCCACCTCGGTGTACACGGACGGCACGCTGACCGCGTCCGTCACCGCCAGCGATGCTGACGGCGACTCGCTCTCCTACACGTACGCGTGGACGGTGAACGGAGCCACGATCGCCGCGACCGGCGGCACGCTGGACGGCGCGACATGGTTCGATCGCGACGACGAGGTCTCTGTCACCGTCACTCCGAACGACGGCGATGCCGACGGCGCCAACGCGACCTCCTCCTCGATGACGGTGCTCAACACGCCCCCGGGCGCGCCCTCCGTGTCGATCTCGCCGAGCGCCCCGGAGGACGAGGACGACCTCGTGTGCAGCGTTTCGACCGCCGCGACGGACGCGGACGGGGACACCCTGACCTACACCTACGCGTGGACGGCGGACGGCGCGGCCTACACCGGCACCACGACCTCGACCGCCACCAGTGACACGGTGCCCGACTCGGCCACGAGCGGGGGCGAGGCCTGGGTGTGCACGGTGACCGCGGACGACGGCACCGACGCGGGCACGAGCGCGTCGGACAGCGTCACGGTGACGAGCGGGGGCCCATGGATCTACGTCGCGGACTACGGCAACAACAACGTCTGGCGCGTCGACGTGGGCGCAGACACCATCGAGCTCCTCTTCACGGACTCGCGCCTCGGGACCCCGCGGGGCATCGCGCTGGACGACGACGGGTACCTGTACGTGGCGCAGCAGCAGGCCAGCAGCGGGACGGTCCGCGGGGTGGTCCGGTTCACGACCGACGGCACCTGGGTCGACCAGTTCCTGGCGGGCCCGTATGGCTCCTACGGCCCCGGCAACCTCCGTTACAGCGACGGGGAGCTCTTCGTGACGGGCGACACCGCAGGCAGCGGCTCGACCTACCGCTACGACATCGCTACGGGCTCGCTCATCGACTCCTTCAACTACTCCGGCACCACGACGGTGCTGGGCCTCCACGTGGAGGGTGACTACGTGTGGGTGGCCGGCTACTTCTCCGGCGCCATCGTCCGCTACGACATCTCGTCGACCTCGGCCACCGGCACGCGGATCTCCACCTCGCTCGCCACCCGGAGCCGGGCCATCACCCGCGGCCACAACGACAACTTCTTCGTCGCCGACGCCGACTCGACCACTCTCTACGAGTACGACGACGCGACCGGCGCGCGGGTGGGGACGTTCGCGACGTTCAGCGGCGGGCAGGGCGACATCTGGTACGACGACGTGTCGAACACCTACTTCGTCACCTCGTCCCAGGCCATCTGGCAGCTCGACACGTCCGGGAGCGTGGTCAACAGTTGGACGTACACCGGCATGGGCACGGTCACGGGGATCGCGGTCACGTACACGGAGTGGTGAGCCTGCGGCGGGTGTTCATTCGCACCCATCCGACCAGGCGCGAGAGAGGCCCGACGACTGCCAGAGAATCGCGGTGTCGGATGGCCCGCGGTCCGCGCGGTTGCGTCATTCCTGTGCGCACGAGAGAACCGGAGCAGCGTCTGCGTGCAGAGGACGACAATGGGTCGCGGCCGCGGTTCCGAGATGGGGCTGACGCAGTGGCGCGGTTGCAGTTCGCAGCGCGTGGTCGTGGACCCTCAGCGCCCGGAGAACGCCGCTTCGTCTGATAACTGGCCGTCATGCCGCTCAGTCCGGGCGAAGACGCCCGGACCGGCCCGGGCGCACGAAGCATCTGGGTAGTTCACGGCCTCGTCGAGTGCGCCCGGGACATGCGCTGCCCGTCGAAGACGCCGGGCACCAGCGGCCAAGATGGCCCGCGCGCGGACGCGGGGAGGCCGCTTGCGCACGTCGGCAGCCGTCTTCGCGTTCCACGCCAGCACGCAGCCTTCTAGCGAACGTTTCCGTAAGTGGGCCACTGATCGTGGAGCTCGTCGTTTCGGTCTACACCAGGAAGGCACTGTGCCAGCGCGGAACGCGGGGCCACCCGCCACCCACGCGCGCCGGGGCCCCGTGTGATGTCGGACTCTGCTGCACGCGCTGGCGTCGGGCGGCTTCCAAGGCGGTTCGGTCGTGGTTTGGATATCCAGCGGGATGAACGTGCCTGGCTGTCCGTATCCGCGGCTTGCGGACGGCCGCATGGGTAAGCCCCACGCTCCCGGGGAGCCCCTCGCCCCCTGACCGGGTGACACTCGGCGCGGAGGCATCGATGCCGATCGCACGTCGGACGGTCACGGCCGAGGAAGCAGAGGGGTTGGTCGCAGCGTGGCGCCTGTCGAAGCGCACGCTGCCGAGCTGGTGCGCGTCGCGGGGGATCGACGGTCGGTCCCTGCGGCACTGGGTGGAACGGCTGGACCGGGCGCCGCTCCGCCTGATGGACGTGACCCCCGGTGTGCCCGAGGCGGGGACGCCGCGTCTGCGCCTGCTCGTCGAGGACGTCGTCGTGGAGGTCGGCGACGGCTTCCTTCCCGAGACGCTGGCCCGTGTTCTGGCCGTGGTGCGGGCGTGCTGACGCTGCCCTCGTCGGTTCGGGTCTACCTGGCGGTGGACCCCGTGAACATGCACCTGTCATTCGACCGACTGGCGGGCATGGTCCGGCAGCTCGGCCTGGACCCCACGGGCGGGCATCTGTTCGTCTTCGTCAACCGCCCGAAGACGCACATGAAGGTGCTGTTCTTCGACCGATCCGGGTGGTGCCAAGTCTACAAGCGGCTGGAGCGCGGGACGTTCCAGATCCCCACCGACGCCGACGGACACCCCGTCCGGCGCGAGCTCACGCCGACCGAACTGGGGCTCATCCTCGAGGGCGTGGACCTCCGCCAGCGCGCGCGCCGCGTGCGCCTCGGGCGCACCCAAGGCTGACTCCGCGACAAGCCAATCTGGCCGATCCCTTCTACGCCTGGCCCTTTACCTGGTTCCTCGAAGGCGGTCTTCTGCGTGCGTGGTCCCCATCGAGCTCCTCCTCGCCGCCCAG
>JAKFCH010000135.1:0-8978 GCA_036676765.1 Deltaproteobacteria bacterium
CCGGCCCGCGCCGATCACCCTCGCGGCGGCGGCGGTGGCGGGGGCCGACGCGGTGCTCGCGGTCGGCGGCGCGCAGGCGATCGCGGCGCTCGCGTACGGGGCGGGCCCGGTGCCCGCGTGCGACGTGGTCGTCGGGCCCGGAAACCGCTGGGTGACCGCGGCCAAGCAGCTCGTCGCGGGCGCGGTCGCCATCGACATGCTCGCGGGGCCGTCCGAGTTGGTCGTGCTCGCCGACGGCAGCGCCGACGCGGAGACCATCGCCGCCGATCTGCTCGGGCAGGCGGAGCACGATCCCGACGCGCTCCCCGTGCTCGTCACCGTGCGCGACGATGGAGGCGACGACACCCTGATCGATCGCGTCGAGGCCGCCCTCGAGCGCCGGCTCCTCGACCTCCCCACCGCGGGCATCGCGCGCGCCGCGCTCGCCAACGGCTACGTCGTGACCTGCGACACCTTCGACGAGGCCGTGGCCGTGTGCGATCGCCTCGCTCCGGAGCACCTCGAGGTGCTCGTCCCCGACGCGGAGTCGAAGCTCCGCCGGTTCGCGCACTACGGCGGCCTGTTCCTCGGCGCGGGCGCGGCCGAGGTACTCGGCGACTACGGCGCGGGCCCAAACCACGTACTCCCCACCGGCGGCACCGCGCGCAGCGTGGGCGGCCTCTCGGTGCTCACCTTCCTGCGCGTGCGTACCTGGCTCGCGATGGACACCCCCGACGCCCTCGCCCGCGACGCCGCCGCGATGGCGCGCCTGGAGGGGCTCGAAGCGCACGCGCGGTCGGCGGAGCGGCGGGTGGGGTAGGGGATCGGGCCTTCACGGGGGAGTGAGGTCCGGGCGCGTCCCCGGCGAGGCGCCGGGGTCGGTCCCTTCCGGGGTCGGCCTTCGGCCTCCGTCGGCGCCGAGCCGCCGACCGGCCGCCGAGCGGCCGCCCTCCAGGCACCTCGCGCGGTTGGACGCGACGGCTGCGACGTTGGGTCTCCTCCCGATGGAGCTTGAAAGGCCTGAGTAGGCGCCGAGGTCCCACACCACGGCTATGGTCGGGCCCATGCACCGCCTCGCCCTCGTCCTCCTCGCCCTCGCCGTCTCCCCGCGCCCCGCCGAGGCCTGCTCCACCGTCGGGGCGGGATCGTTCGAGGTGGACCCCGCCAGTGACGACGCCGTGCCCCCGGGGCCGCCGGGCGCGCTGGCGTCCACCCGCGTGAACCGTGGCGTCGGCCCCGAGTGCTTCGAGGACGGTTCGAGGTCGTACACGAGCTGTGACGACCTCGGATCCATCACCCTCTACTTCCCGCCCGCGCTGGACGATCGCGCGCCCGCGCCCGATCCCGCGATCGACCGGGTCCAACAGGGGGTCGGCTACACGGTTCGGCTCGTCGAGGGCACGCCACCCGACCGCCTCACGTTCTCCGAGGACGCGCTGCTGAACGCGTTCGTCGACGCCGACGCCGACGGGGGCGTGCACCTGCAATTCGCCTGGATCGACGAAAGCACGGAGGAGCAGGAGGCCTTCGAACTCACGTTGGGCGTCACGGCGGTCGACCTCGCGGGCAACCGGAGCGCCGAGGTGTACTTCGACGTTGCGGATCCGGGGCGGGAGGACTCCGACGGGGTGGAAGGGTGCCCCGAGCCCGAGGCCGCGTCGTGCGCCACGTCGCCTGTCGCGGGCGTGTGGGCCCTGTTCGCGGCGGCAGCGTTGGTCGCGCGGCGGCGGCATCGGTAGGGAGCCGGCCGCGTCGGCAGCGATGCGGCGTTTACACTTGGAAACGAGCGCCCGGGCGCCGAGGGTGCTTATCCCTACCGCGAGCGCGCCCCGGCCCCACCCCTGAAAGCGCTCCGAGGAATCGCCGCCGTGGTCCTGTTCATCTTCGCCGCACTCGCCGCCGACCCGCTCCTCGACAATCCGGTGGCCGCGCTCCCCGCCGCCGAGCCGATCTTCGTGTGGCCGCTGTCCGGCACGGCCGCCGCCGACTGGATGGCGTCGGGGTACAGCCCGCGTTGGAAGGTGAGCGCGGCCCGCTACGACTTCCACCAGGCGCTCGATCTGGTCCCCCGCGTCACGACCGGCGGGGTGGACACCTACATGTCCCAGGCGGACATCCTCGCGGCGCCGCCGCAGGTGCGCGCAGTGGCGAACGGCGTGGTGGGAGCCTTGTTTCCAGTGGGCAGCGCCAACTATCCGAACAGCGGAAACGTGGTGAGGCTCGACCACACCCTCCGGGGCCGGTCGACCAAGGACGACAACGTCTACCACACCTACTACATGCACCTCGAGGATTGGTGCCCGACCACGAGGACCTGCCTGGTGGTGGGGCAACCGGTGCGCGCGGGCCAGGCCATCGGTCACCTCGGGAACACCTCGACGCCGACCACCGATTTGGATTTCGCCCACCTCCACTTCGAGGTGCGCGGCCACCCCTACCAGTTCTACGCGATGAACCCGCTGCGCTACCTGCCCCACGACGACGTGGACGGCTACGCGCCCGAGGTGGTGCTCTCCGACGCATTGACGGGCACCTGCCAGGGTCCGTTCGACCCCGCGGCGCCGGTGTTCGCCGTTCGTTACGGTGGGGACCGTGACGAGATCGACGTCAACCAGATCAACGTGACCGTGACCGACCTCGGCACCGGCGCGGTGGAGACCACCACCGTCGACTACGAGCGGCGCGTGCAGATCGGCACCTACGCCGACACGAACGGGGACTCGTTGGTCACGACCGAGGAGTACGACGCCGACACGCTCCCCGGCCACGCCGAGCCGATCTTCGACGCGTGTGGGGACGATCCGCCCATCAACGTGTTCCACACCTACAGCAGTGACTACACCCTGGAGATGTTGTTCACGGGCCTCGTCGGCAGCGCCGCTGGCGTGCGGATCGAGGCCGAGGTGTGCGACCTCGGCGGGGTCTGTGTGTCCGCTCCGCCGGTCGAGGTCCCCTGAAAGCGGGAGGGGCCTCGACCGACGGGTAGGCTCCCCACTCCGTCAGTCGCACGCCCCCGCGCCCACCAGCCGCTCGCGGCCGATGGCGCCGGCGACGACGTCGTCCACCGAGAACAGCAGCGGGACGGTGTCGTTCGCGAGCCAGAGCTCCGTCTGGTCGGAGAAGTAGGGGCTGTCGATCATCGACGACTGGCCGCCGGGGATGACGTTGCGGCCGCTCACCTTTCCGTCGGCGCCGAACGTGATGATCATGCGGAACACCGGGCCGGAGCCGTGGGTGAAGTCGGTGCCCCAACCCGAGTTGGCCGCGTCGACCGCGAGGTTGTCACCCGGGCGCGGGAACCACGGGATGTCCTCGGTGCCGGCCTCGCCGGCGAGCGGCAGGACGTCGGTGTTGATCGAGAACGTGTCGGTGAGGAAGCTGAACTCCTCGGCGTCCACGAAGTCGGCCAGCACGCTCTCGAAGCGGGTCCAGTGGCGCAGGCCCCACTTCCAGCCGCTCATGTCGGTCGTGCCGAAGCCGGAGCCGCGAAGCTCGGCGCCGGGGGCGCTGCGCAGGAACGTCAGGGCGTCACCCAGCGCGAGGAGGGCGATCTCGTTGCTGGTCTCGACCTCGGCCGTGCCGATGGTGTCGAAGAAGACGCTCTCGCCGGTCTCGGCGTTCCAGCTGGCGAGGTTGCCCGGGTTGCCCTCGCCGCGCCCGGCGAGGAAATCGGTGAGCGCGCGCGTCCGGCCGGTGGTGCCGCCGCCATTCCACACGCCGGGGAGCGCCTCGTCGTCGAACACGCGATCGTCCCACTGGCCGAGCCAGGCGTTGAACAGCATGGTGGCCACGCTGTCCTCGATCTGGTCGGTAGTAGGCGTGTGGTAGAAGGTCTGGACGCCGCTCTCGGACATCGCGCCGCGCGCGAGCCACGCCGATACGCGGGACTCCACCTCGTCGAACGCCGCGGCGTCGGCCGTGTAGAGCGCGGCGAGGCGCGCGTCCACGCCGGTTGCATCGGCGGTAGCGGCAGCCGCCCTACCCGCCACGATGGCCTCCACCAGATGCCCCCCGAATTGGGTGCCGAGCGCGCTCCGATGGTCCCCCTGGATGGCGGCCATGCCGGCCTCGTCGGCGGTGCCGGCCGCGATCTGCTCGTCGATGCGCTCCGCGATGCGGAAGGCACGCCAGCCCTCGACCCAGGGCCCGCCGATGTACCAGGGCTCGTCCCAGAGGTCGTTGTCGAGCGTGATGGCGCCCGGGTCGTTGTTGCCGTTGACGATGTAGCCCTCGGCCGGATCGAGCGCGGCCGGGTAGTCGGCGAACGGCACGACACAGCTGCCCGGCTCGCCCGACCTGGACTCGTCGACCATGCCGTCGGCGGTGACGGGGATCTCGAAGCCGCCGTAGGTGGTGCCGTCGAGGAGGAACTGGGGGTTGGCGCCTTCGATCCAGCGCCCGTCGGCGTCCTTCGGCAGGTACCCGCGGCACGGCACCGCCTGGTAGCCCGTGTACAACACGCTGCCCGAGCTGTCGGCGGCGCCGATGTTCTGGCTGTACGCGACGAGGTACCGGGTGGCCTCGCGGACCTCCTCGACGGTCTCGGAGTGGCCGAAGCGGTCGACCGCGTTGAGCAGGTTGCCGTCGGAGAAAGCGGTGTAGTCGAAGGAGATGGCGCTCACGACGCCGTCACCGTTGGTGTCACCCGGGATGACCGCGCCGCCGGGGAACACCACCGCGCCCGCCGTGTCACTGTCCACCGCGGTGCCCTCGATCTCGGCGATCCAACGCCCGTCGAAGGTGGTGTAACGGGACCAGGACCAGGTGCGACCGACGCTGCCGAGCAGCGGCACGTTCGCGATGGTGTGGCCCTCCGTGACCGACGCCACGGCCTTCCAGTCGCCCTGGAACAGGGTCGCGGCGGGGAGCCCGTCGCTCCCGAGCTGGACCTGCTCGTCGTACCAGTCGGTGATGTCACCCATCAGTTGGGTCTGGTCCCACGCGACGCTGCCGTTGGTGCCGACGGCGAGGATGGGGAGCCCGGGGATGCCGAGGCCCATCTGGTGCGTGTCACCGCCGCCGAGCTCGCGGGTGTCGAGGCCGACCTGCCAGAACAAGCTCGGCACGGAGAGGGGGAGGTGACCATCCCCCGCGAGGATGGTGCTGCCGTCGGCGGTCACGCCCGAACCGAGCGCCCACACGTTGCTGCCCCAGCCGGCGTCGTGGTCACCGCGCCCGAGCCGGCGCTCGAAGCGCTCCAGCCGCGCGGCGAGGGGCCCGAGGCGCCCCGCGTTGGGGATCCGTCGCGGGCCGCTCGCCACCGCGGACGCGGACGAGCCCGTGGCACCGGCGCCGTTGAGGCCCCACCCCGGCGCCGAAGCGTACGGCCACACCGGCGCGATCCGGGCCCAGATGTCCTGCTCGACGCCGGCCTGGCGAAGCGCGCCGAGCGAATCGCCGGTGTCGAAGAGCCCACCGGACACGAGGGCGTCGGTGTAGGCGCGGCCGACGTCGTCGGTCTCGTAGCCGAGCTCGTACACGAGGACGGCGGCCACCCCCGCAAGGTCGCGGCGCTCCCAGTCGACGAGGAGCTGGGTGGGGTCGGTCACGCCGAGGAAGGGGCCCGCGATCTCGAGCTCGCTCGGCAACGGGAGCGTACCCGCGCGGACCTGCGCGAGGTAGGCGTTCACGCCCTCGGCGAACCCGTCGAACACGCGCGCGTGCTCGTCGGGCAGGTTGGCGAGCAGGTTGTCGGCCACCCAGGTCATGCCGGTGGCGCGGCTGTCCATGTCGGTCTCGAGCGCGGCGTCGCCGAGGATCTCGGAGAGGGTGCCGAGGCCGAGCCGGCGGGCGAGCTCCATCTCGAAGTAGCGGTCGCGCGCCTGGGTGAAGCCGTAGGCGCGGGCGAGGTCCACCCGGTCCTTCGCGTAGATGTGGGGCACGTTGCCGGCGGTGCGCACCACCTGGGCGTCGCACGTGAGCCCGGGGATGGTGAACGAGGCGGTCTCGGGGACGTCGAGCAGCGCGGAGGGCTTCGGCTCGTCGACGGGCTTCGGTTCATCGGGCTTGCAGCCGAGCAGTGCGAGGGCGAGGAGCAGGGAACGGGACACGCGAACCTCCGGGCGGCCGCAGCGTACCGCGGCGCGAGCGCGTGGTCAGCAACAACCTCGACAGGGGCTGGACGGCGCGCCTACTTCGACGGCGGAGGGGGCGCGCGGCGGTAGTAGAGGGCGCGTACGGCGCGGGCTTGTTCGCCCGTGGAGCCCTCGCCCCCCGAGAGCCCCTCACCGCCCGCGAGCGAGAGGGCGAGCGTGTGTCCCGTGAGCGTGCCGGTCACGCGCCAGAGGCCCGTCGGCACCTCCATGTGGTCCTCGTGCCACCACCCGGCGACGGCACCGGTGCGATCGACCTCGAGGAGCAGCGAGTAGGTGACCAGGGTGTCCCCCGGCTCGTCGTGCTCGTGCAGGCGGTGCCCCACGAGGAGCCAGGTGGTGGCGCCCTTCTGCGGCACGACCGACGGCGTGAAGGCGGTGGTGATGGCGTCCTGCTGCTTCTTGGGGCGCGGGTCGGCCCCACGGTCCTCCCAAACCTGCTTCGACACGAGCACCACGGGCTCGCCGGCGAGGTCGGCCTGGACGACGATCAACGCTTGGACTTGGGTTCGAGGAACCGCACCGTCTTGGGGTAATCGGCCATCGTGTTGGTGCCCTTCTTCATGCGGTAGGTCTGCTCGCTCTCGGCGGCGCGGTCGTTCTCGGCGCCGACGATGTCGAACTTCCAGTTGTCGATCTCCTCGTCGACGTTCTCGACGGTCACGAAGCTGGAGAGCACGGCGTTGTGGGACTCGTCCTGGCCGCTGCCGCCATCCCGCTGCCAGAGGTGGCCGGGCCGCGCGTTCGCCACGGAGACCTGTTTGAACGCGCCGGAGGTCTCCGCGTTGCCCGCGGTGGCGTAGTGCTTGTTGTCGGTGATCGCGGGCTTCCAGCCGGCCTGGAACGCCACGTCGTTCATGAACACCGAGCACTTCCAGAAGCTCGTACCCCAGTTGACCTTGTACTCCGTACGCCCGTCGATCTTGGTGGCGTTCTTGGGGCCCGCGCCCGCGAGCGCGAGGTTGGGCGAGAAGAACTTTCCGTCCACACCGGCGACCCCGTAGCTCTCGCCGACCTGGCCGCTGGCCCGGGAGCGCGCGGCCTTCATGATCTCGTCGTTCGAGCCCTTGGCCACGCTGACGTAGAGGTTGGTGCCGGCGTCGATGCCACCGGCCTTCTCGACACACTGGCCGTAGAGGATCTCGGCGCTGGACGGCACGTAGAGTTGGACGCCCGCGACCAGGGTCGGGGTGACCCGCTGCGGGGACTCACCGCCCGCCTCGGCAACGGTCTGCACGTGGGTGTTGAAGGCGGCGAGGTGCCCGACCTTCATGCCGTGGGCCTCGGCGATCTTCTCCCAGGCGCCGGACTCGCCGCTGGCCATGTCCTCATTGGAGACGACGTAGGTGTTGCCCGGGGCGAGCCGGACCTGCTTGATGTCGGCGGAGCGGCCGGGCAGCGCGGCGTCACGATGGACCCCGTGCCCGTCACTCTCGGACTCGACCTCGACCTCCTCGCCGCGCGCGGCGCCCACCGCGGCGCTCACGGCCTCGCGCTCCGAGGTGTCCCCGGGGCGGCTCACGCCCTGGCCACGGTGCCCCTGGAGGACGTGGGCGACCTCCTCCGCGACCTGCTGGCGGTCGGGGTTCGCGGTGGAGAAGTACACATCGGTGCCCGACGCCGCGGCGGCGCCCTGGATCCCGTCGAGATCGACGCCGAGCCACGCGTTGACCTCGGCGAGGTCGGCGCCGAAGGAGGCCTCGAGCTCCGCGCGGAAGGGGAGGGCGGACGGCGCGCCCCGGCGGGCCTCGGCGAGCACCTCCCCCTCGGGGCCGGTGGTCTGGGGCGGCGCGCGGCGCACCTCGCGGAGGCCGGCGTTGCCGACGAGATCCTGGCGGGTGGGAGTGCCGCGGGCGGCGGCGGGGCCGGCCCCGTTGGCGGGCGAGCGGGCGGGACGGGCGCGGGAATGTTCGGGCATGGGTGGCTCCGCTCCGAGCGCGAATAGCATGGATTGCAGGGCGTTGCACCCGTGGAGGTGGGGGTTCGGGACGGGGGCCCGCGCCCCCCCGACGTCATACAAGGGCGGCGGAGGTCGGATGGCGGAGCTGGGGATAGGGGCCGTGGTGGGCGGGCGCTACCGGGTGCTCGGCGTGCTTGGGCGCGGCGGCATGGCCAGCGTGCACCTCGTCGAGGATGTCGCGACCGGCGAGCGGGTGGCCCTCAAGGTCCTCCACCCCCACCTCGTGGCCGACCCCGCGGCGCGGCGGCGCCTCGACCGCGAGGTCGCCGCGGGGCGGCGGCTCGACCACCCCGGCCTGCTCACCGCGCGCGAGCGGTTCGAGGCCGACGGGATCGTGGGGCTCGTGCTCCCGCTGCACCCCGGGCGCACCCTGGCCGAGCGCATCGCGATGGATGGTCCGCTGGCGCCCGACCAGGTCGTGCGGCTGGGGCTCCGACTCGCGGATGCGCTGGGCGCGGCGCATCGCGCCGGCGTGCTCCACCGCGACGTGACGGCGCGGAACGTGATGGTCGACGATCGCGGCACGCCGATGCTCACGGACCTCGGCCTCGCCCGCATCGGCGAAGGCGGCACCGCCCGCAGCACCGCGCTGATCGGCACCGCCGGGTTCATCGCGCCGGAGGTGCTCGCCGGCGTGCGCGCCGACCCCCGCTCCGACCTCTACGGCCTCGGCGCGGTCCTCTACCTCGCGGCCACGGGCGTCGAGCCCTTCGCGGCGGCGCACCCGCAGGCGGCCCTCCAGAAGCAGCTCGCCGGGGAGATCCCCCCGATCGGCGAGCGGATCCCCGGGTTTCCGCCGTGGCTCGACGCCCTGATCCGGGGGCTCTTGGACCCCGATCCGGCACGTCGTCCGCAGGGGGCGGCCGCGGTGGGCGCGGCGCTGGAGGAGGGGCGGGCGCCCGAGGCGGCGGCCCCGGCGCTGGAGGCGGGTCGGGTGGCCGAGGCGG
>JAKFCH010000136.1:0-13542 GCA_036676765.1 Deltaproteobacteria bacterium
GCCCGCGCGGCCGCCCGCGGGTGCCCTCGCGCGGCGCGGCGTCGGACACGGGGGTGAAGCGGCGCACGCTTGCGCCGGCGAAAAACGTGGACGCGTGGCCAGGAAGGGTGGGTCATCCCGGATGACCGGCCCTTCCTGTCCGCGGGGCGGCCAGATAGGCGCTGTCATCCGCGATGACCGGCCCTTCCCGGCCGCGCGGCGGCCAGGAAGGCTGGGTCATCCTGGATGATCGGCCCCTCCTGGCCGCGGGAGAGGCGCGAGGCCCTTCCATTGGCGCGGAGCGCCGCGCGCGGCGCCGAACTGGCCGCGTGTGCGCGGCGGCCCTCCGGCTCATTCAGGCCGTGGCCAGGCTCTGGCGGCGAGGGCTTACCCGCTGACCACCCGCCGCGGCTCCCTCCCGTCCCGCACGACGATGTCGACTAGGCGCGCGAGGCCTTACCCAAGCTCAGCCGCTGTGGGCTCCTTCACCAGAGCGAGGAAACGCTTCCCCAGCGCAGTGGCGAACACCTGAAATCCGCCGCCGTACCAGTCATCCCCGCCTCGTGTTGCTCGATCGAGAAGGCGTTCGTGAGCGCGTTCGAGAGCAGCCGTCGCTTCTGGTTGTCCGCGGTCTCACGATGGATCTTACGGACTGCCGCGAGCGTGGCGGCGAGCGTGAAGGGAGCAGGGGGACGGGGCGACCGCTCCGCGTCGCGGCGGCGTGGTTGCGGAGAGAACGTCGGCGGCTCCGTTGCCGAAACGAGCCGGCGGCGGGCGGTCGACGGCGGCATCGCGCGGCCGACCTCCGCGGGGGGCCCCAGCAGAACCCCCTCTTACGTCCACAATTCGGGGCAGAGCCCCCTCGGACGTCCACGATCGGCGCACGGGAGGCCACGAGCGCCGCACGCCACCGGGGTCGCCAAGGAAAAACCAAGCTTTGCCCGTGCGGGACTGCGCCGAGGCCGGTGGCCGGGGCGTCGGCGCGGACAGTCGATGCGGCTCTCTCCGTCGAAGCGGACATTCGAGGCGGCTCTCTCCCGTTTGTCACCCTCCCTGCGGCCGGTCCAACGCCATCCCCGCGCAAGGGCGTCTGAAGGGCGGCGCGGGCGCCCTGTCGCCCGACGCCACCCCACCGCCCAACGCCCGCGCCGGTCCGCCCGCGCGAGGCGGGCGGACGGAGGGCGAATGCCCGACCCCGGAAGACACCCGGCCCCGCGTCCTCGCGGGGTGCGCCCGCCGCTTCCACCGGGATAAGCAGGCGCCCCTCCAGGAGCATCCAGTGAGCATCTCGCGCATCGGCGTCGTGGGCGCCGGTCAGATGGGCAACGGCATCGCGCAGGTGGCGGCGGCCGCCGGCTACCCGGTCACGTGTACCGACATCTCCGACGCGGCGCTCGCGCGCGGGCGGAAGACCATCGCCGACTCGCTCGGCCGGCTCGTGAAGAAGGAGAAGCTCACGGCCGAGGTCGCCGAGGCCATCCAGGCGCGCATCACGTGGAGCACCGACCTCGCCGCGCACGGGGAGGCCGACCTCATCGTCGAGGCCGCCACCGAGAACGTGAAGCTGAAGTTCGAGATCTTCGAGGCGCTCACCAAGGTGGCGAAGCCGGGCGCCATCCTCGCGAGCAACACGTCGTCGATCAGCATCACGGCCATCGCGGCGCGGACCGACCGGCCCGACCGGGTCATCGGGATGCACTTCATGAACCCGGTGCCGCTCATGGCGCTGGTCGAGATCATCCGCGGGCTCGCGACGACCGACGAGGTGTACGCCGACGTGAAGGCGGCCGCCGAGAAGATGGGCAAGACGACGGTGCTCGGGCGCGACATGCCCGGCTTCATCGTGAACCGCGTGCTCATGCCCTACATCAACGAGGCGGTCTACGCGCTCTACGAGGGCATCGGCAGCGTCGAGGACATCGACACCGCGATGAAGCTCGGCACCAACGTGCCGATGGGCCCGCTCACCCTGGCCGACTTCATCGGGCTCGACACCTGCCTCGCCATCCTCGAGGTGCTCCAGGACGGCATGGGGGATTCGAAGTACCGCCCCTGCCCGCTGTTGCGGAAGTACGTCGAGGCCGGCTGGCTCGGCCGCAAGACGGGACGCGGCTTCTACGACTACGCCTCGCAGGCACGCTGATGGAGGCCCTCACGCCCGCGGACAGCCCGGTCCGCCTCGAGCGGATCGACGCCGTCGTCGTCATCACGATCGACCGCCCGAAGGCGCTCAACGCGCTCGACGTCGCCACCCTGCGCGCGCTCGACGCCGTCCTCGACCAGGTGGGGGATGCCCGCGCCGTCGTGCTGACCGGCGGGGGCGAGAAGGCCTTCGTCGCCGGGGCCGACATCGCGGCGATGTCGACGCTCACGCCCGTCGAGGCCGCGGCCTTCGCGGGGCTCGGGCAGCGGGTGTTCGACAAGCTCGAAGCGCTGCCGATGCCGGTCGTCGCGGCGGTCAACGGGTTCGCGCTCGGCGGGGGCTGCGAGCTCGCGCTCGCGTGCGATCTCGTGCTGGCCGCGCCCAACGCGGTGTTCGGGCAGCCCGAGGTGAAGCTCGGCGTCATCCCTGGCTTCGGCGGCACCCAGCGCCTCGTGCGCCGCGTCGGCTCGATGCGCGCGCGGGAGCTCGTCTACACCGGCCGCAACGTGAAGGCCGAGGAGGCCGTGGCCATCGGCCTCGCGCTGCGGGTCGTCACCGAGGGCACGGTCAAGGGCGCGGCGCTCGCGTTGGCGAGCCAGATCGCGGCACAGGGCCCGGTCGCCGTGCGCCTCGCCAAGCGCGCGATCCTCGACGGGGACGGCGCCGATCTGCGCGTCGGCCTCGCGGGCGAGAGGACGCTCTTCGCGCTCTGCTTCGCGACGACCGACCAGAAGGAGGGGATGGCCGCGTTCCTCGGGAAGCGGGCCCCCGCGTTCACGGGGTCGTGATCCCGCGCGTTCGAGCGTCGTGACCGCGCGGCCGCACTCACCGCTCGTCGCGCTCGTCGTCACGGTGCTGCTCGCGATCGGCTGCGCCACGCCCTCCCCCGTCGACCAGTACGCCGGCGCGCGCGTCGCCCCGGACTTCGAGGCCGGGTGGGCGCTCTGTGCCGGCGCGGGTGTCGATCGGGCGGACTGCGAGCAGGCGATCTCGGCGCGGTTCGGTCGCTTCGACCGCTGCGACGCGATCGAGGCGGGCGCGTGGCGGGAGGAGTGCCGGTTCGCCGAGGCGGAGCACCTCGCGCGCGCGGGTGACCGTCCGGGCGCGGTGCGCGCGTGCCAGGCCTCGCGCTACGTCGCCAACTGCGAGCAGCACGTGCTGGACGGCCTCGCGATGGAGCTCCGCGAGGCGCCGGCCGCCGACGTGGCCACCGCGCTCGTCCCGCTCGCGCCGCTCCTGACCGGCCGGAACAGCAAGCTGGACTTCTGGCGGTCGTGGCACCGCGTGCGCCTCGATGCCGGGCTCCCGCTCGTGCTGGAGGCGTGCCCGGACAGCGTCTGCAGCGGGGCGTTGCGCGCGCAGGTGCACCGCGCGGTGCAGGCGCGGCTCGACCAGGCGGGGTGTGGGGAAACGCCGCCGGACCTCGGCGGAGCCTCGCCCGGCGTGCGGCTCCTCGTCGATCGGAGCTGGCGGGAGCGATGTTGCCGAGAACGTGCTTGTCTGGACCCGCTTCCGTTGAACTAGCCTTCGGGCCGGAATAGATGGGCGCCCGACGGAGCGCGCATGTTCGACCTTCCCGAAGACATCAAGGAGATCCAGGGCCTCGCGCGTGACTTCGCGCGGAAGGAGATCCTCCCGGGCGCCCAGGCGCGCGATCACGCCCACACGTTCCCGGCGGCGCAGGTCGCGCAGCTCGCGGAGATGGGGTTCCTCGGCATGTTCGTGCCCGAGCAGTACGGCGGCGCGGGCCTGTCCACGCTCGCGTACGTCGTGGCGCTCGAGGAAATCTGCTACGCGGACGCCTCGGTCGGCGTGACCATGTCCGTCAACAACTCGCTCTTCTGCTGGCCGATCCTCGCCTTCGGCACCGAGGCGCAGAAGCAGAAGTACCTCCCCGACTACGCGAGCGGCCGCAAGCTCGGCTGCTACGCCCTCACCGAGCCCGACGCGGGGAGCGACGCCGGCGCCCAGCGCACCAAGGCCACGCCGCTGCCCGGCGGCGGCTGGACGCTCAACGGCAACAAGATCTGGATCACCAACGCGCCCTACGCCCAGGCCGCGGTGGCCTACGCCAACCTCGCGCCGGAAGAGCGCCACAAGGGCGTGTGCGCCTTCATCGTAGAGGCCGACTGGCCCGGCTACAAGGTCGGCAAGCCCGAGGACAAGCTCGGCATCACGTCGAGCGCCACGTCCGAGCTCTCGTTCGAGGACATGGTCGTGCCCGCGGAGAACCTCCTCGGCGGCGAGCGCCAGGGCTTCAAGATCGCGATGGCCACGCTCGACGGCGGCCGCATCGGCATCGCCGCGCAGGCCCTCGGCATCGCGCAGCGCGCGTTCGACCTCGCCGTCTCCCACGCGAAGTCGCGCATCGCCTTCGGCAAGCCCATCGGCGCCAACCAGGCGATCCAGTGGATGATCGCCGACATGGCCACCCGCATCGAGTCCGCCCGCCTGCTCACGTGGCGGGCCGCCTACTACAAGGACGGGGACGACAAGGCCCGCGCGAGCCACATGTGCTCGATGGCCAAGCTTGCCGCGTCGGAAACGGCGAACTTCTGCGCCGACCGCGCCCTCCAGATCCACGGCGGCTACGGCTTCAGCAAGGAATACGAGGTCGAGCGCCTGTTCCGTGACGCCCGCATCACCACCCTCTACGAAGGCACCAGCGAGATCCAGCGCATCGTGATCTCGCGCGCGTACCTGAGCTGAACGTGGACAGCCCCTCCATCGAACGCATCCGCGTCCTCGTCGCCAAGCCCGGCCTCGACGGGCACGATCGCGGCGCCAAGGTCGTGGCCCGCGGCCTGCGGGACGCCGGCTTCGAGGTCATCTACACCGGGCTGCACCGCACCCCGGCGCAGATCGTGCGGGCCGCCGTCGACGAGGACGTACACGTCGTCGGCCTCTCCGTGCTCTCCGGCGCGCATGACGCGCTGCTCCCCGCGGTCGTGGAGGGCCTTCGCGCTGCCGGAAGAGAGGACGTGCTGGTGATCGCCGGCGGCATCATCCCCGCTCCCGACGCTGAGCGGCTGAAGGCCCAGGGTGTCTCCGCGGTGTTCCCTCCGGGGACGCCCATCGAGAGCATCGTCGGCTTCGTCCGCAGCAACGTCAAGCCGCGCTGGTGAGGCCGCCTGACGTTGATCCTCGTGCGGGGATCCCGTATCTTTCGCGCCGGGAGGAGGGGATGGCGCGGGACACCAGCGGGGAGGTGCTCCTGCCCGCACTCATCACGCGGACATCGTCGGAGCTGCTCGGGCGCCGGCCGCTTCCGCGTGTGCTCCGCGAGCGTCCGATCCTGTTCGTGCTCGGCCCCTCGGGCGCCGGCAAGACCGCCGTCGGCCGTCGCATCCTCGCCGAGACCCCCGGGGCGATCGACGCGTCCTTCCGGCCCGCCGTCGTCGCGGCGGTGCGGAACCGGGCGTGGGCGCGCGAGCTCCGGGACGCGCCGGCGCTGTTCTTCGACGACGTCGACTGCCTCCACAACCGCTTCGGCGTGCAGGAGCAGCTCGGCCTCCTGCTGCGCGAGCGGGCGCTCAAGGGGCTCCGCACCGTGCTCTGCCAGGGGGGCGGAACCGACACCTCGGTCACGCTGCTGTACGCGGGCGTGCCGCTCGCGCTCCGGGCCACGGTGCTCCTCCGCTTCCCGGTCGGGAGCGGGCGCCGCCACCACGTCAAGGCGCGTTGCCTCGCGCGGGATCTCCCCTACGAGTCCGCCCGCAACGCGGTCGTGATGGAGCCGTGGACCTACGCGCTGGTCGAGGCCCACCTGGACGGCCTCGGGAGCCTCGATCCCGCGGGCGGATAGGCCTCACCCGGGGGCGAGGTAGCCGAGGGCTTCGAGCGCGTGGAGCTGGGCGTCCTCGGGGGCGGCAAGGGCCTCGTCGGTGCGCGGCACGGTGACGACGGTCCCGGGTGTGGCGCGGACGCGGAGCGGCCCGAACGTGAGGTCCCCCGCCGCGAGCAGCGTCGACGTGGCCCCGACGGTCACGGTGCCCGGCGGGCACGGCCCCTCGCAGCCCACCTGGACCTGGTGGCCCGCGGCGCGGGGGCCCGGCTCGAAGCGCACGGTGCGCTTGTCGGCGCTCACGTGGACCTCGCCCACGTCGGCGACGGTGATCGGGGGCGACTCCCCCCATTCGAGGTTGGCCCGGGAGGCGCGCTCGGCCTCGGGATCGATGACGCCGGCGTCGGCGATGGGGGCGTCGAAGCGGACCTCGACCGATTGCCGCGGGCCCTGGACGGCGAGGCGCCACCCGGGTCGGACCGGCCACCCCGAGGCCTCCGCGAGGGAGCGGCGCAGGCCGTCGAGGCGCTCGGCGCCGATGTCCCCGACGCGGTCGTGGGCCTCGGCGCGGTCGGCCGCGAGATCGTAGACCTCCTCCTGACCGGACGCGGTGTGGAGGATGTACTTCCAGCCGCCGGCCACCACGGCCCAGCGCTCCTTCCCGAACATCAGGTGTCCGAGCATCAGCGGGCGGGCGGCGAGGGCCGCGGTCAGCGTGGCCTCTTCGGTCGCGCGGGTGGGGTCCACGTACGCGGCGAGCGAGCGGCCGTCCGACGGAAGCGGGGGGAGGCCCACGAGGTCGAGCAGCGTGGGGACGAGGTCGATGAGGCCGACGGGGGCGTCCACGCGCCGCCCGCCCGACCGGCCACCGGGCGCGCGGATCCACAACGCGACGCGGACGAGCTCCTCGTAGAGCGTGTGGTTGTGCTCGAAGGCGCCGTGATCGAAGAGCTCCTCGCCGTGGTCGGAGTGCACGGCAGTCAGCGTCCGGCCCGGCAGCGCCTCGAGCTCGGTGAAGAAGCGCCCCAGCACCGCGCTGGTGTAGGCCACCTCGCCCTCGTAGGCGCCGCGGATCCAGGCCCGGTGGGCTTCTCCGAACCAGGGCTCGTCGAGGATGCGGTAGATCTGCCACCGCTCGTAGGACTCCGGCATGCGGTCCGGGCGCGCGCCGGTCTGGAAGCGGCTCCCGTAGGGCTCGGGCGCGCTGTAGAACGTGTGGGGGTCCATGATGTGGAGGAACAGGAAGGTGTCCTCGTCCGCGTGGGCCTTCTGCCACGCGAGCGCGCGGTCCACCTCGGTGTCGGCGCTCGCACCGTTCTCGTAGTGCCAGTGCTCGAAGCCGTCGTTGAAGCCGAAGCGGGGCACGAGGTGCACGTTGGCGACGATCCCGGCGGTGCGGAACCCCTCCGCGGCGAACGCCTCGGCCACGGTCGGCGCGGACGCGGCGGCGACCGGGTATCGCCCGGTGAGCGCGGTGCGGAAGGAGGGGCGCGTGCGGGGCGCCGGGGCCCAGGCGGCGTCGAACACGACGGACTGGGCGGCCCACGCGTCGAGCTCGGGAGAGGTGCCCCGGTCGTTGCCGTAGAGCCCGAGGACGTCCTGCCGGAGCGTGTCGATCCCCACGAGGACAACGTGGCGGGGCGTCCTTCCAGACCGGGTGGTGATCGTGGGGGCGGTGACGACGATGTTCCCGGTGGCGTCGGGCCCCGCCGCGTCGGGCCCCGCCGCGTCGGGCCCCGCGCGGAACGTGAGCTCGACCCGCTTGCCGGCCCACCGGGCGAGGGAGACGCGCTGATCGGCGGGCGGCGTGCCCGCGCCGACGTCGGCGCCGCCGAGCGCCTCGCCGTCGACGGTCCAGGTCACGCGGGCCGCGCCCCCGCTCTCGCCGGGGACGAGCGCGGGGAGCAGGGCGAGGCCGAACGCGAGCGTCGGGTCGGCGGGGAGGTCGATCGGGAAGCTGACCTCGGCGCCGGGCGGGAGCTGCATGCCCGTGCGGGTGATGCCCGCGACGGTCACCTCGGTGCGCAGGTATTCGGCCTTGCTCCCGGTGCCCGCCCACCGGCGGCGCGTGGCCTCCGCCGCGAGCTCGGGGACCCGGAGCGTGGCGATGTCGGGCCAGCGCGCGGGGTGGTCCACCGTGAGCAGCTGGAGCGTGCCCGCCTGGATGAACCACCCGCCGTCACGGAGATCCTCGGGGTCGTTCACGAAGGGGATCTCGACATCCCCGCGGTAGAGCCGCGCGCCCATCGGCGCGTAGTTCGGGCGCGGCATGTCGGTGACGAAGGGGAGGACGTGCGAGAGGACGCGGAAGCGGCCGAAGACCCGGCCGGTGTCGGTCCACTCGCCGGTGAGCGGGAAGGTGCCGGTGACCGGCGGGGCGCCCCGGGCCGGCTTCGGGAGGGTGATGCGCGCCGTGTCGAGCCGTTCGAGCCCGCGCCACGCGAGGGTGCCCGCCGGCTCGGTGAGGCCGAGCTCCGCGAGGTCGGCGGGCGGCGGCGGGTGCGCGAACGGCGAGAGCGGCCGCGCCGGGTGGGTCACCGGGGTCTCCGCCCCCCCGGGCCCGCCGGTGCAGGCGCCCAGCACGAGGAGCGGCCAGACGTGCCGCAGACGAGTCCTTCCCACGCGTGCCGCCTCCTCGCCCGGGGGACTAACCCGCCCGCACCACGCCCCGCCGGGCTGCCGTTTGTCGGTTAGAACGGCCGACCATCCGGAGCACCCGTGCACACTGCGAACGAGACCCTGGCCATCACCCTCGCGACCTTCCTCTTCCTCGTGCGCCGCGCGGGCCGCCCGATCCTCGACCCGGCCGTGGAGGCCGCGTGCGCCGCGTTCGACGCCGGCGGCGCCCCCCTCGCGACCCTCGGCGCCACCCTCGCCGGCGCCGTGCGCGCTCGCCTCGCCGGCGCCCGCGTGGAGGATGTCGTCGAGGCGCTCCGCGAGCTGCTCGGCGCGGATCACGTGCTCACCGACCTCGGGGATGCCGCCACCCGCGAGGAGCGCGCCGCCACCATCCGGCGCGCCCACTTCGGCAACCACCTGCCCTGGCTCGCCGTCATCATCGATCGCCAGCCCGACGGCGAGGTGAGCCGCCACTGGGTGATGGTCGAGTCGTTCGACGAGGCCGCGAAGGTGATGGACCCGAACCCGTGGGACGAGAAGGACGAGGAGCGCGACCTCCCCATCAACGACTTCATGGTCCAGTGGGAGCTCGCGGGCTGCCGGAGCGTGCGGGTCCGATAGGGGCGCGATCGTTCGCGCCCGTCACGGGGCCCCTCACGGCCCCGTGAACACGTACACGGCCCCGCCGCCGGTCACCGCCACGTCGGCCTGCTGCGCGCCGATGGCCACGTCGTCGTAGCCGTCGCCATCCGCGTCGACGCGGCCGGCGCCCTCGTCGCCGAGCCAGTCACCGGCGTAGTCGCCGAACACCCGCAGCGTCGCGTCCGCGCCGGCGCTCCCCCAGCCGGACGACTCGCGCCCGAGGTAGAGCGATGCCGCGCCCGCTTCCGCGCCGGCGGAGGCGCTGCGCGGGGAGCCCACGAGGAAGTCGGCGAGGCCGTCCCCATCCCAGTCTCCGACGCCCGCGAGCAGGCTGCCGAACTGGTCGTTCGCCCCGGTGCCGAAGAAGCTGGCGTCGGCCTCGTCGGCGTCCACCTCGCGGTTGAGCCCGACGGCGCCGTAGAACAGGCGCGCCTGCCCGGCGTCGGCCGCGAGATCGTCCGAGACGTAGCCGCCGAGGAGCATGTCCTCGAGGCCGTCCCCGTCGACATCCCCGACGCCCGCCACGTCGTAGCCGAACCGATCCCCGACCCCGACGCCGTGGACGACGAGGTAGGCGGCGGTCGCGAAGGTCTCCTGGCCGCCGAGCGCCGAGCCGCTGATCACCGCGGCGGCGCCGGCGTCGGTGCCGTTGGTGTCGTCGTAGAAGATGCCGACGGCGACATCGTCGTAGCCGTCCCCATCGCCATCCCCCGCCACGTCCACCGACCAGCCGAGCTCGGTTCCGGCGGCCTCGCCGGTCACCAGCGCGTCGGCGTCGGCGAGGCTGTGGGCGCCGCTGTAGCGGGTGGTGCTGCCGTACCACACGGCCATCACGCCGGCCTTGTCGGCGCCGAGGTCGTTGTAGGGGGCCGTGGCGACGAGGTCGGCGAGGCCGTCCCCGTCGAGATCGCCGCCGGACACGCGGGTGCCGAGCCAGTCGCCGGTGGCGCCGCGGAAGCGCGTCACGGCCTCCGCCTGGATGTCGCCGCCGGCCGCCCACGAGTCCCCGCCGTGGAGCACGTAGACCGCGCCGGACGACGAGCCGACATCGTCGTTGAACGGCGCGGCGCCGACGAGATCCCCGAGGCCGTCTCCGTCGAAGTCCCCGAGGCCGGCCACCCCGCGCCCGCCCCCGAGGGTGTCCCCCGGGGCGTGGCCCACCCACGACGCGTCGGCGTCGGTGTCGAACAGGTCGGCCCCGGCGGCGAGCGTGGACGAGGTGTACAGGTAGATGGCGCCCTTCGAGGAGGTGCCCGCCGGGGCCGAGACGACGAGCTCGGGGCGACCGTCCCCGTCGAAGTCGTCCACCGAGTCGATGGCCTTGCCGAAGCTCCCCGACCGGGTCGTGCCGGCGAGGACGATCCAGGCGTCGGACGCGACGCGATCCCCGGAGGAGGGGGTGGCGAGGGTGAGGTCGGCGCTGGCGGCGGGCCCGCTCGCGAAGCCGTCGGAGGGCGTCGCGATGCAGGTCAGCGTGTCTCCGCTCGCGAGGCCGGTGGTGTCGTAGGAGGCGGACGTGCCCACGTCGGGCGCCCCGTCGCGCTCCCAGGACCAGGTGTAGGACACGGCGTCCCCGTCGGGATCGACGGCGGGCGTGGTCACCGCGCACGTGGCGGTGCCGCCGGGGACGACGGTGGGGTTCGTGAACGCCACGGTGGGGGCGCCCGGCGCGGCGTTCCCGACGGTGACGGCCACGCTCGCGACGCCCGCGCCGGTGACGTAGGGGTCGGCGGGCGTGACCTCGCAGAGCACGGTGTCACCCCGCGCGAAGGCGCCGGCGAGGGTGGCGCCGGTGCCGGCCTCCACCCCGTCGACGAGCCAGCGCGTGGTGGCAGTCACCGGATCCCCCTCGGGGTCGGTGGTGGCCCCCGGGGTGCAGGTGAGCGTGCTCGTGGCGTCGGGCGCGGTCGGGCGGACCGTGGGCGTGCCGGTCACGGGCGCGGCGTTGCCGATGGTCACGAGGTCGGAGGTGTAGGCCGACCCCGCGCCGTCCTCCACCAGCACGGTGCAGCGCGCGAGGTCCCCGCGGACCGCGCCGTCGAGCGTGGGCCCGGAGACGCCGGTGTCGACCCCGTCGAGCGTCCACAGGTAGGTCACGGGGAGGGCCACGCCGCCGCCGTCGAGGAAGGGGGCGTGGGTGCAGGTGAGGGTGTCCCCGGTGACCGGCGACGCGGGGGTGATGGTCACGTCGCCGCTGCCGCCGCCGAGGCCCACGGTGACGGAGCGGGAGGCCGACGACGAGGCGGTGGCGCCGTCGGTCGCGTAGACCGTGACGGTCCAGATCTGGCCGAGGATCACGCTCTCGCCGTCGATCTCGGGGAGCTCGACGGCGGCATCGGCGCCGTCGACCGTCCACGACCACACGTAGGCGAGGGGATCGCCCTCGGGGTCCGCCGACGGGACGAGGAGGGAGGCCACGAGGTCATCGCCCGCGACGGGGGCGGACGGGTCGATCACCACGACGGGCTGGGTGGGGGCGGTGCCCGCGACGACGCGGATCGTCGTGACGGCGGTGCCCTCGTGCCCGTCGGTGTCGATGGCGGCGATGGTGAGCTGGTGCACGCCGATGTCGAGCAGGACGCGGGTGTCGAGCCGACCCGTCGCGTCGAGGCGGGGGGTGTCGACCACGCCCTGCAGATCCGAGCGGATCTCGAGGACGATGGCGGAGGCGTCGTCGACATCGTCGGTGACGACCGCGCGGACCGGGATCGCCTCGCCGGCGTGCCACGTGGACCCGAGGGAGGGGTCGGTGAGGTACACGTCGGGGGCGTCGGTGGCGACGACGCCGGTGTCGGCGGGCGTCCATCGGGCGTCGCATCCGAGGAGGGCGAGAGAGGGGAGGGCGGCCAACAACATGCGCACGGTCGCTCCGATGCGCGGGGAAGGGGCCCGGGCACGCGCGCGGGCAACGTAGCATGGGCGCCGCGGGTCGCCGTGCGCTAAGCGACGCGGATGCTCGCCTGGACGCCCGCCGGCGCGGTCCCGCGGCCGCGCACCCTCCAGCTGCGGCTCCACCGCGCCCACCCCGACCGGGTGCCCGCGGGCGCCCCGCCGCCGTCACGGAGCCTCTCGACCGAGGAGGTGGAGGCCAACCTCCGGTGGTTCACCGCGGCGAGCCCCCGGGGCCTCCCCGTCGACGCCCTCGTCCTCACCGGGCAGGGCGTCGCCGCGCGGCCCGATCTGCCCGACCTCGTGGCCCTCGCGCGGCGCCTCGGCGTCACCCGCGTGATGCTCCACGCCGGCGTCGAGGACCTCGCGTCGCTCGCGCCCCTCGCCGGGGTCGATCGGTACGTGCTCCCCGTGCGCCTCGGCCCCGACGGGGCCGATCCCGCCGCCCTCGCCGCGGCGTTCGCGGGCGCGCGCGCCGTGGGCGTCGCCGTCGACGCGAACGTGCCGCTCGTACGCGCCGCGCTCCCGTTCGTGACCGTGGCCGCAGCGCTCGCGTGCGAAGGCGGCGCTGCGTCCGTCACGTTCACCTACCCGTTCCCGACGGGGGGGCCCGAGGTGCCGCCGGACGTGGCGGATGCGCTGGCGGCGCTCGGGGATGCGGTGCCGCGGGTGCTTGCCGCCGACGGGCCGACCGTCGCGATCAAGGGCTTGCCCGCATGCTGGCTCGGGCCCCTGGCGCGGCACCTCGGAAAGAGCCGCAACCGCTGGTACGTCGACGCCGACCACCAGCTGGGCGCCGCGCTGCTCTTCTTCCCGGGCGTGGTCGCCTTCGCCAAGGCCGACGCGTGCCGCTTCTGCCCCGCGGACGACGCGTGCGACGGCTTCCTCCCCGCGTGGTCGGGCCGGCCGGGGAACCCTCCGATCCGCCCCGTCGAGCCGTAGCGGTGCCGCGCGGAGCGGGCGTGCCGGGTGCCGCCTCGGTAGCCCCCGTGCTCGTCGTCCGCGCGGGGGCCCTGGGCGACTTCGTGCTCACCCTCCCGGTGATTCGCGCGCTCACGACGATCGGGCCCGTGCACGTCGTCACCGAACCGCGCTACGACCCGCTCCTGCCCCCGGGCGCGGCGCGCGTGTCGGGCGACTGGATCTGGCGCGGGGGCCCGCCGCCGGTGCGCTACCGCCTCGCCGTCGCGTTCTCGCCCACCGCGGCCGAGGCCCTCCGCGAAGCGGGCGTCGCGGACGTGCGCGCCGTGGCGCCCCGGCCGCCGCCGGGGGTGCATGCGGTGGACCACTACGCGGGGGTGCTGGACGGCGTCGTCGCGGTCGATCGGACGCCGCGTGTGGCCCCGGTGCCCGCCGCGTCGCGGGGGCTCGCGCCCGGCTCAGCGCCCGGCTCGGGCGGCGCCCCCGTGGTCCTCGCGCCCGGCTCGGGCGGCGCCGAGAAGCGGTGGGCGATGGAGCGCTGGCGGTCCGTCGCCGAGGCGCTCGC
>JAKFCH010000137.1:0-11819 GCA_036676765.1 Deltaproteobacteria bacterium
ACCCCCGCGCCGCGAGCCGCGCCCGCCCCGCCGCGCCGCGCCGGACTGCTTCGGCGGGATCGTCCAGGGCGGCCCGGAGCGCCGCGGCGAGCGCCGGGGCGTCGTCGGGCGGCACGATCCACCCCACGGCGTCGTCGGCGATCTCGGGGAGCCCCGACACCGCGGTCGTGACCACCGGGAGCCCCGCCGCCATCGCCTCCAGGAGCGCCACGGGGATGCCGTCCTGGTCCCCGTCCGGCGCGCGGCGGCACGGGAGCGCGAAGATCGTGGCGGCGGCGAGCTCCGCGGCGACCTCCCCGCGAGGCCGCAAGCCGCGCACCTCCACGCCGGGGAGGTCCGGCGCGTCCGAGAGGAGCCGCACGTGCGCGCGGGCCCCGAGCAGGGCGGCGGCCGACGCGAGGGTGTCGAGCCCCTTCTTCGGGACCCACCGGCCCACGCCCAGGATCACCGGGGGCGCGGTCGGCGCCCGCGGCCCGAAGCGCGCGAGGTCGATCCCGCAGCGCACCACCACCGCGTCGACGCCGTAGCGCTCGGCGAGCACGCCCCGGTTGTGCTCGGAGATGGTCACGACGAGCGAGGCGTCGCGGAGGACCGCCGCGAGGTCGGGGTGGGGCTTCCAGAGATCGACCGCGTGGACGGTGACGCCGTACGGCACCCCGGCGCGGCGGCAGGCCTCCCGCGTCCACACGGCGGCCTCGCCGGCGAAGTGCACGTGGACCCGGCGCGCCCGACGCACCACCGTCGTGAGCCAGAGCACGCGGGGGGACAGCAACGCGGGCGCGCGCAGCCACTCGCGCGCGAGCGCCGGCAGGGCGCCGAGCCAGCCCCACCGGTGGGGGCGGGCGTGCACCGGGGCGGGCGGGGCCTCGGCGTGCGGATCGCCCCGTGGATCGAGCGCCGCGATCGCTACGGGCGCGCGCGCGGCGAGGGCGGCGATCTCGTCGTGGACGAAGGTCTCGGTGAGCGTCGGCCAGTAGCGCAGGACGTAGAGGATCATCCGCGTCTCGGGCGGTCGCGCAGGCACCGGTCGAGGAAGCCCTCGATCTCCTCCGCCCGGTCGTCCCACGTGCGGAGGCGGGGTGTGGGCGGGGGCGCGGCGAGCGCGCGCGTGACGGCGGCGGCGAGGCCCGCCGGATCGCCCGGCGGGTAGTAGTGGAGCGTGTCGCCGCCGATCTCGCGGGTGGTGGGGAGGTCGGCCGCCACGATGGGGATGCCGGTGGCGAGGTAGTCCCAGAGCTTGAGCGGCGAGGTGAGGGCCCGGCCGAAGAGGGTGTCGTCGAGCGGGAGGAGCAGGGCGCGGTACCGCGCGAGGTGCGCCGGGAGCGCGCCGTAGGGCACCGGCGGGAGCGCGGTGGCGTTGGCGGGGAGCACGGCGCCCTCGGGCGCGCCCCCCACGAGCTCGAGGCGCACACCCGCCGGCCAGCGCGGCAGGGAGGCGAGCACGGTCGCGAGCCCCTTGTACGCGCGCGGCGAGCCGGTGTAGCCGACGGTGGGCGCCTCCCCGGGCCCCTGGAGCCGCGGGGTCACGGCGCGGTCGGCGCGGGTGGCGTTGTGGATCACGACGCGGTGCGGCGGGAGGGCGTGGCAGGAATCGAGGAGCGCGAGCGTGCCGCCACAATTGGCAACCACGCCCGTGCAGCGCGCGAACACCGCGGCCTCCAGCGCCCGCGCGCGCCTGGGGTTCGCCCCCCGCTCGACCGCCAGCGCGGAGTCGACCTCGTGGGCTTCGAGGACCACGGGGACCGCGGCCGGCACCCGCGCGACGTAGCGCTTGGCCCGCGCGTAGACGACATCCCCCCGCCAGCGGGCGAGCTGCCAGCGGAACCACCACCCCGCGCCGGGGGGCCACGCGACCGGCGCGATGCGCAGGTCGAACGTGGGCGGATGATCGAGGCCGTACGCGGCGAGCGCGGCGGTCGCATCCCCCGGGTCGGCGCCCTCGTCGAGCCCGGCCGCCCGGGCGGCCTCTCCGTCCGCACGATCCGCGAGCAGCGTCACCGTGTGGCCGCGCCGGGCGAGCGCGTGGCACGTGTGCACGACCTGGACGCTCTGGGCGCGGGTGGCGGGCACGCGCGGGCGGTAGAGGTGGAGGAGGCGCATGGAGAGAGGGACGATATCCGGTGGGGGCGCCTCGGGGGGCTAGGCGCGCAAGGCCGCCGTCACCACGGCCACCCCCGGGAGGTGCTCCGCGGGGTCCACGCCCCCGAGCTGGAGGAGCGTGGCCCCGAGCACGGACGCGTCGAGGCCCGACGCGTCGTCCGCGGGCTCTCCCGTGGTCAGATCGACGGTCCGCCCGTAGAAGCTCGAGTCGAACCCGCCGATCACCCGGCCGCCCGCGATGCCCGGCCCCACCAGCAGCGCGCTCGTGGTCGGCCAGTGGTCCTTGCCGCCCTCGGCGTTGAGGAGGGGGGTGCGCCCCATCTCGGAGAGCACGACGACGACGGTCTCGTCGGCGAGGGACTCGCCCACCTCGCCCGGCTGGGCCTCGAGGAGCGCGAGCAGCGCGGCGAGCTCGGTGAACAGCCCCTCGAAGGCGCTCTGCTGGTGGCGGTCGTTGTCGGCGTGGGAGTCCCACGGGACGTTCGCGTAGGACAGGGTCGCCACCCGGGAGACCTGGAGCGCGAGCAGATCGACCGCGAGCTTCGCCTGGCCGGGGAACCGCGCGGTGTCCCACGCCACGGTGCCGACGAGGCCCTTCAGGTAGCCCGCGCGCTCCAGCGCCACGCGCAGGCTCTCTGTGAGCAGGGCCTCCTGGCCGGGCCGCGCGCGCGCCACCGCGTCGGCGACCCGGCGCGCGAGGGTCGCGTCCATCAACGCGTCCGCGCCCTTGGGGGTCCGCTCGACGGGGAGGTCGCTCCAGGCGGCGATCTCCCCGTCCAGGAGCGCGGCGAGCTGCCGGCTCGTGCCGGTGCGGGTGACGAAGGGGCCGTACACGCCGGGGAACGAGGGGCCGCCGACGACGACCTGGGGGATGGGAAAGTCCGCCGAGCGGCTCGCGCCGAGGATCGCGCCCCAGTCGGGCCGATCGAGGCCCGTCGCGCCGGTGAGGGCGATGCGCAGGCAGCTCTCGTGGGCGATCGACCCGATGTTCACGCCGTTGAACAGCACGCTCCGCGCCGCGTACCGCTCGAAGAACGCGCGGACGTTCGGCCGGTCGGGGTGGTCGACGTAGCGGAGGTCCCCGACCTGGCGCTCCACCGCGCCGACCTCCATGTCCACGTTCGGGTTCGCGAGCTCCGGCGCGAACACCCGCGTCGGGTCCCACCCCCCGTAGTTCACGACGAAGATGAACTTGAGCGAAGGCGGCGGGACCGCGGCGTGCGCCGTCCCCTCGGCGAGGCCGAGCCCGACCGTGGCGGCGAGCCCGGTGGAGGCGCGGAGCAGGGCGCGACGGGAGATCATGGGGCCTCGATGGGCGCGCACGCGCCGGGAGCTTCAGTAGAAGAGGAACGCGGGGTCGCGCAGGAGCACCGACAGGACCCCGGCCCAGGCCGCCTCGGGGTCGCGGTCGAGCGCGTACAGATCGGCCCAGAGGGCGAGGTCGTCCTCCACCTCCGGGCCGCGGGCCTCCACGCGGGCGCCGTGCAGCCGCAGGCGGAGGGCCTGGAGCTGGGCCACCATCGGGCGGACGTTCGTGGCGGGCGTCTCGGTGAAGTCGATGTCCGTGAACAGGCGGGCGCCCGCCGGGTCGGCGTGGTCGCGCGCGGCCACGTACCGGGCCGCCGCCTGGGTGAGCCGGGCCTGCACGAGGACGGAGGTGGCCGTCGGGACGGGGGTCGGCCGGGTGGAGTACACCCCGTCGGCGCCGCCCGCGAGGGTCCGCACGCCGTAGGTGTCACTCCCCAACAGGTCGTATCCGAGGTGGGTGAACCGGAACCCGGTGAGGTCCTCGAGGGTGGTCCCGAGCTGCTCGACCGAGATCATCTTCGCCGCGAAGGCCCCGTCGGCGCCGACGCCGGTGCGGTAGGCGGCGTCCTCGGCGACCGAGGCGAACAGGGTGCGGAGGGTCGTGCTCCCCGCGAGGAACGCCTCGTGGTGCGCGACGAGGGCGGCGGTGTCGTCGACCCCGGGCTCGCGTCCCCACAAAAGCCCGACCACCTGCTCGGTCACGCACGCGGTCAGCCGCGGATCCGCGGCGATCTGCCGCCCGAGATCCTCCAATGTCTCACCGGGCGCGCCGTGGTAGCCCGGCGCCACGCCCGACGTGGATTGCCAGAACAACTCCCGATCGGGGTGGTAGGTGGCCTGGTCCGCGGGGGCGTCCCGGCCGGACGGGTAGAAGCCGAACAGGTAGGCGGCGAGCGGATCGAGCGTGCTGTGGCAGGCGACACAGCCGGGGTTGGTGTGCAGCGCGTCGGCGAGCGAGGCGGCGTCGAGCAGATCGACGTTGCGGTCGAACTCCAGCGTCCGCGCGAGGTAGTCCTGGCAGAGCAGGATGCGGCTGATCGCGTTGGCGCGGCCGCGGTTGAGGTTCGACCGGTTCGTCGTGTAGTGCCACCACAAACCGTTGGTGGCCAGGACGCCGGCGCTCGGCCGCTCGTCCGTGTAGCGGACCCGGACCCAACCGCGCGCGCCGTCGGGGTAGTCGACCGGGGCGACCGCCGCGAGGGTCTCGTTCGCCATCGTCCAATCGGCGAGGACGAGGTCGGTGTACGGGAGGTCCGCCTCGGCGATCTCGGAGAGGACGCGCAGCGGCTCGTCGCCCACCGCCGTGACGAAGGCCGCGGGGTCGGTGAGGCCGAAGTCCGCCGCTTCGAGCGGGTAGGCGTCCTGGCGGGTCCGGTAGATCCCCGCGAACAGGTCCCGCACCCGCCCCCCGAAGCGGGGGTCGTGAAGGAACGTGTCGACGCGGGCGGACCACGCGGCGGGATCGTTCCCCTCGGCCTCGGCCGCCTCGATCTCCGCCGGGGAGGGGCGCACCCCTCGCAGATCGAGGCTCACCCGCGTGAGCGCGCCCACGGAGCCGAGCTCGTCGGGCCTGCTCTCCACTTGGGTGGCATCCGGCACCCCCGTCCGGCACCCGACGAGCCAAACCAGCATCAACACGGGATCACTCCCCCTCCTCGCCGCAGGTGAGCCACCAGCCGAGGCGCGTGCGATCGTCCGCCGAGACGCCCCCCGACGGCGGCATCGTCGCGTCGTCCGCCCACGCGCGGGCGAGGATGCGGTCCGCCTGCCGCCACGCGTCCTCCACCGTGTCGAACGTCGACGCCTCGGGCGCGCCGTACCGGTCGGGCGCGGTCGAGGCGTGGCACCCCTGGCAGTTCTCGAGGAGGAAGGCGTGGCCGAAGTTGCCCCACGACAGGAGCGGCACCCCGGCGCATCCGGTGTCACCCGCCGCGGTCGTGTCGGCGGGATCGCCCGTCTCCTCGGCGAGCGGGCGCGTATCGGCTCGATCGCCCACGTCGGGCGCACATGCCAGCAGCACGAGCAGGACCCCTCCCCCAACCCAAGGGTAAACGCGGGGGACCGAGCGCGTACTCGGCGGTCGAAGCCGGGAAGCGCGGAGGGGCTACTTCGCCGCGTGCCCCGGGCAGGCGCACGCCGCCGGCGCGGTCGGCGCGGGGGCCGGCACGGCCTCGTCGGTGGAGCGCCCCCCTTCCCGCTTCGCCTTCGCCTCCATCTCGCGTTCGGCCTCGAGGAAGCTCCGCACCGAGGACGCCTCGACGCCCGGCTCCGCGCCGTTTCCGCGCTTCCACATCATCGCGCACTCCTCGCACACCGGCTCGCCGCGGCGGAGCCCCTCGCCGCACTTGCATCCGCCCGCGCGCATCGCGCACAGGTTGCACGGCGCCTCGACGCAACAGTCGTACTTGCCGGCGGCCGCGAGATCGCCGACGAGGGCCTTCATCTGCGCGCGGAGGGCGACCCGACGCGCTTCGAGGGCTCGGGCCTCGGTGGGATCGACCGCCGCGGGGCTACCGACGGGCATCGCGACCGGCGTTGCGGCGCCGGCCGGCGGCTCTCCGCACCCGACGACGAGCAAGCCCACGAACACGAGCCCCACGAAGCGGAGCCCCACCCGCATCAGGGTCGTCCACCACGCGCGCATCGGGCCTCCGGACGCGCTTCTATCCGATGTGCGCGCGGCGCTGTGGACGTTCGGCGCCGTTCGACCTACCATCGCGCCCGATCGGGGTTCCTCGTGCGCCGTCTCCTCCCGCTCCTCGCGCTCGCCGCCTGCTCCGACTACGACCTCGGGAAGGCGACCGACGAGCCCGCCGAGCGGGACCGCCCGGACAGCGACGCACCGCCGGTCGACACCTCGGCGGCCACCGACACCGCGCCCCCGGGGGACAGCGGCACCGTGGTCGTCCCCGACACCGGCGAGGACACCGACACCGACCCGCCGGTGGTCGACGTACCCGACGGCAAGATCGACGTCGTGCTGATCGTCGACGAGGCGTACGTCTACGACTGCTACCACGCCGATGTCGCCACCCACACCAACGACCTCGTCGCGGCGCTCCTCGACAGCGGCGCGAACGTGGCCATCGCCCTCGCGAGCTTCGACGACTACCAGGTGTCCGGCGAGTGGTGGGCCGCCACCGGGGGCCTGCCCTACACGCTCCTGCAGCAGCTCACCACCGACCGGTCGCTCCTCCTGGCCGCCGCGAGCGGGCTCTCGCTCGAGTGGGGTGGGGATGGCCCCGGGACCGGCCTCGAGGCCCTCGTGCAGGCCACGAGCGGCGAGGGCTACGACCAGGACTGCGACGGGCGCTTCGACGCCACCACCGACGTGCGCCCCTTCAACGCGCGCGCCAGCGACGCCTTCGGCGGTGGGGTGACCGGCTCGGCGGTGTCCACCACCCCCGGCACCGGGCCGCGAGCGGGCGTCGGGTTCCGGGACGGCTCGAAGCGCGTGGTCGTCCTGCTCGCCGAGAACACCTTCCGCGACCGCGCGGAGGGCCACGGGCTCCCGACCGGGAGCTGCGCGGCCTCCGGCATGCGGACCACCGCCATCGACGCGCTCGTGGCGGCCGAGGCCAGCTTCCTCGGCGTCAACGCCTACGAGTTCCAGGACATCGACCCCGCGCTCCAGGGGCAGCTCGAGGAGATCGCGCGCTCCACCGGCTCGCGCATCGACGCCGACCACGACGGCGCCATCGACGACGTGGCGGTGCTGTCGGGGAGCTGGGACTGGCCCGCGACCGACGTGGTCAAGGACGCGATCTTCGACCTCGCACGCTGACGGAGCCGCCGCCCTCGTCTCCGCAACCCCGCCGACGCGACGCGCGAGCGGTCGCCCCCGACCCCTTCCAAACCATCAGGCCGCCCATGCCGACCCACCTCGATCTCTGGAAGCCCACCCCCATCGCGGTGATCGCCGCGATTGCCGGCATCGTGGTGGGCGGCCTCGGCGTCGTCCTGGCGATCGCGATCGGGCTCGATCCCCCGGAGGGCTCTCGCGCGGCCGGGACCGCGCTGCTCGGCCTCGCGTTCTTCGCGTTCACGCCGGTCATCGTCGGCTTCTTCGTCGCGAGCCTGACCTCGCGCCGATCGTTCGCCCGCGCGGCGGCCATGCTGCTCTGCGCGGCGACGACGGGCGTGGCCGGGGTGTTCCTCGGCGCCGGGGTGGGCAGCGGCGTCGGGGAGGCCGTGATGAGCGGCGGGATGTGTTGCGCCCTGCCGACCGGCGTGCTCTCGCTCGTCGGCGTCGGCATGCTCGTCCAGGGGTTCCGCAACGGCCGCCGGGAGCTGCGCGAGCTCGTCGCGGAGCGGCTGGCCGACGCGGTGCGGGGCAAGCGCGTCGTGACCTTCGACACGCTCGTGGACGAGACCGGCGTGGCCGAGGACGAGATCGTCGATCTCCTCTGGCAGGTGACACGCGTGTGGAGCATCCCCGGAAAGGTGGTGCCGGAGGCGCGGTGCTTCATCGATACATCCGAGGATGTGTCGGGCCGCGAGAAGGTGCTCGGCGTCGTGTCCGCGCGCGGACGGGCCGAGGTCCAGGAGATCGCGCGCGAGCTGGCGGTGCCCCCGGGGCTGGTGAAGCACTGGCTCTACCTGCAGGCCGCCGCGGGCAGGTTCCACGGCGCGATCCACGAGGACACGATCTTCAGCGACGCGGCGATGCGCGCGAAGGGCGGCGCCTGCCCCGATTGCGGCAGCCCGCTCCCCGCGGGCGTCGGCGGCCGGCGTTGCACCTACTGCGGGACGGAGATCTTCGCGGTCGAGTAGGGGGGCGATACATCGCCACTGATACATGCCCCGGCGGATGTATCAGCCCCGCTTGCGGCGCCCGGGCCACGCGAAGATGGCGAAGTCCTTCTCGCCGAGGCCCTCCGCGACCGCGGCGTCCATGGCGGCGGCGATGCCGGGGAGCACCACGAGGTGCTCGGGGCCGCCGGCGGCCTCGATCATGAGCCCCACGTCCTTGCGGGCCATGGTCAGCTCGAAGCCGGGCGACGCCGTGCCCGCGTTCAGGACGCGGGTGCCGATGGAGCCGAGGCCGTTGCCGGCCCGGAACACGTCGAAGAGCGAGATCACGTCGGCGGGCGCGACGCCCTGGGCCGCGCCGACGGCGAACAGATCGCCCATGGTGGCGGCGAGCGAAAGGAGCATGCCGTTGCCGAAGAGCTTGTGGGCGGCCGCGAGATCGGGCCGCTCGCCGACGTGCCACACCCGGCCGGACATGGTGGCGAGGGCGGGGGTGAGGGCGTCCACCTCGGCCTTGGGGCCGGCGATGAGCAGGATGCCGGTCGCGTCGCGCGCGTTCTGGGGCGACATGAACACCGGCGCGTGGAGGTAGTGCACGCCGGCAGCGCGGAGGCGGGCGTAGCGCTCGGCGACCCGCTCGGGGAGGTTGGTCGAGTGGTCGAGGATCGGGGTGCCGGCCGTGAGCCCGGGGCGGAGGGCCTCGATGGTGGCATCGACCGCGTCGTCCGCGGTGAGGACGAGGTGCACGCGCAAGGCGCCAGCGACGGCGGCCGCGGGATCCCCAGCGGCAATGGCGCCCTTCGCCACGAGCGGCGCGACCTTGCCGGCCGTCCGGTTCCAGACGACCACGCGCTCACCCTTGGCGAGGAGGTTCTCGACCACCCCGCTGCCGAGCAATCCCGCACCCAAGACCGCGATCGTTGCCATGCCGACTCCTTCGTGGGCCGTGCTCCTAACCACCGGGAGTCAGCGGGGCGATGGAGCGGGGGCCCGGCGGGGGGCCCGACGACCGATACATCGTCAATACATCGGCGATACATCGGCCCACCACCGCCGTGTCCGTCGGAGGCGAAGAAAGTGACGTAGATGTTTCGGTACATTCGCCCGATGCGCTTGACGTTGATTTACAGTCGGTTACGCCGCGCTGCCTTCAAACACCGCGGGGTTTTCCATGCGTTTCTTCCGTCTCCTCCTCGTCGTCCCGATGCTCACCCTCTTCGTGGGCGTGCCCACGGCCGACGCCGCCAAGCCCCCGAAGGAGACCAAGGGTGCCTCCGCGAAGGAGCCCAAGCTCCCCGCCATCGAGGCGACCGGCATCGCCGAGTTCGACGCCGTGTTCATGAAGGCCAAGGCCATCCACGACACGCTCGACGCCGAGGATGCCAACCTCAAGGAAGCCCGCAAGCAGGTCGCGCTCGCGCTCGGCGTGGCCGAGGACGCCCCGCTCAAGACCGCCCTCGAGGACCTGAAGACCAAGGCGAACGGCAAGCTCAAGGTGGCGTTCAAGGGCACGATGCCCCGCCTCGAGGCCTCCGAGGCCGTCCCCGAGAACGTGCAGGCCGCGCTCGACGCCGTCAACAAGCTCATCGACGCCGGCGGCCACACCGTGGCCTCCGCGACCGAGCTCGTGCCCCAGGCCGCCGCGCTCGTCGCCGCCTGCGCCGACTTCCCCTCCCAGCTCTCCTCGATGAACCTCGAGCCGATGAAGCTCATCGAGGCCACCAAGAAGGTCACGGGCAACGTGAAGACCACCGGCGCCACCCCGGACCGGATCGATCGCCTCGTCAAGACCTCCGAAGGCGTGTTCCTCGACGTGAAGGGCACCTTCGCCGAGTAGGTGGCGCGGGCGCCTCCGGCGCCGGACGCTCGCGGACGCCCGGTCACCCGACCGGGCGTTCGTCGTTTGGGAGGGGCCCGTTCGCGGGTGCGCTACACTCCCCTTCGTGACCGAACCGCTCGCTCCCGGCGCCACCCTCGGGCCCTACGTCCTCTCGCAGGCGCTCGGGCGCGGCTCGACGGCGACGGTGTTCCTGGCGCGGCGTGCCCATCGGGAGGTTGCCCTCAAGGTGCGCGGCCGTGGCGATCCCGAATTGGATCGTCGCTTCTTGCGCGAATTCGAGGCGCTACGTGGGCTCTCGGTGCCGGGCGTGGTGCGGGTGCACGACGCCGGGCTCGACGATCGCTACCTCTGGTACGCGATGGATCTGGTGCACGGGCTCCCGCTCCGCGCGTGGATCGAGGCCGGGGGCGAGATCGAGGGGCGCGTGGCGCGGCTGCTCCACGTGGCGCCGCCGCTCTGCGACGCGCTCGCCGGCGTGCACCGCGCGGGGCTGATGCACCGCGACCTGAAGCCGTCCAACGTGCTCGTCGACAGCCACGGGCTCCCGCACGTGCTCGACTTCGGCGTGGCGCGCGCCTGGGTCGACGGCGATCCGCTCACCGGCGAGGGCGGCCTCGTCGGCACCCTGCCGTTCATGGCACCCGAGCAGGTGGCGGGCCAGCCTCTCACCCCGCGGTGCGACCTGTTCGCGGTCGGCCTGATGCTCTACGAGGGGATCCTCGGGAAGCGGCCCCGCCCCCCGCGCACACAGGACTGGCTCCGGATCCAATGCCTGGACCGCCCCCGTCCGCTCGTCACCCTCGAGCCGTCGGTGCCGCTCGACGTCTCGGCCGCCATCGACCGTCTCGTCGCCCTCGATCCGCGCGATCGGCCCGACGCCGCCACCGCCGCGGCGCTGTTCCGCGCGTGCGCCGAGGGGAACGGGCGCCCGGACTGGCCCGAGGCCTCGGCCTACGTCGGCACGCCGCCGGTGCTCGAATACGCCGAGGGGCTCCTCCGCGGGGAGGGCCCACGCATGCTCGTGCTCGCGGGCCCGACGGGCAGCGGGCGGCGCCGCACCGCGGAACAGATCCGCCGTCGCGCGCTCCTCGCGGGCCACCGCACCGTGCGGGGCCGGTGCCGCGTGGAGCGCCCCGGCGGCGCCATCGAGGAGGTGCTGGAGGCGCTGCTGGAGGCGCCCGCCGACGCCGAGTGGCGGCGCACGGTCGGCGGCGCGGACACCGGGCCGCTGCTGGAGATGTGGCCGCACCTGCCGCTCGAGCCCCTGCCCGGGCCGGGCCTCGCCGCGTCGGCACAGGACGTGGTCCACGCGGCCTCCGCCGCGCTGGTGCGCGCCGCCGGCACCGGGCTCCTGCTCGTGGTCGAGGATCTCGACGAGATCGACAAGTTCACCGCGCGCCTGCTCGACCGGCTCGCGCGGGTGGCCCCACCCGAGCTCACGATCCTGTGCGTCGTGGACGACCGCCACGCCACGCGCCGGTGCCACCGGATGATCGACGAGCTCGTGCGCTACTCACTCGCGACGCTCCACCGCCTCCCCGACCTCGACGCCGCGACCGCGACGCAGCTCGCGCGGGAGCTCGTCCCCGACGGGGTCGACGTGCGCGCGGTCGCGGGCTCGCCGCTCCTCGCCACCGAGGCCGGGCGGCTGGCCCTGGCCCAGCTCCGGGGCGTGTCGCCGCCGCGCCTGCCCGCCGCGGCGTTTCCGGCCGCCCTGGAGGACCGCGCGCTCCACCTCGCGGGGTGGCGGGCGCTCGGCGTGGACGCGGACGCGTTGGCCCGCGAGGGGGTGTTGGAGCGCGTGGCGCCCGCCCGGTTC
>JAKFCH010000138.1:0-11273 GCA_036676765.1 Deltaproteobacteria bacterium
CGGCGGTTCCGCGGCGCCCCGGCCTCCTGGACGGGGCGCCGCGAACCGAGCGCCTCCGGCGCGAGCCCGCAGGACGACCGCCGCCGGGCGGCCTCCGCCCGGCGGGGCGCCCCCGCCAATCGACCGATCAGAGCTCGAACTTGCCGATCGCCCCGAGGTCCCGGAACGCCTCGACCAGCCGCGTGGCCATGCCGCGCTCGCCGAGGTGCAGCCAGCCGCGCGGATCGATGTGCTTCTTGTTGGGCTTGTCCTCGCCCTCGGGGTTGCCGATCTGGCTGTGCAGGTACGCGTCCTTCTCGTCCATGAACTGCTTGATCGGCCGGGTGAACGCCCACTGCGTGTCCGTGTCGATGTTCATCTTGACGACGCCGTAGGACACGGCCTCGCGGATCTCCTCGGGGCTCGAGCCCGAGCCGCCGTGGAAGACGAAGTTGACCGGCTTCGGGCCGCCGCCGCGCTGGCGCCGGATCTCGTCCTGGCTGTTCCTCAGGATGGACGGGGTGAGCTTGACGTTGCCCGGCTTGTAGACGCCGTGCGTGTTCCCGAACGACGCCGCGATGGTGAACGCGCCGACGCCCACGAGCGCGTCGTACGCGGCGAGCACGTCGGAGGGCTGGGTGTAGAGCTTGCTGTTGTCGAGGTCGGAGTTGTCGACGCCGTCCTCCTCCCCGCCGGTCACGCCGAGCTCGATCTCGAGCGCCATGTCGATCGCCGCCATGCGCGCGAGCACCCGGCGGGAGATCTCCAGGTTCTCGTGGAGGGGCTCCTCGGAGAGATCGAGCATGTGCGAGGAGTAGAGGGGCACGCCATGCGCGGCGTGGTACCGCTCGCCGTGATCGAGCAGCCCCTCGACCCAGGGGAGGAGCTTCTTCGCGGCGTGGTCGGTGTGGAGGATGACGGGCACGCCGTAGGCCTCCGCCAGGATGCGCACGTGGTGGGCGGCCGCGACCGCGCCGACGATGGCGGCCTGGATGCCGTCCTTCAGGAACTTGCCCGCGTAGAAGTGGGCGCCGCCGTTCGAGAGCTGGATGATGACGGGGGCCTGGGCCTCCCGCGCGGCCTGCAGCGCGGCGTTGGCCGTGTGCGAGCCGATGACGTTGACCGCCGGGAGCGCGCACTCGGCGTCCTTCATGTACGCGTACAGGTCCTGCAGCGCGGCGCCGGTCACGACACCGGGGTTCAGCTTCAACTTGGACATCGGCTCTCTCCTGGATGTTGGCCGCGGGGGCGGACGAACCCCTTCCGGCGCCTCGAAGATAACTCCACGCGTACCCGACGAGGGGGGGCTCGGGCCGCGCCGGGCGGGCTTTCCGGCGAGCGGATCGCGACCCGAGGGGCGCCAACGGGCATCGAATCACGTTGCCGGCGGTCCCGTGAGCCTTAGCTTGGGTTCATGCCGCGCAGCATCTGGAAGGGGCACATCAGCTTCGGGCTGGTGCAGATTCCGGTGGGCCTCTACCCCGCCACGAGCGACAGCGACCTCGATCTCCACATGGTCGACCGCCGCGACATGTCACCCATCGGGTACAAACGTGTCAACAAGCGGACCGGCGAGGAGGTCCCCTCCGAGGAGATCGCCAAGGCGGCGGAGGCCGCCGAGGGCGCGTGGGTGCTCCTGGAGGACGACGAGATCAAGGCCGCCGCCCCCGAGAGCACGCGCAGCATCGACATCGTGGCGTTCGTCGACGCGGACGACGTCGACCCCCGCTACTTCGTCCGGCCCTACTACGTCGCCCCCGAGAAACGCACCGCGAAGGCCTACGCCCTCCTGCGCGAGACCCTCCGCCGGAGCGGCAAGATCGGCATCGCCAAGGTGGTGCTCCGCACCCGCCAGTACATCGGCGCCCTGATCGTGCGCGGGGACATCCTCGTGCTGGAGCTGCTCCGCTACGCCGACGAGATCCGGGGCGTCGACGACTTCGACCTCCCCAAGGGGGATCTCGTGAAGCTCGGCGTCGGGGACAAGGAGATGAAGATGGCGGAGCTCCTCGTCTCCTCGCTCGAGGAGCAGTGGGATCCGACCCAGTACAAGGACGAGTTCCGCGAGCAGCTCGAGCGTGTCATCGACGAGAAGGCGCGCACCGGACACGTCGCGGCGCCCCCCTCCGAGGAGGCGGCCCTCCCCGAGCCCATCGACATCATGGCGCTCCTGAAGAAGAGCCTGGAGGCCCGGAAGCCGAAGAAGAAGGAGGAGGCCTAAGCCCGTGGGGCTCACCCGCTACAAGGAAAAACGCGACTTCGAACGGACGCCCGAGCCGGCCGGCGCCGAACGGATCGTGGGGCCGCGGGTCGAGGCCGGACATCCGACACGCCGCTTCGTAATCCAGAAACACGACGCCTCGCGGCTGCACTTCGACTTCCGGCTCGAGCTCGACGGGGTGCTCAAGAGCTGGGCGGTGCCGAAGGGCCCGAGCCTCGACCCCGCGGACAAGCGCCTCGCGGTGCACGTGGAGGACCACCCGCTCGACTACGCCGACTTCGAGGGGGTGATCCCGGCGGGCGAGTACGGCGGCGGCCCGGTGATGCTCTGGGACGAGGGCACGTGGACCCCGGTGGAGGATCCCCACCGCGGCTACGAGGCGGGCAAGCTCAAGTTCCAGCTCCAGGGCCATCGGCTCCGCGGGGCGTGGACCCTCGTGCGCACCCGCAGGAAGGAGGGCGAGAAGGAGAGCTGGCTCCTCGTGAAGGACGTGGACGCCTCCGTCGCGACGCCTGGGAGCACGCTGGTGGACACGCGGGTGACCAGCGTGCGCACCCGCCGCTCGATGGAGGACATCCTCGCGGGCCGCGATCCGCCCATCCCCGACGCGCCCGAAGCGCCCCTCCCCGCCTTCGTGGCCCCGGCGCTCGCCACCGTCGTCGACCACGCCCCGGACGGGCCGGACTGGCGCCACGAGATGAAGCTCGACGGCTACCGCGCGCTCGTGCGCGTCGAGGCACGCGTCGAGGGCCGCCCCTCCACCGCACGAGGCGCGCGCGTCCTCACCCGATCGGGCCACGACTGGAGCGACCGCTTCGCGCCGATCGCGCGGTCCGCCGCAGCCCTCCCGGTCGTCGACGCGCTGCTCGACGGCGAGGTGGTCGTGCTCGACGCGGAGGGGCGGAGCGACTTCGGCGCGCTCGTCGGGGCCCTGGAGCAGGGCCGCCCGGAGCGGCTCCTCTACTACGCGTTCGACCTGCTCCACCTCGACGGCCACGATCTGCGCGGGCTGCCGCTCACCCGCCGCGTGGCGCTCCTCGCCGAGGTGCTCGCCGACGGGCTCCCGCCGATCCGATCGCTCGAGAGCGTCGACGGCAACGGCAAGCTCTTCCACGGCGCCGCCTGCGAGCACGGGCTCGAGGGGATCGTGAGCAAGCGCCCCGACGCCCCCTACCGCTCGGGGCGCGGCAAGACGTGGCTCAAGGTGCGGTGCGGCCTGCGCCAGGAGTTCGTCGTCGTGGGGTGGACCGACCCCGGCGGCGGCCGGACGGGCCTCGGCGCGCTGCTCGTGGGCTGGCACGACCCCGAGCCCGACGGCGAGGGCGGGGCGTGGCGCTACGCCGGGCGCGTCGGCACCGGCTTCGACGAGGCGACGCTCACCGGGCTCCGGAGCCGGCTCGGCGACCTCGAGCGGAAGACCCCGCCGGTCTCGAATCCCCCGACGGGCAGCGAGGCCCGGGGGGTCCACTGGGTCGAGCCGCGGCTCGTCGCGGAGGTGAAGTTCACCGGCTGGACGCCCTACCAGCGGCTCCGTCACCCCGTGTTCCTCGGCCTTCGCGACGACAAGCGCCCTGAGGACGTCCGGCTGGAGGTCCCCGAGGAGGAGGAGGAGGTCGAGCGGGAGGCGCGGGCGGAGATCGCGGAGGAGGCAGGGGGCGGCTCGGCAACCCCGGTGGAATCGGAGGTCCCGGGCGTCGCCGCGAGGGGTGCGCGCAAGGGCGTGGGACCACGGGCGGCCACGCGCCCCACGAAGCCGGGCGGCGCCGAGGTCGCCGGGGTGCCGCTCACCAACGCCGACCGCGTGTTCTGGCCCGACGCCGGGGTGACCAAGGCCGAGTACGCCGCCTGGCTCGATCTCGTGGCGGATCGCATGCTCCCCGAGCTCGCGCGACGCCCGCTCACGCTCGTGCGCTGCCCCGGCGGGCAGGACGCGGGCTGCTTCTACCAGCGCCACGTCACCGAGGGCCTGCCCGACGGCATCCGGGGCATCGTGGTCCCCGGGCACGGCGAGGGGCAGGCCTACATCTGGGTGGAGGACCGCGTCGGGCTCGTCGGGCTCGCGCAGATCGGGGCGCTCGAGATCCACCCGTGGGGCGCGCGCATCGACGACCTCGACCGGCCCGACCGCCTCGTGTTCGACCTCGATCCCGGCCCGGGGGTGGACTGGGAGCAGCTCGTGGACGTGGCGGGGAAGGTGCGCGCGCGCCTCGACGCGATCGGGCTCGCGAGCTTCGCGAAGGTGACCGGCGGAAAGGGCATCCACGTCGTGGTGCCGCTCCAGCCGTACGCACCCTGGGAGGTCGCCAAGCCGTTCTGCCGCCTCGTCGCGGAGGGGCTCGCCGCCTCCGACCCGAAGCAGATGACCGCGAAGGTGGCGAAGTCCCATCGCGAGCGGCGCGTGTACGTCGACTGGCTCCGGAACACGTCGACGAGCACGGCGGTGGCCACGTGGTCGCCGCGTGCGCGGCCGGGGGCGCCCGTGGCGGTGCCCGTCGCGTGGGAGGCGCTCGCCGGGGTCGGCGGCGGCGACGCCTTCCGCCTGCATGACCTCGCCCGCGCGCTGCCGCCCGATCCGTGGGGTGCCCTCGACGCCGTGGACCAGCGCCTCGACGAGGCCGTGCTCCGCCACCTGGGGGCGTGACGTGGCCGCGCCCGAACGGCCACGGCTCGGCCTGCGCGGCGGCCTCGGCCTCGCGGCGCGGGTCGTCCGCGAGTCGGTGGCGGAGTGGATCGACGACGACGCCGCCCGCCACGGCGCGGCGCTCGCCTACTACACGGTGTTCTCGGTGGTCGCCGTATCATTAAAAAACATCTCCATCGCCGGGCTCCTCTACGGGGAGGCGACCGCGCGGGCCGAGGTGGCCACCCGGCTCCACGAGCTGCTCGGCCCGGAGGGCGCCTCCGCGGTGGAGGGGCTCCTGAACCGGGCGCTCCCGACGGGCTCGGGGGTGCTCTCCACCGTGCTCGGCGTCGCCACGCTGCTCATCGGCGCCTCGACGGTGTTCGTCCAGCTCCGGGCGTCCCTCAACTACATGTGGGACGTGCCGGTCCGCCCCGTCAGCGCCGGGAAGGGCCTGCTGACGCTCCTCTGGCGCCAGGGGATCGGCGGGCTCATGGTGCTCGCGATGGGGGCGGTGCTCCTCGCGTCGCTCACCCTCGGCACGGCCGTGTCGGTAGCGGCGGAGGCCGTCGGAGCATGGGTGGCCCTCTCGCCCGAAGACGTGACCTACGCCTACCAGGCCCTCTCCTTCGGCCTCGTGACGCTCGTGTTCGCGGGGATGTTCAAGCTCCTGCCCGGCGTCCCCGTGGCCTGGGGGGACGTGTGGGTGGGCGCGCTCGTGACCGCCCTCCTGTTCACGCTCGGCCGGAGCGCCATCGCGATGTACCTCGCGTATGCCGGCGTCGCGACGGCCTACGGCGCCGCCGGATCGCTGGTGGCGTTCCTGGTCTGGGTGTACTGGTCGGCGCAGATCCTGCTGTTCGGCGCCGAGTTCACCCAGGTCTACGGGCGGCGCGTGGGATCGCGGCGGCGTGAGGGCGGGCTCCTCGACAAGGGGAAGAAGCACCGCCTGAGCGAGTGGACCGTGCCGCCGCAGTAGCTACGCGAAGACCGCCGCCACGAGCGAGGCGCCGGCGGCCGCCGCGAGCGGGATGACGAGGTTGTCGTCGAGCCCGGCGGTCAACAGCTCGGCGATGGCGCCCGCGAGCGCGGAGACGAGCGCGAGCGTGATCATCTCGGCCATCCCGATGCTCGGGTAGTAGATGGCGAGCGTGAGCAGCGCGGCGAGGCCGGCGAAGCCGACGAACCCCATCGAGCCCTCGAGGGAGCGCCCCGAGGCGAGCCGGGTGCGGCCCCACCGGCGGCCCACGAAGGCGGCCGCGGGATCGCCGACGCCGAGCACGATCACGGCGAGCGAGCACGCCATGGGCGAGGCCGTCAGCGAGAGCGCGAGCAGCGCGGTCACGTACCAGGTGGCGGAATTGACGCGGTGCGTCTCGTGCGGGTGGGCGATGGGCCCGAACACCTTCATCAGCAGTCGGTTCACCGCGGGGACGCGGCGGCGGCCGAGCTCCATGCCCCACGCCCCGACGAAGCAGGCGAAGGCGACGCCCACCATGCTCAGGGGGGTGAGGACGTGCTGGATGATCACGAGCGCGAGGACGCCGGACAGCGCGTGCACGAGGCTGCGCGTGTGGTTGGCGGGACGGAACCCGGGGCGATGGGCGTTCACGAGACCTCCGCGCCGACGGTAACGCGCCTCTGTCATGCCCCGGTCACGGCTCGTCCGACCCCGGGCTCGGGCCGCCGGAGCCGGCGCGGACCCAGGCGAGGTACGGCGCGTGCCCGGCGAGCACCGGGAGCGCGATCACCTCCGGCACCGAGTAGGGGTGCAAGGCGACGACGCGCCGGGTGAGCGCCTCGACCCGGTCGGCCCGGGTCTTGACGATCATGAGCACCTCGGACTCGTCCTGCAGGCGGCCCTCCCAGCGGTAGAGCGAGCGCACGCCCGGCAGGAGGTTGCAACAGGCGGCGAGGGCCTCTTCGACCAAGGCGCGGCCGATGTGCGCGGCCACGTCGGCGTCCGGAGCGGTGATGTACACGACGACGAGATCGGTCATGCGCTCCTCCTATCGTGAGCGATGATGCGTCCGCACCCGGCCGCCCCATGCCCGACGCCCCTTCCCCGCTCCCCCTCGCCCAGCGTGTCTGGCTCCTCCTCACCCAGGCGGCCCTCGTCCTACCCTTCGTCACCGCGCGTGACTGCGCCAACGGCGCCGTCACCGACTACACCGGCGTGGGGCTCTACACCCACGACGACAACATCGTGAGCCTCGTGCCGCTCGCCATCGTGACCATCGTGCTGATCGCGTTCCCCTACCGGGCCACCCCGATCCCCCGCGCCCTGGCCCCGCTCGGCCTGCGCGCCTTCGTGGTGGGCTTCGGGCTCCTCCTCGCGGTCGCCGTGCCCGGGATCCTGCTGCTCTTCGAGAAGGTCACGCACCACGTGGGCTGGTACCTCCACGTCGGCGGCTGGGGCGCGCTCTACGCGGCGCTGATCCTCGGCGCGGGGACGGTGCTCGCGCGCGGCGGCGGCGGCCGCCCCTCGGTCCGCGAGCAGGTGGCGATCGGGGCCCTCCTGGTCGCGCCGCCGCTGAACATCCTCGGCAAGAGCTTCCACGACGAGGTGACCGCCGACCTCGTCCTCTGGGTGCTCGCGGTGGGCTACACGATGGTCGTCCCCCTGGTGCTGATGGGCCTCGGCCTCGCCCGGGAGCGGGCGGACGGCGTGCCGGACCTCTACACCCGCGTGCTCTGGTGGGGGCTCGTGGCGCTCACGCTGCTCGTGCACCTGACCGGCGCGGTCGCCGACTGACCGTCGGGCGCCGCGGGCCCGAAGCCCGTTCAGGCCTCCAACGGCGACGGACCCGCGTCCTCCTCCGGCTCGCCGTCCGCCTGGAACAGCGTCACCACGAGGTAGAGGCCCACGCCCACGAAGATGGCGACGTCGGCCACGTTGAAGGTGAACCACTCGTTCGTGCCGATGGCGCTCACCATCCAGGAGCGCAGCGGCTCGATGTCGACGATCACCTTGATGAAGTCGGTGACCGTGCCCTTGTGGGCGCGGTCGATGGCGTTGCCGAGCGCGCCGGCGAGCAGGAACCCGATGGACGCGGCCTGGACCCGCTCCGTGGGCCCGAGCGCCCGGTACATCGAGGTGAGCACCGTCACCGCGACGAGGGTGAGGATCCCGAACACGACGAAGCGATACTCGAAGCCGAGCATCATCCCCATGGCGGCGGCCGGGTTCTGGCGGTGCACGAATTCGAGGGCGTTCGGCACGACCACGAGCGTCGTCGGGCTCGCGGCGGAGTGGCCGAGGTCGGCGAGACCGGCGGCCGCGCGCTCGTCCAGCGCCGGGCCGCGGTACGCGAGCGCGTGGACGACCCACGCCTTCGAGGCCTGATCGACGAACAACGTGGTCAGGAACACGGCGAGGAAGGCGCGCAGCTTGGGGAGCATGGCCCTCGATCTATCGGGCGCCCCGGCCGCGTTCGAGGCCCGATCGGCGGTGATCACATCTCTTGACCGGCGCGGGCCCGACCTACCCCGCGGCCCCCAGGGCCTCGGCATGCCAGGCGACGTGCTCGCCGATGAACGAGGCGACGAAGAAGTAGCTGTGGTCGTAGCCCTCGCGGCGGCGCAGCGCGAGCGGGTGCCCCACCTGCGCGCACGCCGCCTCCAGCCGCTCGGGCTGGAGCTGCGTGGCGAGGAAGCTGTCGGCGAGCCCCTGATCCACGAGCAGGGGCAGGCGCCCGGCACCGTCGGCGGGAGCGGCGTCCGCGAGGAGCGCGCAGGCGTCCCAGGCCCGCCACGCCGCGCGATCGGGCCCGAGGTAGCGCCCGAAGGCCTTCTGCCCCCACGGCACCTCGGACGGCGCCACGATGGGCGAGAACGCCGACACCGAGCGGTACCGCCCCGGGTTCTTGAGCGCGAGCACGAGGGCGCCGTGGCCGCCCATCGAGTGGCCGCTGATCGCCTGGCGATCGAGGTCCAGCGGCAGGCCCGCCAGCACCGTGGGCAGCTCGTCGCGGACGTAGCTGTACATGCGGTAGCTCCGCGACCACGGGGCCTCGGTGGCGTCGACGTAGAAGCCGGCGCCGTGCCCGAAGTCCCAGGCGCCGTCGGGATCGCCGGGCACGTCGGGGCCACGGGGCGAGGTGTCGGGCGCCACGAGGGCGACGCCGTGCTCCGCCGCGTACCGCTGCGCCCCCGCCTTGGTGACGAAGTTCTGGTCGGTGCACGTGAGCCCCGAGAGCCACCAGAGCACCGGCACGCGCCGCGTCCGCGCCTGGGGCGGGAGGTACACCGACACGGTCATCGTGCAGGCGCACGCGGCCGACGGGTGGGTGAACTGGAGCTGATCCCCGTCGAAGCAGCGGTAGCCGGACGTGCGCGTGAGCATCAGAACACGACCACCGAGCGGATCGACTCGCCGTGATGCATCAGGTCGAACGCCCGGTTGATGTCTCCGAGTGGCAGGAGGTGGGTGATCATCGGGTCGATCTCGATGCGGCCCTCCATGTACCAGTCGACGATCTTCGGCACGTCGGTGCGCCCGCGCGCCCCGCCGAACGCCGAGCCGCGCCAGACCCGCCCCGTCACGAGCTGGAAGGGCCGGGTGTTGATCTCCTGGCCCGCCCCGGCCACGCCGATGATGATCGACTCGCCCCAACCCTTGTGGCAGCACTCGAGCGCCGTGCGCATCACCTTGACGTTGCCGACGCACTCGAAGCTGAAGTCGGCCCCGCCGCCGGTGAGCGCGACGAGGTGGGCCACGAGATCGCCCGGGACCTCCGTCGGGTTCACGAAGTGGGTCATGCCGAAGCGCTTGCCCCAGGCCTCGCGGGCGGGGTTCAGGTCCACACCGACGATCTGCCGCGCGCCGGCGAGCCGGAGGCCCTGGATGACGTTGAGGCCGATGCCGCCGAGGCCGAACACCACGCAGTTAGCACCCGGGGTCACCTTCGCGGTCCAGATCGCGGCGCCGATGCCGGTGGTGACACCGCAGCCGACGTAGCAGGCCTTCTCGAAGGGCGCGTCCGAGCGGATCTTCGCGACCGAGATCTCGGGGAGCACGGTGTAGTTGGAGAAGGTGGAGGTGCCCATGTAGTGGTGCACCATCCGGCCGTTGTAGGAGAACCGGCTCGTGCCGTCGGGCATGAGGCCCTTGCCCTGCGTGGCGCGGATGCGCTGGCAGAGGTTGGTCTTGCCGGACAAGCAGTATGTGCACTCCCGACACTCGGGTGTGTAGAGCGGGATGACGTGGTCGCCGACCGCCACCGAGCGCACGCCCGCACCGACCTCGACGACGACCCCTGCGCCCTCGTGACCGAGCACCGCGGGGAACAGGCCCTCGGGATCGTCCCCCGACAGGGTGAACGCGTCGGTGTGGCAGATGCCCGTGGCCTTCAGCTCCACGAGGACCTCTCCCTCCTTCGGTCCGTCGAGGTCGAGCTCCACGATCTCGAGCGGTTTTCCAGCTTCGAAGGCGACGGCGGCGCGGGTCTTCATGGGATGCTCCGGGATGGCGGGAGCCGTCCTTTAACGATTTGTGCGGCGCCGAGGGTGCCTCTCGCGCGTCCGCTGCTACCATGCGCGCGCCCCCCCCTTCCCCGAGTTCGCCGATGTCCGAGCCCACCACGACCAACCCGTTCGCCATCGTCTCGCTCGTCCTGGGCGTGCTCTCCTGCCTCACCGCGTGCTTCTGCTGCTACGGGCTGCCGTTCAACCTGCTCGGCGCCATCTTCGGCATCGTCGCCGTGGTGCAGATCAACTCGGACTCCACGCAGGGCGGGAGCGGGCTCGCCTACGGCGGGATCGGGCTCTCGGCGTTCAGCGTCGTGCTCGCGGTCGGCATGCTCGTCTTCGGCATCGGCCTCATGGCGATGAACGAGAACATGTAGGCCTCCGCCTACCGCTTGATGTCGACCACGAGCCTCGCCGGCTCGGTGAGCTCGAACACGCGGAAGGGGTTCGGCGAGCCGACCCCGACGACGTAGGCGACGATCCCCTCGAAGTCGCAGCTCCGCTCCACCTCGCGCACGTTGGCGAGGGCCGGCGTGGACTCCCGCGGCGTGGTCGACGCGCCGGCGTCGTCGTGCGCGGAGGCGGGCTTGACCTGGATGAGCAGCAGGCCATCCCCCTCGATGGTGAGGGCCTCGCCCGAGGCGCACGCGCGCGCCGGACGGTCGATGTATTCGAGGTGATGTCCCGGAACGTCATTTCCCTTGAATTCCAGCACGATGCGCTCGAACCCCTCATGGGTTGCCACACGTACGGCGGCGACCTGCGCGGGCAGCCCCCCGTCCTTTCCGGGCACGTCGACGATCCCGATGGTCCACGTGTCGGGGCCGGACGGTTCACCCCCGGCGGCGGGGGCCTTCCCCGCGTTGGTGTCGGCGGCCGGCGGCGCGTCCGTGGCGGGGGGCGGCGGGGCGGCGGGGGCGTCCACGGCGTGCGGCGCGGCCGACGGCTCGGCGGGCGCGTGCGTGGTGCCGCACGCGAGGAGGC
>JAKFCH010000139.1:0-14237 GCA_036676765.1 Deltaproteobacteria bacterium
GCGCCCGGCGAGGTCGTCGACGCGGCGGTGCGCGCGGGGCCCGCGGTGCGCGCGACCACCACCGTCGCGAGCGGGGGCATCGGGGTCGACGCCGCGCTGCTCCACGACGGCGCCACGTGGCGGCCCGCGGCGTCGGTGGACGTCCACCTCACCACCCTCGCGCTGCGCGTGCAGGCCGATCCGGACGTGCAGGCCGGGGAGGCGCGCTGGATGCCGGGCCCCGTCACCCTCGCCGCGGGGACCGCGCACGCGGGCGGGCTCTGGCTCGGCTGGGGCGACGCCGCGCTCGCCGTCGGGCGGCTCCGCACCGGCGCCGGCCTCGCCTGGGATCTCGCGGGCGGCGTCTACTCCGGGGCGGAGGCGCGCCTCGGCTACGACGACGGCTGCGCCTCGGCGATGGTGACCGCCCGCTTCGCGCCGGATCGCGCGGTCCCCGATTTCGGCGTCGCGGCCACGCTCCGGCGCTAGGTTCGAAGGTCCCGGGGGCCCGCCGTGATCCCGATCCGCGACGACATCCGCCCGAGCCGCGCGCCCGTCGTCACCGTGCTGCTCATCGTCCTCAACGTCGCGGTGTTCGGCTGGCAGATGGGGCTGGGGGCGGGCACGGAGGCCGCGGTGATCCGGCTGGCGGTGGTGCCGGACCGGCTGGTCGCGGCGATCACGGCCGGCCTGTGGTTTCCGCAGGTCGGGACCGTGTTCACGAGCATGTTCCTCCACGGCGACCTGCTGCACCTGCTCGGCAACGTGTGGTTCCTGTGGATCTTCGGCGACAACGTGGAAGACCGGCTCGGGCGGCTCGGGTTCGCCGGGTTCTACCTGCTGTGCGGGGGCGCCGCGGCGATGAGCCAGGTGGCGGCGGTGCCGGACAGCGGCGTCCCGATGATCGGCGCATCCGGCGCCATCGCGGGCGTGCTCGGCGCCTACCTCCGGTTCTACCCGCGCGCGCGGGTGCTCACGGTGGTGCCGATCTTCGTGTTCCTGCACTTCATGGACATCCCGGCGCTGGCCTTCCTCGGGATCTGGTTCGTGATCCAGGTGATGAGCAGCGCGCTCGGCTACGCCGGGGTGGCGTGGTGGGCCCACATGGCCGGCTTCGCCGTAGGGCTCGTGATCGCGCTCCTGGTGCCGACGCGCCCGCACGCGCCGCGGCCGCCGGATCCGCGCGTGCGCCGGCGCGCCGTGGCGTGGTGACGGTCAGGACGCGAGGTCGACGAACACCGGCACCTGGGACGCCCCCGAGGTCACGTTCGCGAGCGGCCCCTCCGCGACACGGCACAAGAAGCCGGCGAGGTGCCCGCGGGCGAGGAAGGGGCCGACGTCCACGAGGCGATCGCGGGGTGCCTGGACGCGCACGTCGAAGAACGTGCCGCGCTCCTCCGAGATGCGACGCTGGAGGACGTGGTGGTCCGCCTCGGCGACGGCGCGCCCCCACGCCGCGGCCGGCGTGGCCCAACCGAGCAGGACCCCGGTGCCGCCGTGTCCGTCGAGCGGCTTGAGCACCCAGGCGTCGGGATCGCGGAGCGCGCGCTCGCGCAGGTCCTCCCCTCCCGGACCGAGGAGCAGGCCGGTCCACGGGATGTGGCGGCGCACGAACGCGCGGTCGTTCTCCGCGAGCGGGAACGCCGGGTCGTGGAGCAGGGCGAAGAGTCCCTTGCCGTGGAGGAGCGCGGTGCGGAGCGAGTTGATCATGCACACCCGACCGGCGCGGTAGGCGGCGAGCAGGGCATGGCCCTCCTCCGGGTGGGCGCGCAGGTCGGCGACGAGCAGGCGGCGGAAGACGACGTCGAGGCGGAGATCGCCGGCGGTGAGCGCCTCTCCGTCGAAGCGGAGGTCGGCGGGGGCGACGATCTCGGCGACGAGGCCGGCGGCGCGGAACCGGTCGCGGATCAGCGTGAACTCGGGGGTGGTCGGCACCCCCGGGCGGTCGACGATCGCGATGGTGAGCCGGCGGTGGCGGTGCCCCCACTCGCGCGCGATGTCGCGCACCGTGCGGACGAGCGCCGCGCACGCGTCGAAGGCGCGGAGCGAGCCGGTGGCGGCCCACGCGGGGTCCTCGGCGAACACGCCGGCGAGGGCATCGGCGTAGCCCATGCCGGCGGGGCTCTCGGCGTTGAGCTCGACGAACCAGGGGTGGCCGTTCGCGCAGAAGGCGTCGATGCGCGCGAGCGGCGCGGCGCTCGCGAACCCGGGGTCGACGCGTGCCCAGGCGATGGACTGGGCATCGACGCCGATGCGCGCCGCGAGCGACTCGTGCTCGCGGTCGAGGTCCGCGAGCAGGGCCGACCGCGCGTGGCGGACGATGCGGTGGAACCGCGGGAGGAGGCGCGTCCAGCGGCGGAGCGCCGCGCGGTCGAGGAACATCGGCGTGCGGTGCACACACACCGGCGCGTTGCCGTACCGGGCGCCGGCGGAGGAGACCCGACGTAGAAAGTCCTCGGCGGGGAGCGGCGCGGCGCGGCGGGCCCGCTCCCACCGTTCGGAGGCGCGCATGCCGCCAACGTAGCGCGTTCACCGGGCGCCGGGACGTGGCGCCGGAGCCCCGCGTCGCGTACGTGCACACCCGCGGAGGGTTCGTGGAGAGTCTGCTCGGGAACGAAGAGGTGCGGACGCGGCTCTGGCGCGCGGCCGACGAAGGCCGGATGCACCACTGCTACCTCTTCGAGGGCCCCGAGGGCGTCGGGAAGGCGGCGACCGCCATGCGCCTCGCCCTCACCGTCAATTGCCTCGCGGACCAGCCGCCGTGCGGCACCTGCGCGAGCTGCCGCCTCTTCCTCGCCGGCACCCACCCCGATCTCGTGCTCGTCGGGCCCGATCCCGACCGCGCCACGCGCGTCATCACCGCCGACCAGGCGCGCGGGATCATCGGCTCCCTCCAGCTCCAGCGCCACTCGGCGCGCCGCCGCTTCGTGATCATCGACCCCGTCGACGCCCTCACCGAGGAGGCCGCGAACGTGCTCCTCAAGACCTTCGAGGAGCCGCCCGCCGGCACGCAGTTCATCCTCGTGACCACCCGGGCGGCGTCGTTGCTCCCGACGGTGCGGAGCCGAAGCCAGCGCGTGCGCTTCGGGCCGGTGCCGCGCGCGGACCTGGAGGCGTGGCTCGTCGGCCGCGGCCTCGATCCCGCGCTCGCCGTGACCTCCGCCGGGAGCCCCGGCTACGCCCTGCGGCTCGCCGACGGAGAGGCCGAGGAGCGCCGGGAGGTGGTCGCGCAGCTCCTCGCCACGGTCGGCCAGCCGCTGCACCAGCTCTTCGCGTTCACCGAGGCCGCCGGCAAGAAGTCGGACGGCTCCGTCGAGCGCACGACGCTGGCCGTGGACGCCCTCGAAGAGCTCCTGCGGGACACCGTGTTCGTCGCCTCCGGGAGGGGCGCCGCCGCCATCCACCAGGCCCACCTGGGCGCGCTCGAAGGGTGGGCGGCCGCGCTCCATCCCGGAGGCGTGGCGCGGATGGAGCGCGCGATCGCCGTCGCCCGCGACCGCATGCGCCTCAACGTGAACGGGCGCGTCGTGCTCGAAGCGCTCCTCACCGCGCTGAACCTGGAGCTCTCGCAGGCGCGCCGCGGCTGATCGTGGGCGGATGGAGGGCGCACCCCGCGCGGGGACGCGCGGGGCCGGGTGTCCTCCGGGGGCGCGGCGGAGCCGCTTCGTCGGGCCGCCGCGCGCGGCCCGACCGGCGCGGGCGGTCGAGCCTGGGCGCGGGCCGACGGCCCCGGATCGACCGCGCGCCCGCGCCGCCCTCCGGCCCCCCTTGCGCGCGCGATTCTGGGCCCCGATGGTGCCGTGCGACGCAGAGCCGGCGCGAGTGTCCGCCTTTGCGGGCAGAGCCGGCTCCGACGTCCGCCGCGGCGGGCAGAGCCGGCTCCAGTGTCCGCGCGCGCGCCGTGGCGTCGAAGCCGGCCGCTCCCCGGACGGACGAAGCCTTGTTTTTCACGAGCCTGATCCAGGCGCGCGTCTGTTCCGACGTCCACGTGGGAGCATTCCGGACTTTCGAGGCGGCTCTGATCGGAATTGTGGACGTCGGGGCCGGCTCTGCCCTCAGCGGAGCACCCGAGCGCCCTCCGCGGAGCACCCGAGCGCCCGCGCCCGGCCGACCGGAGCGCGCCGGGCGCCTCGCCCGGCGGTCCCGCCCCCGCTCGCCGCACGATCCACCCTCGACCTCCCGGTCGAGGGTGGCTTTCGCGCGCCTGCGGCAGCGGGAGCGGGGGCGGACCGAGCACTTGGGAGCGTTCGGGAAAATGCTCCCGTCGCCCGCTCGCGTCTGCTGGCCGCGGCCGCGCGTCTTCCTCGGTCACAGGTTTCAACCTGCTCCCTCGTCAGCCGCGCAGCCGCGTCTCAGCAGCCGCTTCGCGGGCTCGGTCCGCATTTCCCCGAACGCTCCTTCGGCGAGCGCGCAGGGGGGCCGTAGGCGCCCGACCCGCGCCGGGGAAGGATAGAAGCCGCCCATGTTGATCGACTCCCACTGTCACCTCGATCCCACCGTGTTCGGCGGAGACGCCGGCGTGGACGACGCCATCGCCCGCGCCCGCGCCGCCGGGGTCGACCGCATGATCACCATCGGGTCCGGCTACGGCTTCGAGAGTGCCGCCCGCGCGCTCGCCGTCGCGCGACGCCACCCCGGGATCCTGCGCGCGTCGGTGGGGCTCCATCCGCACGACGCGAAGCTCGCCACCGACGACACCCTGGCCGATCTGTACGCCATGGCCGACGCCCCCGAGGTGGTCGCCCTCGGCGAGATGGGCCTCGACTTCCACTACGACAGCTCGCCGCGCGAGGAGCAGCGCGTCGTGTTCCGTGCGCAATTGCGCGCCGCGAAGGCCCGGGGGCTCCCGGTCATCATCCACGACCGCGAGAGCGCCGGGGAGACCCTCGCCATCCTCGACGACGAGGGCGCGTGGGCCGGGGGCGTGCTGTACCACTGCTACACCGGCGACGTCGCGATGATGGAGGAGATCGTCGGCCGCGGCGGCTACGTCTCCATCCCGGGCATCGTGACGTTCAAGAACGGCGAGATCATGCGCGACGTCGCGGCGAAGGTGCCCGGCGATCGCCTCCTGCTCGAGACGGACAGCCCGTTCCTCACCCCGATCCCGTTCCGCGGCCGTCGCAACGAGCCGGCGTACGTGACCTACGTGGCGCAGAAGGTGGCGGAGGTGCGCGGCGAAGACGTGGCCGTGCTCTCCGAGCAGGCGGCCGCGAACACCCGGCGGTTCTTCCGCTGGGATTGAGTCGCGGTGGCCCCTTGAGGCCCACGGCCCGAGGCCCACGGCCCGAGGCCCACCCCCCGAAGCGCCGCCCCCGAAAACGACGTCGAGGGAGCCTGGTCGGGCTCCCTCGGGTCGAGCAAGCGTCACGCGGCCGAGGCCGCGTGGGGACTAGCCCTCGGACTTGGCCGCGGCGTTGGCGTCCGCCTCGGGCGTGTGGATCGGGAACACGGGCGTGGTGCCGGTGTTCTCGCGGGCGCGGCGCGCCTTGACGCCCGCGTTCTTCTTGCGGAGCTTGCGGCGGTACTCGGTCTGTGCGGTAGCGGAAGCCATGTGTCACCCGGAAAAGATGGGAGCGCCTGTTAAGGCGGCCCACCGGTGGCGTCAATGGTTTGCAACGCCGGGGGCCGAGGTGTACAAGGGCGCCGTGCCGCTTCGACTCCCGTTGTACCTCCTCCTTCTCCCGGCGTGCGCCCGTCTGGAGGCCGTGAGCGAGCTCGCGGATCCCGTGGTCGCCCAGGGGCTGTTCCTCGGGCTCGACGTGCCCGACGCCTACGCGGACGAGCTGGCGGAGGCCGAGGGCTTCCAGTACGCCGCCCTCTGCAACGTGTTCCTGGCCTACGTGGGAGATCCCTCCGAGCTCGCCGACGCGCCGGTGGAGGGCGCCGAGCTCACCTTCCGGTCGCCGGCCAGCGGGGTGCTCACGTTCCGGGACGAGGGCGGCGGCAAGTACGCGCTCGACTCGTCCGACGGGCTCGTCTACGAAGTGGGGGAGACCCCCCTCATCACCTTCACCGTCGACGGCGCGGAGTCGCGGCTCACCGTGCTCGCGCCCGAGGCCCCGGAGGTGGAGCTCCCCGTCACCTTCGTGCGCGAGAGCGCGCTGGAGGTCGACCTCTCCGACTACGGCTACCAGAACGCCGTCGCCGCCGCCTACGATCTCGATCGCGGCCGGATGACGTGGGACAACCTCCCGACCGGCGTGGACGAGGTCTACACCTTCACCCACACCGAGGCCGCCATCGAGGTCCTCGAGATTCCGTCGGAGGCCTTCCTGCGGAAGAGCACCTACGTCGTCGGCGTGGCGGGCATGGAGGTGGCGGATCCGCGGTCGTTCGAGGGGGTCAACACCTCGGTCTCCGCGTTCCTCGCCGGTCAGCTCGCGGTGGGGCTGGTCGTCGTCACCGAGTGAGGCCCCCGGGGGATCCCCGAGGGCTCATGCCGCGGACTACCGGATGGTGAGTGTGCCGGGCAGCATCGCCGCGATCCCGCCGTCCTCCAGCACGCGCTGGAGCCCGAACAGGCGACCGTAGGCCTCGGCCACGCCGGGCACCATCGTCACCGCCGGCGCCTGGGCCTTCTGGAAGTCCTCCAGGATCTGGTCGATGAGCGTGCGCCGCTTCGGCAGCCGGGTCAGGCCGAGCTCCTCGTCCTCCGGCACGTTCGCGAGCGAGCGGGCCTTCGCGATGGCGACGTCGAGGCCGCCGAGCTCGTCGACGAGCCCGCGCTCCTTCGCCTGCACGCCGGTCCACACGCGCCCCTGGGCGACCTCGTGCACCTGGTCGCGGGTCATGCCGCGGCCCTCCGCCACGCGCGACAGGAACACCTCGTAGAAGCCCTCGAGGAACTCCCGGAACTTGGCGCGCTCGAGCTCGTTGAAGTCGCTCGTGGAGGACAACAGGCTGGAGAGCTGGCCCCGCTGGTAGGTGTGCATCGTGATGCCGAGCTGCGAGTAGAGGCCGGCGAGGTTCATCTTCCCGCCGAACACGCCGATGCTCCCGGTCAACGTGCCCGGCTCGGCCACGATCGCGTCGGCCGCGGCGGCGATGTAGTACCCGCCGCTCGCCGCGTAGTCGCCCATGGAGACGACGACGGGCTTGCCCGACGCGCGGGTGCGCTTGATGTCGTGCCACATCGCGTCGGACGCGAGGCCGCTGCCGCCCGGCGAGTTCACGCGGAGCACGACAGCGATGACGTCGTCGTCCTCGCGCACCTGTTCGAGCATCTCGCCGACCGTGCGATCGCCCACCATGGTGCCGCCGAACACGGGGCTCCCGGACTCGCCGCTGATGATCTGGCCCTCGGCGTGCACAATGGCGATGGTGCGGCCGCGGCTGAGCGGGGAGTCGGACTGGTGGTAGGCCTTCAGCTCGGTCCGCTCCTCGCCCGCGATGCCCTCGCGCACCTCGTCGCGGTACTTCAACGCGTCGACCAGCCCGGCGGCGAGCGCCGCGTCGGGGGTGATCGGCGGGTTGTCGATGATCGCGCGCACCTGCTCGGGGGTCATGCCGCGGCCGGCGGCGATGCCGTCGACCAGCTGGGCGTAGAGGCTGTCGAGCATCGAGTCGGTGGCGATGGACGCCGCGTCCGACGGGCCGCTGCGCTCGAACGGCTCGACGGCGCTCTTGAAGTCCCCCACGTGCTCGAAGTTCGAGGTGACCCCCAACTTCTCCAGCGTGCCGGCGTAGTACTCCGTCGTGACCGAGAACCCGTTCAGCAGCATCAGGCCGGCGGGCGCGATGTAGACGTTGTCGCACGCGCTCGCGAGGAAGTAGGCCTTGTTGTCGAAGGTCTCGCCGTAGGCGTGGCAGGGCTTGCCGGAGGCCGTGAACGCCGCGACGGCGTCCCGCAGCTCCTGGGCGCCGGCCCACCCGGTCGAGACGTTGCCGACCTCGAGGTAGAGGCCGGTGATGCGCGGGTCGGTGGCGGCGCTGCGGATGTCCGCGGCGATCTCGGTGACGAGCGGCGGGAAGTCCGCGGGGTCCATGACGAAGCCGACCTCACCCGGGGCGTCGGCGAGCGGGCCGTCGAGGCTGACCTCGAGGAAGCTCTGGTCGGTGACGCCGGCGCCGGGGAGCCCGTCACGCGCGAAGAACACGATCCCGGCGGTGGCGGCGGCGAGGGTCACGAGGCCCATGACGCTGATGCCGATGAGCAGGCGCGCGCCGCGTCCGGAGCGTCGGGGCCGCGGGGCGGGAGGGGGCGTCGTCGTGTCGGATCCGGGGGGCTCGGTTCCGGTCGTGTCGGTCATACGAAGATGCTCCAGAAGACGTGGGGGGTGCGCCTATCACGTCGCGACGGCGTTCACGCCGGGCGCGGGCGTCACCGTCCGTCGCGCGGAATCGGGTCTTTCCCCGACGAGGAAGAGTCTGGACACCGATCGGTGCTTCGTCACCTGCGACGTCGCCCGGCGGCCCAGAATCAGCCCCAGCAACGCCGACGGTGCCCGTCGAGGAACGGCAACATCCGCGCGTACACGTCCTTCGGGGCGCGGGCGCCGAGCAGCGGGTCGAGGTGTCCCCACCCGCCGGTGAGCGCCACGAGCGGCGCGGCGAGCGCCTCGGCCGCGGGGAGGGCCGCGGACGGCGGGCAGGCGGGATCGTCGTCCCCGGCGAACAGGAGCGCGGGGAACGGACGGAGGGCGCTGGTCACGTCGAGGCGCCCGGAGGCGTCGGTGAGGTGCCCGCTGGCCACCCAGCGCGCCATCTGGCGGATGACGCCGCCGTGGAGATCCCCGGCCGCGTAGCGCAGGCGGGCACGCGCCACGGGCCCGGCGGTGTCCGGCGAGGCGATCTGGTCCCCTGCGGTCACGAAGGGGGAGGCGAGCTGCTGGAGGCGGCGCCCGGGGAGCACCCACCCCGCGGGCAAGAGCGCCGCCACGAGCCCCGCGTTGCGGGCGGCGGACACCCCCGCGGAGAAGCGGACCGCGCCGCAGAGGGTGACGAGCGCGGCGATGCCGTCGGTGCCGGCCAGCGCCATGCGGAGGTAGAGCGCCTGCGCGCCGAGCCCGTGGCCCACGCACAACACTTGCTCGAAGCCGCTGTGGGCGCGCACCGCGTCGAGCGCCGCGCCGAGGTCGTGCGTGGCGATGTCGTCGAGCGAGAAGGGGCGCGCGGCTTCGGGGGGGAGGGCGCTGCGGTCCCCACGGTGTTCGAGCAGGTAGACGGCGTAGCCGGCGGCGGCGAGCGTCGCCGCGAGGCAGCGCCCCGGCTCCAGCGAGAAGTCGCGGTGGGTGCCGCCGAGCCCGTGGGCCAGCAGCACGGGCTCCCCGGCGGAGCCGGGCGCCGCGGGGACGTGGAACAGCGGCGCCCGCCAGCCGTCGTCGGCGGTGTAGTAGACGCGGCTGAGCGGCTCGCCCCGCCCGCCCGTGGTGTAGGGGTCGCGGGTGCGCGCCTGGACGACGCGGAAGGTGAGGCCGAGCGCGGCGTCGCCCACCCAGCGCGCGAGGGCGGGGGCGGGCGCGGGGGGCCACGCCGCGGGGCGCGTGGCGGGGACGGCCACGGTGGGCTCGTCGCCGTGGGGGTCAGACATCCGGCACCCGGGCGATCCCCCGACCGGGTGAGGCGGAGGGCGCGGCGAAGCGGGGGGAGAGAGGACGGGCAGGTGCGCGCGGGGGCAAACAACAACAGCGGCGGCGGGCGGACGTTTGCCCCGTCGTCAACGGCCACGCCGCGTGCAAATGCGACAGAGACACAACTTCAGCGATGAAAACAGCATTCGCGCGAACGTGCCCGTCCTCCAGGGACGACCGACGCGACTCCCTTCAGCCGTGGCATCAGGGGTGGTCTTGTCATGTCAAGGGGAGTCTACCAGATGTCACAGCGGAGTGAAAGCTCCCCCCCGACGATTTGCGCGACCCACGAAGGAGCCGCGAAGCCCTACGGCGCGATCAGAAGGTCGCGTTGCGCTCGATGGTGGCGCGGGCCACCACGTCGGCACGCCACTGCTCGAGGAAGGCGGCGCGGCGCTGGGCCACGAGGCGCCCCTCGAGCATCGCGCGCGTGTCCTCGAAGCGGGCGGGATCGGCCTCGGTGCGCTCGGCCACGGACACCACGAACACGGTGTCCTTGAGCTTCAGGGGCACGGGGACGACGTAGCCGGCGGGCGCGGTCTCGATCTGCTGGCGAAGGTCGGGGCTGTCGCCGAGGCGCGGCACTTCCGGATCGGCGAGGCTGAACGCGCCGGTCGTGTCCACCGCGAGGCGCTTCTCGGCGAGGAGCTCGACGGGCGGGGCGCCGGACGCCTTCCACGCCTCGATGACGCGGGCGGCGAAGGCGTCGATCACGGCGGGGGCCCGCTCTTCCTTGAGCATGGCCGTCGCGATCTCGGGCTTCGCCTCGTCGAGCGTGATCACCTGCGCGGCGTCGATCTGCTCGACGAGCAGGATCTGCAGGCCGCGGCTGGTCTTCACCACCGCGGAGACCTTGCCGACGCCCGCGGTGTCCGCGGCCGCGACCAGCGCGGGATCGACCTGGTCCTGCGCCTGGAGGCCGAGCAGGCCGCCGTTCGACGCGCTCAGGTCTTCGCTCCAGCGCTTGGCCAGCTCGGCGAAGTCCGCCCCGGCCGCGGCCTCGGCGCGCACGGCCTCGGCGCGCGCCAGGACGGCGGCCTCGTCCGTGCCGGGGAGGTCGGTGCGGAGGAGGATCGTGCGGAGCTGGTAGCGCTTCGGCAGGTTGTAGAAACGGTCGAAGCCCTCGTCGTAGCGCGCCTTCACGCGGTCGGCGTTCTGCAGGAGGAAGGCGTCGCGATCGGCGTCGGTCACGACCACGTCGTCGAGGAACGCCGTCGTCGGGAGGCGCACGAACGCGAGATCGAGGGTGGTCTCCTGCTTCAGGTACTCGCTCTTGAGCTCGGCCTCGGTCACCGCGACCGCGTGGCTCGCGAGATCCATCATCTTCTGGATGAGGAGGCTCCGGCGCAGGCTCGACTCGAACTGGCCGCGACTCAGGCCGTTGGCCTTGAGGAGGCGGAGGTAGGTCTTCTCGTCGAACTTCCCGTCCTTCACGAAGTCGGGGATCTTCACGACCTCGCGGGCCACCTCCTCCTCCGACACCGAGATGCCGAGGCGGTCGGCCTCCTGGACGAGGGCCTCCTCCTCCACGAGCCCCGTGAGGACGGTGCTCGAGAGGTCCTTCTCCTCGTCCTCGGTGAGGTTGCGGCCGGCGGCGCGCGCCTGCCGCGTGTAGGCGCGGCGGAAGTCGTTGTCCGAGATCGCCTGCCCGTTGACGGACGCGTAGATCGAGGTCTTGTCGCCGGTGCCCTGGCCCACGCCCCAGAAGATGAAGACGGCGACCACGGCGCCGATGAGGACGCGGGTGGTGGTGCTGTCGGTGCCTTTGCGGAGGTTCTCGAGTACGGACATGCGTCGAAACCGGGAAGCGGGCGCATCTATGCGCTGGCGGTCCGTTTTTCAAGCCTCTCGTTTCGAGGGCGACTCTTGGCAGGTCAAGGGGGCCTGTGCTACAAGCGGGCTCCCGCCTGCGCGTCGGTTCCGACGTGCGCCCCCTCTGCCCGGACGCGTCATGTTCAATTCCGTCCTCGGCATGTTCTCTCAGGACATGGCCATCGACCTCGGCACCGCGAACACGCTCGTGTACGTGAAGGGCCGTGGCGTCGTGTGCAACGAGCCGTCGGTCGTGGCCATCCACCACGACCGCAAGGGGAACAAGAACGTGGTGGCGGTCGGCGCGCGCGCGAAGGCGATGCTCGGTCGGTGCCCCTCGGACATCCAGGCCATCCGCCCCCTGAAGGACGGCGTCATCGCCGACTTCGAGGTGACCGAGGCGATGCTCCGGTACTTCATCGAGCGGGTGAACGGACGTCGGGGCCTCATCGCGCCGCGCATGGTGGTGTGCATCCCCTACGGCACGACCGAGGTCGAGAAGCGCGCCGTGCGCGAGTCCGCCGAGTCGGCCGGGGCGCGCAAGGTGCACCTCATCGAGGAGCCGATCGCGGCGGCGATCGGCGCCGACCTCCCGATCACCGAGCCGACCGGCAACATGATCGTGGACATCGGCGGCGGCACCACCGAGGTGGCCGTCATCTCGATGGCGGGCATCGTCTACAGCCGCTCGATCAAGGTCGGCGGCGACCACATGGACGATGCCATCGCCCAGCACATCCGCCGCCGCCACGACCTCCTCATCGGGCCGCGCACCGCGGAGGAGATCAAGATCGTCCTCGGAAACGCGTCGTGTGACGGGCAGCTCCGCGAGATGCAGGTCAAGGGCCGGGATCTCAACCGCGGCTTCCCGCGCACGGTCACCGTCCACTCCGACGAGATCCGGGACGCGCTCGAGGAGCCCATCCAGGCGATCGTCGACGCCGTCGTCGCCTCCCTCGAACGCACGCCGCCCGAGCTCCTCGGCGACATCGTCGACCGCGGCATCGTCATGACCGGCGGCGGCGCGCTCCTCGCCCGCCTCGACTACGTCATCAGCCAGGCCACCGGGCTCCCCGTCATCGTCGACGACGACCCGCTCACGGCCGTGGTCAAGGGCTCGGGCCGCGCGCTCGAGGAGATGGACCTGCTCGGGCTGTTCAGCTAGTCGTCGCCGATCGAACCTGGCCCCACGGTCAAGAGATCGTGGAGGTGGAAAAAGAAGAAGGGGCGCTCGGGCGCCCCTTCGTGCGTTCGGGGGGAACGCGCTTAGGCGAGGATCTTCGCCACCAGCTGATCCAGGGCGGGCTTGCTCATCGAGCCCACCTTGCGCTCGAGGACCTTTCCGTCCTTGAAGAAGATCAGGGTGGGGATCGACTGCACGCCGAACTGGTTCGGGGTGTCGGTGTTCTGATCGATGTCGATCTTGCACACCTTGAGCAGGCCCTTCTTCTCGTTGGCAAGCTGATCGAGCAGGGGCGCGATGGCCTTGCAGGGGCCGCACCAGACCGCCGTGAAGTCGAGCAGCACGGGTACGTCGCTCTCGAGGACCTGGTGCTTGAAGTCGGCGTCGGTGATGTTCAGAACGTTGGCGCTTGCCATGATACTCCCAAAGGTCACCGCTCATTATGATCGGGCCCAGGCAAGGGCAATGGGCCAGCCGAGGATGTGTATGGGTCGGATACTGGCGGTCGACGATGACGCACTTTCACGAGCCACGGTCGTCGATACCCTCCGAGCGCTCGGACACGAGGTATCGGGTGTCGGAACCGGTCGGGAGGCGCTGGACTGGCTCGCTCGGGCGCCCTTCGACCTCGTGATCGCCGACGTGGTGCTTCCCGAGATGGACGGCCTGGACCTCGCGCGTCGCGTCGCGCGGCTCGCCGTGCCGGTCCCCGTCGTCCTCCTCGGGCGGGTGGTGCCCGCCGATCTGCGCACGACGCCCCACGTCGCGTTCCTCCCGAAGCCCGTCGACCCCGACAAGCTGGTGCGGGTGCTGGACGCCGAGGCGGCCTCCCGCCGGAGCGTCCCCCGGCCCGGCGCGGCCGGCTCGTGGCAGGGCCTCGAGTTCCTCGTCGGCGTCGGCGGCCCGGTCGAGCGCTTCCCGCCCGTCCGCGTGCTCTTCCTCGCGCACCGCCTGGGTGCCAACGGGGCGATGCGGGTCGAGCACGGCGGCCGGTTCGCCGTCGTGGGCGTGCGCGGCGGGCACGTCGTCCATGCCGTCGGCGTGCCCGGCCTGTTCGCCGGGGCCTCGCCGCCGCTCCCCGACGATCTCGTCCAGGGCGTCGGCGCCGCGGTGGCCGCGGGGATGCCGCACGAGCGGGCGTTCGCGATCGCGTCCCACGGGCTCGGCGCCTGGCTCGCGGCCCTCGTCGACGCGCGCGGCGGCAGCGTCTCCTTCGACCCCGCCTGGACGCCGCCGCCCGGCGCATTCCCTCTCCCCGAGCCCGTGCCCCGGATGCTCGCGCGCGGCCTCGCCGCCATCCGGCCCGACGCGCTCCTGGAGCGGACCTGGCGCGCCCTCGGAACCGCCACCCTCTCCCTCCGCCTCCCGACGGACTCACCGGAGTCGCGCTGGGGAATCGACGCCACGACCATGCGGGTCATCCGGCTCGTCCCGCGCGTCCGCACCGTCGAACAGCTCGTCCGGGAGGCCACCGGCGCCGATCCGGCGCGGATGGCGGAGGTCGTCCGGGCGCTCGACACGCTCGCGGCGTTCGGGCTCGTCGACCTGGACACCGGTCGGGGCGAGGTCCGGGTGCCCACGCTGGCGGCGTCGCAGGTGGCATCGTCCCCGTCCGCGTCGGACCGGTTCCCCGCCGCCGCCGCGCCCCCCTCTACGCCGGCCGCCCCCGCGCCGCCGGCCGCGGCTCCCGG